>JAYTMU010000055.1:0-26460 GCA_043728195.1 Bdellovibrionales bacterium
TTGATGACCACTACCAAATTTTATTTTAAGGTCACTAATGAGACAGACATGAAATACTTTTATATTTTTCTGATTTTTATTTTTGGCGTTGCTCTAGGCCGGTGGTCGGCGCCAGTTCCTAGTGTTCAGGATACAAAGTTTGAAAGTCTAGCCGCGCTAGCAGATTCAAATGCACAAGTAATTACAAACTTGTCTCCAGATGTGTCTAACAAAGAGCCACATTTTGCTAACGACAAATCCACGTCACATGAAGCTCCAATGCCAAGCCAGCAAAGCGCGGTGAACCACTCAGGCAAACCCATGCGGGAATTATTTGACCGGCTTATGGATGCAAACAAAAAAGATGATCTTGTTGAGCAAGGTAGACTGCTGGCTAAGATGGAATTGCTCGATCCAAAAAACGAAAAGGTCTTTGAAGCAAAAGCAATGATTCTACAAGATGATGATAACTGGGATGGTGCGCACAGAGTGCTAGAAGAATGTATAACAGCCCTTCCAAATTCGATTTTTTGTCTACGACGACTGGCTAATATTCGTTCGAGTACAACTGAGGATAAACTTCATTACGGCTCTGAATGTCTTCGTGTTTCAAACAATGACCCCCTTTGTCTTGTAGATGTTGCACTAGCATTAAATTCAAAAGGTGAATTTACAAAAGCGAAAGTTTATTTTGAACTTGCATTAAGCCTTCCCCAGGGAAGCGAAGGCTATCATAGAGAATATATCCTTTATAGTTATGCATTCGCTCTTGAAGGACTCAACATGCTTCAGAAAGCGACCGAAGCCTTAACGGAAGCCTGCAAACTCAGGAATAAATCGGCCTGCGAAAAGTTGAAGGCATCATAAGATTCTAGCTTACAGAATTTTTCCACACTTTAAGGACGCCCAGAGAAGACTACTAGGATCGTCTTAACCGACTGCTTCTTTGATTGGTGAAGGTTTCGATCTTCCAGCTCTAGATACGTTGGTGTTTTCAACCCTACTTTCCTTTGAAGTGCGATTGATTTCATCGTGAATCTGAAAATAAAGCCATAGCATAAATTATAGATTTTGTGGATTCACATATTAATTAGAACCGGCTGATAACTTCATCTAAAAATTCGCTGACATGAGGCCATTCGTCATTACCAATTTTCAAAATCTCAGTTTGTATTCCTATAGTGTTGAAGACATGTTTGTGATGATATTGATTGTGCGTTTCATGCGGACTGTCGTAGCGTAACAAAATTCGATCGTCAGGATGGGGGCGCTTGGCTTGATAACTGTACCCAAAGGTGCGAGCCTTTTTCCGTGCCCAGGTGGTGTCAATTTCAATAATCTTTTCAATTTTGATTTCGACGACAGAATTGAGATCGGTTTTAAGAAGTGCACTTCGTATTTCCAATTCTTCATGTTGATCGGTAAGAGATGAATGCACGTAATTTATAGGTGCAGATATAAATCGCCATTGATATTTTTGAAGAACACTATGATGAATTCTGTAAAATTCTTCTTTATTGTTCCAGTCATGTTTTTTGTGAGGCATGAGCTTATGGCAACCTTTTTAGTGCAGAGACTTTTAAACTTAATTGCAAGGCAAGTTCCTCAAGCCTTGAGGGTTTACCATTGCTATCGGCTTTTATAATTAAATCATTTGTTGTCATATTAAACTGCTGGGCAATGACTTCTAACTTTGAGTTGTAAAAACTTAAGGCGTCAGCATTAGATTTAAATAAAGGCTTTTTATTCATAACTTCATCAATGAAAGCCTGTTCATTATTTATCGGGTTAATCTGTTCTAAAGACGCCATAAAGTTCTCCTCTTGACTTAAGTTCAATATAGCACAGGTGTAGTCAAATCACGAAACGAAAATATCGTGTATTTTCAATAACTTAAAGGATAATTTAAAAATTATCCCAACAAGCATCTACGGCTGCCTTCATGGTAGTAGCTGGATTTTAATTTGCTCAGCGGTTCTAGATTTTTAGCAGATAAAGTTGTTTCTATTTCTTGAATTAGTTCTTGCGATAAGTTTTCTTGCGAAAATTGTAAGTTCTCAAACGCAACAATTGTACGTCCTCATACTAAAAAGTGAACTTCGGTTTTCGATCCCTAAAAAGCAAAAAACCCGCATCGCTGCAGGTTTAATGTTTTGCCAGAGGCTCATTTCCGACAAAACTTTCTTCAGAAACATCCAAAGAAAACTTATAGTGATAAAAAATTGGTAGCCTGGATCACACCTTACCCGAACATTTGCAAACCCATAAAAAGATTGAGCTATCTTCATTTGACCCTCAAGCAATATTTGAATCTTATGTCGAACTTTACCAAAAAGGCCTTTCACTGTCAGACATTTCAAAACAGACGGGTAAATCTAAATCAGCTATCTACGAGAATTTAGTCAAAGCGGGAGTCGTGTTGCGGACTGCAGTAACTGCACCTGGATACCAGAAAAAAATCGCAAAAGGTAAAACGAATGCTCAGCCCCCTTATGGGTTCTGTTTCTTTCAAGGAAAGGTTGTGCCCGATCAAAAGGAGTACGCCCATCTCATGCTGATCTACCAACTATGGAAGCTTAAGACCAATCCGAATAGAATTTCAAGGCATCTCAATCAGAAAATGATTCCTCCAAGAATCGCAAAGTTTTGGAATCGAAATTCCATTTTTAATATTTTAACCCGATTTGAACAAAAACAAATTGTCCTTAAAGGAGGCCAGCTTGAACTTCGATAAATTAACAGATTTTGCGATTACGATTGTATTGGCAGCAGCATTAGCTGGAAACTTAGATTCATTCACCAAATGGGTTTATGTGGCTCGGGCGAAGCTTTTGTATGATTCACGAACTGAAGCCTGGGGAAGCCCATATTTCTTTAAGCATTAGGCTTGTGTGTTAAATCCTCGCCTATAGTCTCAGTTTGAGATAAAAAGTATATTTTAACCTTTATATTTGCCAACTTAAGGCAAATGCAGCATATAATGTATACCATGAGTAAAATGGAAGGTATCGGGAAACATTCTCGTTTAAAACTATCAAAGGTAATAAGTAAGTCAAAAGAAGGACTTACTCCAGCTCTTGTCGAAAGTGTTCTAAGCGTTAATAAGCAAGAGGCAGGACGCCTTCTATCAAGGTGGGAAAAAGCAGGATGGCTACAAAGAATCAAAAGAGGATTTTATATTAGTATACCTGTTGAAGCATCTCCTGGAGAGCTCGCGATTGAAAATCCTTGGGCTATTGTTTCAAATATATTCTCTCCTGGTTACATTGCTGGATTTTCTGCGATTAAACATTGGGATTTGTCTGAACAATTATTTGAGACGGTAGTTTATTTTACGACAAAAAAAACTAATATATTAAATCCAAATTATTCTGGCATCAAGATTCACCTTAAGAATATAAAATCAGAAAAACTATTTGGTACTAAAACCATTTGGATTGGTACCGTAAAAGTTCAAGTTTCGGACCCATCAAGAACTATGATTGATTTTTTAGATGATCCATCTCTTGCTGGAGGAATGGCAATAGTAAAAGATTTTTTTAATAACTACTTAGATTCGAAGTACAAGAATATTCCATTACTAATTCAATACGCAGAAAAATTCGGCAATCAAACGGTTTTTAAAAGATTGGGTTTTTTATGTGAGGTAACTAGTGCAGTCGAT
The DNA here is from genome assembly GCA_043728195.1 of Bdellovibrionales bacterium. Classification (GTDB taxonomy): domain Bacteria; phylum Bdellovibrionota; class Bdellovibrionia; order Bdellovibrionales; family Bdellovibrionaceae; genus Pseudobdellovibrio. The sequence continues at coordinate 3,644 of JAYTMU010000055.1, forward strand.
GAAGATACTTTGGAAAAAATAAGACAGAGAATTTCGAAGGGCTATTCAAACTTTGATTCCATTAAATCAACAACTAAAATGGTGAGCCGCTGGAATTTGAAAGTGCCAATTTCATGGATAAAAAAAAATGATTGAAAAAAATGAAATTTTACAACTTGCGAAAAATTTGGATCTTAGTGCTGACACTGTGGAAAAAGATTACGTTTTGGGATGGATGCTGCATGGAATATCAGAACATATTGAATTGAAAAAATGGCTTTTTAAAGGTGGCACTAGTCTCAAAAAATGTTTTTTTGAAACATTCAGATTTTCCGAGGATTTAGACTTCACTATTAAAGAGTCTGAACATTTAGACGTCGATTTTTTACTAAGGTCAATGCGAGAGGTTGCGGATTCATTATATGAGGAAACTGGAATAGAGTTTTTTCAAGACCAGTTCAGATTTAAAATTCGACCAAACGGCAGTTCAAAATTATCTGCTGAAGGAACTATTCACTACAACGGTCCATTGAAAAGAAGACAGGGATCTGTTGCGACAATCAAAATTGACTTAACAAATGATGAAATCATAGTTTTAGATTCGGAGCGAAAGAAAGTTGATCATCCATATACGGACGAGCCTGCTTCTGGAATTTGGACGAACTGCTATGCATTTGAAGAAGTGATCGCGGAAAAGATACGAGCTTTGGGGCAGCGTGCTCGTCCTCGAGACGTGTATGATGTGGTCCATTTTTTCAGAAATAGGGGGTTAATAAAAAATCCGCAACTAGTGTATAACACTTTAGTAAAAAAGTGTGCCTATAAAAGCATTCAAGTTCCTACATTTGCAAGCATTGAGGCCCATGAAAAAATTGATGAACTTGTAAGTCAGTGGGAGCATATGTTGGCACATCAGTTGCCAAGTCTTCCCCCTCTAGAATCTTTTTGGAAAGATATTAATCCCTTTTTTGAGTGGCTTAATAATGCTCTTAAGGAAGATAAAACGATGCCTACCGGGAAACCCGATGAAGTGGTTTTTCAGTACGGACGAGTAACAGGTAGTAAGTCATTTGATCATGTTTTACAGAAAATTCAATTTGCAGCAGCTAATCGTGTGTGCGTGATGCTTGGGTATGCTGATAAGCAACGAACCATTGAGCCACTTTCATTTAGAAGATCAAGAGATGGAAACCGATTGTTCTACGGGTTTGAGCGAGAAAGCAATCAAGTAAAAGCATTTTCAATTTCAAAGATTGATGATGTGTCTGTTACTAATTTACCTTACACCGAAAAATATCCAGTTGAGATTAGCGCAAGTGGAGCTATTTCTATGCCGCCAGTAAGAAGAACTCGCTAAATATTAAAAAAGCGCACAAAAACACTTTGAATTAGCTTCTAGAAAAAAATTTTTAAATCTCGTCTGTGGCGATACATTAAAAACAAGATTGAATTTCTAGAACTAGATTTTTAAACCAAGGCGTCACCGAAAATTCAGGCCTATGAATTATAAAAAACTGACGGTGAGGGATAATTTTTTCTGGAAATCGGACACATACCAATTTAATTTTTCATATTTTCCTAAATAAGATGGAAGCGCAGACCAGCCTATTTTTGTATTTACCATTTCCGCAAGGCTTGAGTAATTTTCTGTAATGCGTTTCATTCGAAGACCTTTCATTTCTTCGTCCGAATAAGCACAAGCAGATTTTATGATTTCATCGTTTAGTTTATATCCGACACAAGGGTGTATTCGAAGTTGATTGAAAAGAGTTTGGCAGTAATTTGGTTTGCGATGAATAAAAACTTCAACCAAATGGAGAAGCTATCGGTCAGTAAAGCTAGCTTAGAACTGGAAATAAATGAAATGGGCAGCGCAAATCAAATCAAAAATATTGTGTCAGTCGATGATTTTAATTTATTTAAGCAAACGATCAAAGACTTACTTGAAAACGAATCAAACCCTGAGATCAAATCACAGATCATTCAAAAAGTAGTCGATCGAATCATCGTGAAATCGGACTCAATCGAAATTTATTTCTTCATCGGCGAATCACACTACAAAAAAGGCGTACGAGTCCCCTCCCTGTTTTTCACGGGAACCTGAAGACATCTGAATTTTTATTTTTAAAACCGAACCTGGCTGATCTGACAACGAACTTTTTTTGACGCTGGCTCGAACAGCTAAAAATAACTATTCACTTTATAGTGAATAGCGTATTACAATGAATAGGATGGCACGAATGGCAGTTTTACCCGTTAGGGGTGTGGAAATCGAAATAGACATTTATAGCAATAAATCGTCATTGATCTTATTCTGGCTTTTGGCTTATCACGATCAAATCCAAAAAGACGGGTTTTCTATTAATGAGCTGAGCCGGCTTACGGGTACTAGTATAGGCCTTGTTCATAAGGTTATTAAGCAGCTGGAGTACATTGGAATTATCACCTCAAAAGGGTTGAGAACAAATAAGAAATTCTATCTAAAATATCCAGATAAGCTTCTGATTGATTGGATAAAAGAATACAATTTAATTAAAAAGACTAAAACCAAGGGGTTTGCTTTTTTTGATAGAAAATTAAACGCAGGAAAACTTAATTTGGTGCCCGCATTGCATTCGGCTTCTATGGAATACTTTAATTTAAAAAACACAAATTTAAGACTACAAGAGTTTTACCTTTTAAACTGGGACAAGCTGGCGAAAATTTCTAATCAATTAAGTCTTGTCGAATTAGATCGTGGGTACGAGATTCTTTTAATAAAACCGTATTATTCAACTTTAATTGAAAGGGTTAGTAGTGAAGTTCAAAAAGAAATCTGGATGAAACCCTACGCGTTTTTAACAGTATTAGATCTTTTACACTTTCCGATTAGAGGTGTTGAGCAGGCTGAGGCTTTATTTAGAAAAATGGATGACATTAAATCTATTTGCTCATGGAGTGAAATCGAAAATGCCATTAGATAGCACAGAGTTACTTGTTCAGGTTGAAGAGTTAGCTAAAATATTAAAATCATGGAATGATCAGCTTGTGGTGGGGGGCGGGGTCGCATTGATTTTGTACGATCTTGTTTTATCAAAGGCCAATTCGGGCGCGGTGGGCACAACCGACATAGATTATCTCATCCCCAGAAAGCCTGTAAAATTTGGTGATGAAAAGATATCCAAATTATTGATATCCAGTGGTTATGAACCTAAAAATAAGTCGTTAGATACTCCAGCGGTGCAGAGTTTTATTAAACAGTTCGATGAAGTCGAAATCGAGGTAGAGTTTTTAACTGATAATAAATCACGAAATCGAGAAGCTGTGGTGGCGATTAATGTTGCGGGGGTAAATGCACAAGCTCTTTCATATATAGAAATGAGCTTGAAAGAAGCAACGCTTATGAGTTTGCCAAGTGGAGTAAAAATCTCAGTTGTTAAGCCGGAGGCTTGGGTTTTTCACAAAGGATTAACTTTTACAAAGAGAACTGTTAAAGGAAAAAAGTATAAGGATTTGTATGGAATTTGGTTCGTTTTAACTCAATTGAACGATGTTTCTTTTGCGGTTCAAAAGGCCTTGCCAAAGCTTATGAACAACAATCCTGCGCCATGGGCAAAAACGTTTAAAGAAAATTTAAATTCTTGGATTGATTCAGCTACACCACAAGATTGGGACCTTCTTGAACGGCAAGATGTAACTGGAAAACTAAGTAAATCTGGATTTTTAGCCACTATCAATTTGGCAGTTCAAAAATGAAAGATCAACGTATATACGATAGATATGCTTTCAGACTAGTTATTCTAATTGTATTTTTTCCGTATATTTGCTTTGCAGACACATGTCTTGATTGGTTTAAAGAATCAAAAATTTCTAAAAACGATAAAGCCTGCATAAGCAAATGCACTACTTTGCAAATGGACATGAGCACGTTCACTTGTTCACAAGAGTGTGAAAAATTTTGTAATACAAAGTGTGAACCTAATCTTTACTGGAAAAGTAAGATCAAAGTTGGCCGCCCCGAAAAATGGGAATATACTTCAGAAAAAACAGTAGAGTGGAGCAAGGACGAAAAAGAACAAGTTGAGGAATTGCTTAGTCGAATACCAAATGATTTAAATAAAATACCATTAGAAGGTATTTACCGAATGAAAAAGTCGATAGATATAGTTAATCCAGCCTCTACATCGTACGATGGAAAAATTATAATACTGTATAATAATACGTTTGAGCATCCTTCTTGGAGTATGCAAGAGGTTTTGCTGCATGAAATAGGACACTCTGTTTATGAAGGATATTCAGCTGTCGGAAAACAACAATACGAAAAAAAACTTGGATGGAAGAAAGGCAAGCAAGGGATTTACCTTAAGCAAGGTTCATTTGTTAGCGTAAGAGCCCATGACAATCCTACTGAAGATTTCGCGGAAAATTTTAAATATTTACTTCTGAATCCGGAAAAAATTAAAGGCGACAACACTCAGGCCTTTGATTGGTTTAATGAAAAATATAAAAAGCAGTTAAAATTAAAGAAGGAGTGTCGATGAAATTTTTGATTGGAATACTTATGCTAATTTGGCTAGGGTGTACAACTCCACATAAGAATCAATCTTCGAAAGAGGCATTTAATCTGATTAAACTCGGCGACACCCCAGATACAGTTATCAGTAAAATTGGGGAACCTCGGCAGAAAAATGAAAAATTTAGAGAAAGTAAATGGTATTACTTCAACCAGAATCAGAAAACATTGAAGTCAGAAGTTTTTTTTAGCGAAAGCAAGAAAGTGGAATCATTAATTGTATATCCCCAACAAGAAGGTGATGAAGATCAACTAAACGCACTATTGGACATTACATTTAAGGGTTTATCCTTCGTCCATTTGCAAAAAACAAACTGTCAGAAAGATTATTATTTTTCTAATGAATTTTACATAAATAAAGAAAATAGAATCGTTATCCATCACAATATAAGACGCAAATTTGTAGAATATTATGCATACCAAAGTATAGAGGATATCAATAACTTGGAACATACATTCAATAAATGTCTTTTAAGAAAATGGTAGGGGCCAGGCTAAGTTACGTAAGCGATCCATCAGCCCTGTTTGAGCGCGCATAAAAACATAGGCAAACTGATTTCAATAAAAAGGAGTCAGCGTGAAAGAACTAAATCAAGACAAAATAGAATACTGGCGCAACCATCTAGAGCAATCAAAAAAATACCCTGAAGGAATCCAAGCTTACTGCAAAGCGAATAAGCTTGCGATATCAAATTACTACAAATGGCGGCAAAGGCTTACAATGTAAACTAAAAAATATAACAAATTCAAATACTTAGCTTGGTTAAAACTATTTTATCGATTGCTTATAAATAAGTAAATTAATTGAGACAGGACTATTTTCTTGCAAAGTACGCCAATTTAGAGTACTTTTTGAATATGGATAAAGTGATCTTTGATAAAGTCCACAAAAGCTTAAAGAAATTACCGCAGCATGTAGTTACTAAGCTGTTGGCGTGGGCTCAATCAGTCGAGCTTAAAGGGCTGCGTGAGATTCGAAAACTTCCTGGCTATCATGATGAACCACTCAAGGGTGATCGGCTCGGACAAAGATCAATACGTCTAAACAAAGCTTACCGGGCTATTTATACAGAAGAACATGATGGCACTATTAACTTAGTTATTATTGAAGAGGTAAATAAACATGAGTACTAAAAAAGTTGGAATTAAAGAAATTGAAAATGAGTTCGGACCTTTAACCTTTGCAAGGTTATTGAAAGCTCATCGTTTGGGCGAAGAAATGACTCAAGTCGAGTTTGCTAAAATGCTAGGGTTATCAAAGCAAAGCTTGAATGATTTAGAAAGTAGTCGTAAATCTCCAACAATTCGCCGTGCAATGGGTATTGGTAAAAAAATTGGTTTACTGCCAGAGTTAGTTGTTCAAGTTGTACTGCAAGATCAAGTGAGTAAAGAAAATTTAAAATTGTCTGTATCAGTTAAGCCAAATGCGATTTTGAAAAAGGCTTCGTAAAAAATAGACAATGATGAAAAGCATAAGTCACTTAGGTCAAAAAATTCTTTTACGAAAGTCGATCGATGAGGATATTCCTAATCTGAGAAAGTTGGTCAATGAGGCCTACTATTTGAACACTCTGGTCCAGATTGTAGGCGCTAGGCCTAACGGGGTCTGCGGTGGAAACTTATCTGAATTCACGAAGTGGTGGAAGGTAGCGTGATTATGGCAATACAATAACTTCTTGTTGCGAATTAGAAAAAGGGGCCGAAGGGTGCAAATTCTTTAAGACGGTCTCTACTTCCAAAATCTGATCAGTCGAGCCACTGAGGCTTGCTGCTTGATAAAGATCTCTCAGCTTCAATCCGTTTTTGTAAGTTTTTACGGGATTCATACCCATGTAATTCAGAAGCTTGTACCCCGCAGCTATAGGAAGGGTCGCCGCAAAAGTAAAAGCAACAATTCCAGCTGCCCCAACTTCTGTAGCGGCAAACAATCCAAACAGAACGCCCGCCGGCACTCCCGCTATTGCTGAAATTTTCGGACTCAACCCGAAAAGATACAAATTTGTCACCGTTAGACCAGCACCGAGGGTCGCCATTCCGACGACGCCCCCCACCCCTCCAAATAGCATACCGCTTAGAGTAACCGCGCCAGCCACGGGAACCATTGCTGCCGCTGCAAGACCTGCGATTACAATGGAGACCCCAACGGAAGTGTGTGCTCTCATCATAGCATTTGTAGAAAGTTCTTTGAGCTCAGCCAGACTATAGTATCCCTTGCCGATTGGCCGGCATCGAATGACTTTTTCAAGCGCGTGGCACGTTTCAAATAAGACATGTTTGTCGGTGCTGTTCGCAATGGGAAACGCAGAAAATCTAACGAATTCTTTGCGTCCGACAGCGACTTCTTGGTTACTGGATTGCTGCGAATGCGAACCCACAACAACTTGAGTTAATGCCGATTGGCCGCTTAAACTTAGTGTCAAGAAAGTTATGATAAAATTCGTTCTCGTTCTTTTCATACAGAGCTCCATTTGGATACCGTTCCAATGTCTGTGGGCTCAATTGCCCTTTCTTCAAACTAGAACGATCTTTCGAGGAATTAACTAGCGAGAAGCGTTCCAGATTTAAAGTGTGTTTTATTTGATTAGAAAGCAAAAGGGTGACTAAACGACTTACAGTGAGTCGCTGACGGTCATCGTCAAAAAGTTCGACAGTTGGTTTACTGATTGTGGTCGCGACGTTTTTCGGGCTACATTTTTCGAGTTCAGTTATTCGGCTAGCACCGAATACTGAAAAAATCCTTGAACCTGCCCAGATGGAATTCGATCAGTATCAAATGTTTTGTTCAGCAGCTGGCGGGAAAGTAAAACAGTACACTTCAACGTGCACTGCCGACTGTAGTTACTACCATCGAAAGGGCTCATGTGGCGACTTGATGACGAGAGGCTGTGATTGCGGTCCTGGCAAATGTTTGAGTGGCAACAAATGTATCGATGCGCCGATATAGGATGGCCAAAATGCAAAAAACCCGCATCGCTGCAGGTTTAGTGTTTTGTCAGAGGCTCATTTCCGACAAAACTTTCTTCAGAAACATCCAAAGAAAACAAATTTAGTAAAAATTAAATCTCGCCACTTAAAAATTCAGACCAGAAAAAAATTGGTAGTGAGAGGCGGACTTGAACCGCCGACCTACGGATTATGATTCCGTTGCTCTAACCAGCTGAGCTACCCCACCACGTGTCTGGTAAATGACGAATGGATAGATTTAGTTAGTCAGGTTAAAGTTGTCAATATGGCAGCTAAAAATGCCCACATCTTGATCTGAATCAGGCAGCTAGGCACACAGCCGCGCGTCTTAAAGCAATCCTGACACGACCTTTGTGGAAAAATTAGGGATGCTAAGCTGGTATATTATTAACACAAACAAGGAGATCCTATGAGTCGAATGATATTTGTAATCTGGGCTGTTTTTATGTTGGTCGGAGTGTTTGTTAACGCCGCTGAAACAGTGATTATCAAAGCAGATGGTTCAAGCACTGTTTACCCCATCATGGAAGCTATGGCTGAAGAATTCCAAACAATGAAAAAAGGTTCGGTTAAAGTAACTGCTGGTATTTCTGGAACGGGTGGCGGTTTCAAAAAGTTTTGCCGTGGCGAAACAGATATTCAAGATGCATCACGCCCAATCACTACTGCTGAAATGGAAGATTGCAAAAAAGCTGGCATCAAGTATTTCGAATTACCAATTGCTTATGATGCAACCGTTGTAGCAGTGAACATGAAGAACACATGGGTAAAAGAAATCTCAGTTGCTGACTTAAAAAAGATTTGGGAGCCAACTGCCCAAGGTCAAATTATGAAATGGAATCAAGTTAACCCAGCGTGGCCTGATTCACCGTTTAAGCTTTATGGTGCGGGTTCAGATTCTGGAACGTTTGATTACTTTACTGAAGCCATCGTTGGTAAAGCAAAGTCATCACGTGGTGATTACACAGCTTCTGAAGATGACAATACGATCATTAAAGGAATTGCTGGCGACAAGTTTGCTTTAGGTTACGTGCCAATGTCGTATGCAATGGAAAATAAAAAAACACTAAAGGTATTAGCTATTTTAGGTGGCGAAAAAGCTCCGGTAAAAACGGCAGTGCTACCTTCAAAAGAAACTGTTGAAAATAGCACGTACTATCCCTTATCGCGTCCATTATTTATTTACGTTAGTGAGGTATCTGCGAAAAAACCTGAAGTAAAAGAATTTGTTCAATTTTTCTTGAAAAATTCTGAGAAAATGGTTCCAGCTGTAAAGTATGTGGCCTTACCAAAAGCTGCGTATGAGATGGCAGCAAAGCATTTTAATGGCGGTCGCGTTGGTACAGTTTTCAATTCAAAAGAGTCACACGTTGGAATGAAAATCGAAGAACTTCTGAAAAAAGAAACGGCAATGTAATTCTGATTCATAGGTTTAGAGATTAAGATTAGAAAAAAACCCACATCTTTTACAAGACGTGGGTTTTTTTCTAATCAATAATGATCGTATAAATTTTATTAACCGAAGATAATAAAATTACCAGTAAACTGTAATAGTCTTGAATAAAATCATACCGTTTATGTCAGCCTGAATAAGTACGTCTTGACCGGCTCCGCCATTAGACATCAACTTCGAAGTCGCGTTGAATGTGGCACACAGGCTGCCGGCAGGAATAGTTACCGTAGCTGGCAGTGTTACAGCACTATAGTTTGCTGCTAGTTTTACCACGATGCCTGCGGTTGGTGCGGCTTGTGCCGCACATATCGTACCGGTGAACGGTGCTGGCACTGTCACAGAAGCATGACTTAACATTAAAGATTGCGGCCATCCAGTATAAGGTCCATTTCTACAAATCCAGCTTTGTGTGTAACTGTACATGTTATTAAATCCATCAAAACGAACCGGATTTTGAATGGGCTCGCTGGTTTTTTGCATTTGTCCTTGGCCTGGAAATGCAGCCTGGCATTGATAATAAAGGCTACTATCAACATCTGCGTACATGTTAAAACTGCAGACCACTGTATAACCGCAGTAAGTACGGCTTTGCCAAGGAAAGCAGGCGGCTAACTTACTGACAAAATGTTAGAAGTTAATTAAATATCTGACTTAACTAGTTAATTTTAATTAAGTATTTTGAATGCTGAGTGATTTTGGCACTTTGAAAATCATTAGACATATCAAATTGAGATCATTAAAAATAACAGTACCGCTCAATCCTGAGTAAGCTTATTTAATTTTTTAATTAACTGCTTTGAGTTAGGATATGTCGCTGTAAAGTCCAAAGGCGAATCAACTTTAAAAACTCATCTTTCATTCCGTACAAAATCATCTGGTGGTAGTACACTCCGTCAGAGTTTGGTTGCTCGTCCACGTAGTGAACTTTTGCTTTCATTTCTTTTAATAATGATTCGTCTTCTTGCGATAACGTTATATCAAGCATGGTATCAAGTGGGATGGGCGTGGCTTGCCGAAACCCCACTGCGGCTTCTGAATACTCTTCCACTTCAATCAGTGTTGAAAGCATTAACGGTTCTTCGAAGTTAATCGTAATAGCTTGCTGAATTTCTTTTTCTTTTAGAAGTGGAAATAACTGCTTCGTCATTTTAACTAAAATAGCTTTATCTAAAGGTTTTTCTAAGCGCAATGTTTCTGCTGTAAAACGTTCTTCAAGTTCAATACGCTTGATGGGTTTATTAGGAATTAAACGTATGTATGTCAAATTAGGTTCGAACGAATTTTCTAATTGGCGTTTTTCATACTGCACATCACTGATTAGTAAATCGACGCGGGCACGGCCTTTAAGATCTTTTTTGTCGATAAAACTAATATCTTCAAAATTTCTTTGTAATAAATCGGCGATAGTGGCGTTTTGGCCTTCTTCAGAAAGGTTTAAGCAAACTATAATCTTAGTTAAGTTCACGGTATTTCGGCCAGTCCAAACAGTGTTTTTCACTTTGGTTCCGGCACCGACAATTTTTTTTCTGATCGCACTTAATATCACTGGGTTAAGCTGTGCAAATGTCAGTTCGTACGCCGCATCAGTTTCAGAGACTACGCGGCCCCAAATGTGCTGCTGCTTATTATTTGTAAAAAGCGGGTGGTAAAACTTGTAAACATTGCCGATGAGTAGCGGCTGAGTTTTTGCGATCTTAAAGCCGGCCTCAGTTATTTGAATGGCTTTTAATTTTCGTAAGGATTCAATTTCAGCTTTAGCCCGTGTGGTATGAACGTACTGTGTTTGCACTTTTTTATTCTTCATTAAAGCAAAACGGGTGTGTTCTTTAAGAATTGTTACATCAAAGGGTTTGTACAAAAGATTTTGAATTGGCCAGACGTCTGCGTTTTTCACAAACTTAGGATCATCAAACAAGCTAATCAGTAAATCGCACTTGTAAGTCTCTTTAAGGGCGGTTATGGCTTCAGCCGTGTTTGTTGCAACAGATTCTGCATTGACGATCATTAACACGATTGTTTTTTCTTTATATTCGGGTTTAGCCCACTCGGTCTTAAAGGCAGCTAGGTCGGTCGAAACAATTACCTTATAATTCAAGGTCTTAGACAATTCGGCGAAAGCCTCATTCATAAATTTGACTGTTTTTGGGTCAGGTTCGATTGCTACAATAAAGCTCATGTAATTATGCTACATGAGTCATATTAAACTACCAACCAGTTTTTCGTCTCTTTTTACGACGAGACAAATTCAACTCGATTTTACAGTCAGCTTGAACAGCATTCGACTTAGTAGGCTCTGCTTTGTTTTTCTGATTTGCGCTCATAAAATTCCTTTTTTATCGTCCCATTTTTGGAAACTAAAAACCTCTGAAACTTAATAGGATATTTACTACGCGGCTTTTTAAAGGGACAGGCTAGTTTTGAAAATTTGCGAAAGATCAGGGTTCAAAAGCTGGGAAAAAGCCAATGCGATAAGAGCTACGTGTTATATTTTTGCGCAGCAGCATTTGCCCTTAAAATAGCAGTTTAAAAGCTGTTAAAAAATTTTGATTATATAGAAAGCAAAGCCTGATTACGATTTCATCTTAACACAAACCTCACGCGAAAAGATAATTTAACAGTTGCACGAGCGCCCCACCACAAGCTGAAATACATTCAACAGCGCAACTATATTCACGAGGGGAAATGAGTGAGTCGTTCTATCTTTGGCTTTAAATTTTTAAATTCATATTTAATATCAGTTTTAATTTTTATATCCACGTCTACGGTTTTTGCAGTTCAAGCTGTACCGGCTCACGTATCAGTAAATTTAAATCAACTTCTTCCAAGTTCGCGCGAAGCTTTTATTTACGATCACTACTTTGAAATCAAAAATGAAACTCGACTGTTGTTCGTCGATTTACTTCAGCTAGTTCATCACAAAAAAGCATTTCCGCTGCCTAAAGTTCCGTATGATCGTCGCGAGCAATTTGGTCCATGGGTTTCGCCTAAGGATGATGACACATGCCTAAACATCCGGGGTTTAGTTATGGTTCGGGACGCCGATGGTCCGGTAACATTCACTGCCGACGGTTGCTCGGTACAATCAGGCGCGTGGAAAGATCCGTACACAGCAAAAATATTTAAATCGGCCGATGAAATACAAGTTGATCATTTCGTACCATTGAAAAATGCGTACATGACCGGTGGTCACGAGTGGGACGCCAACAAACGATGCTTGTACGCAAACTACATGGGAAATAATTTTCACTTGCTAGCAGTTAACGCCACCGAAAATATGGCCAAGGGTGGCAGCACGCCGCTTGAATACGTTCCACCGAACAAACGCTATGTATGTCAGTACCTAAAGCAATGGCTAGCAGTAAAAGCTATCTGGAGTTTACGTATTACGCCGCCTGAAGCCCAGGCTATTCAAGACGTAGCCATTGCTAATAACTGCCGCCGGGATTATTTCCAGATGACATCGGCAGAGCTTTCCGAGCAACGCCGTTATATGCGTGCCAACCAAAACCTTTGCGATCGTAATTAGATATTTTAATTTCATGGCTCACAAAAAAACACGACTGGAATGATAAGGAAAACTATTTTTAACACACGATCAAAGCCTATTCTTCGTTGAAGTTTTACAGATCTTATATTATCATCGGCTGCTATGGCCGAATACGAATCAACACCGATTCCCACGCTAACAAACAATGCTTCCGAGTACGACGTGGTTATGGATTTGATTCGCAAAAATAATTCACCACTTCGTCAGATTTTGCATAATGGCCATATTGCAACAGAGCTTTTAATTAAATCTTTGCTTATGAAGTACAAAGGCCATTATAAAAAAACGCACGATCTTCAAGTGCTTTGCCAGTATGTAATAGACTCTACAAGTGTGCCTGAGAAAAGGATTTTCAACTTACTTCAAGAAAATGGTTTACGTGACGCCTATAGGGGCATAAGAAATGCATGGACTATGAATGACCGCTACATTGATGGAGCAGTCAATAAAACAGAGATAGAAACTAAGTATAATAACTTTAAGGAGGTTATAAAATGGATTCAGACACAATTTTGAAAAAAATGCGTTCAGTGTACAATGTTTTGACACCCCTTGAAGTCAGCATCGTCAGCCAACATGAAAATGCCTATGATATTAAAGTGGTTTCTGAGTCATTTAAAGGTGTAAATCCAAGTGATAGAGTCAGTCGTTTATATGATCTTTTAGATAAAGCTTATCCCCAAATGAGCTTTGAATACGACATTGCTTTCGTCGCCCTAAGTCCAAGTGAAGCAAACGGATCTATTAAGGGTTTTGAAGATGCAGACTATATTGCCAATCAAAACAAATCTCAAAAAATCGCCAGCAAAGAGCTATAATTTATTTTAAGGCAGCCACAATTTTTAAGAGGCTTCCGCCAACACGCTGGATCAGTGTAACAGCACCAAATTAGAAAATACTTCTTTTAAAAAATCTTCTGCAGCGGCAAACGAACGCCTGTCGGCTTCAGCATTGTAAGCAGCGCCTTTTGAATTATCGGTGCCAGCACCAACTTCAGTGAACGAATGCACAGCTGATCCGTACTTAACTAACTGATAATCCACTTTGCTATCTTGCATTTCTTTTTCAAACGCAGCTAATTCCGCTGGTGACACATACGGGTCAATAGCGCCGTGTAGTGCTAAAACTTTGCCTTTGATATTTTTACCGTCAGCAGGTGTGGGGCTATCAAGACCTCCGTGAAAACTGATCGCACCAACAATTTTTGCGCCCGCGCGGGCAGCTTCTTTAGCTTCGCTAGGGCGAACGCCTTTACCGTAAATGTCAGCAGCAAAAACATTATAACCAAGCGCTGCAAAGCGGTCCGCCTGAGTTTTTGTTTCATCCGTAATGCCCTTCCAGTTGTGAATCATTAAAATTCCCGGAGCATTTTTCTTGGCATTTTTTGCAGTGACAAAATAACCTTCGAATTTTGTCGTGGTACCGTATTCAACTGTTTTTTTTGTTAAGGCAACTGCGGCTTGCGTGGTCGATGGTGCTACGCTTAAGCCAAAAACCAAAACTGGCAGAATGGCCACTGCTTTTAAAAAATTCATGTCTAACTCCTAGTGCGTTTTCTAAGTTATTACGTTTGAAACCTTTCGATATACTGGCAGCGTTGACATAAATTTTCTACTAAATTGTTTTGCTTGAATCCGCGAAGCATATCTTTCGCACGCGTGTTATTTAAGATTTCTTCAATTTTGTTTTGTTTAATATTGCCAAGCGGAATTGCAGCTTCTTTATCAAGACAGCAAGGCACAACAGTGCCATCAACAAGAATACCAAAGTGGGATGACAGCCCGTAGCACGTACCGCTTTTACCAAGCACTGGAAGCTGTGTATCGGGCCATATGAATTCGGTATCAAAATGCAGATACAATTTGTTTCTGATGCGAACGCTTTTTTGTTTACGCACATCAATGGATTTTTCAAATTTAAAATCGAAACGTTTTTCGATAAAGTTAAGCATAGCAAGGTTTAGGTTTTCTTCGCCGCGTACGTCTTGCAAATTCCACAAACGGTAATTGATGTAAAGATCAGGCCGCGCAATAAAGGCCTGTTCTGTCCAGGTAAATATCTTTTCTAAGTAAGCCGTGGGATTTTTTGTTTTAAAGTTATCAAAAAAACTGTGCAAAGAAAAATTAACCTGATAAAAAGCAGGGCTTAATAGTAATTGCTGGTTTGATTCTTTTAAAAGAACTCCGTTCGTCACAAAAAATATTTTGGTATTATACTTTTCGCAAATCTGAATCATTTCTTTTAGTTTCGGATGCACTAGCGGATCACCCATCAGGTGAAAGCAAACCAATTCAGTTAGCGGAGAAACCTGTTGAATGATATTTTCAAATAAATCCAAATCCATCAGCTGCTTGGTGCGAATCACTTCCGGACAAAAGCTGCACTGCAGATTACAAATGTTGCTGATTTCGATATTTATCTTTGAGAATTTAGGGGTCCGTATCGACTTTGCAAACATTGTCTTTATCTAGCGCAGTTTGTAGGGTAAGAAAAGGCCTATGTCGAACCCTAACGAACTTAAAAAAGCAGTCCTTGTTGGTATTCAATTGTCGTCCGTGCGTGACGACGAGCTGCAAAGTTCATTACAAGAATTAAGACGCCTGGTAACAACCTTGGGTTATCAGGTCGTAGGCCAAGTGACCCAACGCCGCAGTTCAGATAAATCAGCTACTGTTTTAGGTGAAGGCAAATTAACCGAGCTTGCAAAATGGACGGGCGGCACCGGGGTCATCGGTAAACTTTTCGAACGTAAAAAATCAAAGGCCGCTTTAAAGGCCGAGCTTTTAAAAGACGAAGAAGATCTCGAAACTACGGAAGCAGCTGAAGCAAATAGTGCCGAAGACGATGCTTTCGAAATTGATGAACCTAGCTTGGATGAAGAATCTGCAGAGACAAATGATGCCCCGAAGGAAAAAGCGCATATAGTAATTGTCGATACTGAGCTTTCGCCATCCCAGTTACGTAATTTAGAAAAGGCTGCCGGTGTTCCAGTTTTAGACCGTACCGGTGTGATCATCGAAATTTTTTCTAAACATGCGCGCACCAAAGCAGCACGCCTGCAGGTCGAAATAGCGCGATTAGCTTACGTAGCGCCTAGGCTTCGTGAAACGGGCGGAAACGAAGACCGTGGCGGTGGCGGTGTTGGTGGCAAAGGTGCCGGTGAAACCAGTCTTGAATTAGATAAGCGCCGCATTCGTGACCGCATCAAAGAATTAAAATTAGAATTAGGTTCGATCGGAAACGAGCATCAGCAAAGACGGTCCCGTCGGGAACAAGAAATTAGCGTAGCATTAGTGGGCTACACCAATGCGGGAAAATCATCTTTGATGCGTGCCATGACCGGCAGCGAAGTTTTGGTAGCGGATAAACTTTTCGCAACACTTGATACAACGGTGCGGCCCATTTATCCAGAAACCAGGCCCAAAGTTTTAGTTTCTGACACGGTCGGATTTATCAAGAAACTTCCCCATGATCTAGTGGCCTCATTCAAATCCACATTGGATGAAGCATTAAATTCCTCGTTATTATTGTTCGTGGTTGATTGTGCGGATCCCGCATTTCGTTCACAATTAAAAGTTACTCAGGATGTATTATCTGAAGTGGGCGCGACTGAAGTGCCACGTCTATTAGTGCTTAATAAGCGTGATCAGCTAAGTGCGGAAAGTTTGCAGGATTTGAAAACTGAGTTTCCCGAGGCCATTTTTATATCAACTCGTGATAGGGGTGATTTACAATTACTACGTAATAAAATTATGAGTTATTTTGAAGCTAGCATGGTTGATGAAGATTTATTTATTCCATACTTAATTCAAGGGGTAATTGGTGATGTGCGCGGCAAAATGCGCGTGCTATCAGAAAGTTACAACGAATTGGGCGTTACGTTAAAAGTAAGAAGCTCTTTGGAAAACTTAGAGCAAATTAAAAAAAAGCTTGTTGTTAAGCGCTAATCAAAATTTGTGGCAAAAATCTTTTTCAAGTTAAATGTCCGGGGAATTTATTCCGCAGAAAATCACTTTTTTCGTTCAAATGTGTTTACTGACATTTAGATGGTAATTTTATGTGGAATGGCTTCTGCAATGTACAGTCAAATCTGCACACTAAACTAAAACAAAGAGGATCGCATGCTAGGTATAAAGCAATTTAAACAATTTTGTTTGATAGGAATTATTGCATCTTTGACTATATCCTCGGCTTTCGCACGAGAACCTGCTGACCCAATGAATGTCTTGGTGCCGTTTTCTGAGCCACTACCAGAGGATAACTTTACAATTTTTCTGGAAAATTTAACGGCAATAACTAACATCCATCAGATGGATGCGCAGGGATTGGCTCAAGGCCAATCTAGCTTTGAACCATGGGCCGGATCTTATTGGCCTATTCATCAAGGTCTTTTAGGGCTTCGCTTTGCCGATGAAAACTTTCCGAAATCAAAGCAGTTTATTCAGAATTATTCTAGCTACCAATCACGTCCTTCAGAATCCCTAGTATCAATGGGTGAAATTAATAAATTATCTCCTGCGGAAAAATACGACTTATTAATTGGTGATCGCAATTGGACACTAACAAAACATATGTGGCAAAAGGGTTTAGCCGGCTACGAGCAGGATGGTTTTGTTGCGACCTGGACTGGAATTTGTCATGGCTGGTCAGCCGCTACCAGCATGGGTGTTAAGCAGCCTGAAAAATCAGTCACTGTCAGTGATGTGACCGGAACTTACCGCATCACATTCTATCCACAAGATATTAAGGGGTTGCAGTCTTACTTATGGGCAAACTCGGCACCGACGAGTGTGCAAGCGGGTAATCGCTGCCGACAGTCCTTTGTGGACCGCGATCCCTTTTTGCGTCCTTTGGACCCGACATGTTTAGATTCAAATCCAATGACGTGGCACTTAGCTGCTACGAACCGCATTGGTGTTAGTAAAAGAAGTTTCGTAATGGATTCTAGCTCTGGAACAGAAGTCTGGAATTATCCAATTTTATCCTATGACTACAGTTATTTTAATCCGCGCACATTTGTAAGCTCGCACTCGCTTAAAGCTTCCATTGAACCAACAGAAATGCTGAAGGCTGATAAGTACGCTGCACACAGAAGTCCGCGCGCAAAATACGTGGTAGGTGTTGCAATGGATGTGTTTCATCCAGCGTTAGTTTCGCCGCGTACAGGCGCTAGCAGCGGCAACGTTTTGCATACCCTGCCATTTATTTACGATTTAGAATTAGACGAAAATTTTATAATTGTTGGCGGCGAATGGTATTCCAAAGATCGTCCAGATTTTTTATGGTCATTCCCAAAAGACAGCACGGCGATGACTCGTGAAGATTCTATGGTAACAGGTGGGTGGGATATATTAGTTCCGATGTCTGCAGACATTGCTGAAAAAGCAAAAGCTGCTGCTGGGCGTGGAAAAGTTATGAGTACGATCACAGGGGCTTTGCATGCTGCAAGTCTTGGTGAATCTTCCGAGCATGTTGGACCGGATGATCCGATTGACTCTGCAAATCCTGCGTTACCTACCGATCCGAATCCTGTTGTGGTGCCGCCGGTGGCTCCGCCGGAGAACCCTGAAGATCCGCTTCCGGGGGCTTAGTTTTAGTACATACTGCCTTGTCGTGTGAACTTGGATTTTTGTGCATACCGACTTGGGTTTTTGTTTGAACTAAAATCTATGCACATACCGCCTCGGGGTCGGCTTTCTTTTTTAAGCTTAATTTTTGGCTCGTTGGTTACTTCTGATTGAGTACAACCAGAAGTTCTTTTTTTGGATTTGGATCGATAGCGATTACTTGCTTATTATTTAGTCTTTTTATTTGTTGAAAAAGATTAATTGTTTCTTTTTTTTCTGGTCTAGGTTGGTTAAGGATCTGTTTTGATTGACAAATTCTTCATTATTTTTTGATGTCATGGTGCAAAACCGTCGCGTCTAGGCAAAGTTTTTTTGGGCTGTACTGCATTTTAATTTGAATACACAAATTATGGACCGATTCAGGGTTGGGAATTCTTAACATTCGCCTCATACTTGTTGAAACAAGCGGAGGCCTTTATGAAAAATTCTCTTTTGATTGTAATTGCAGCAGTGTTAGCAGGATGTGCTGATGGAAGCGGCAGCTCAAGTAACGCTGGTTCATTTTCCTGTGACGTTCTGGCCCGTGAAAATTTACCTCAAGATGTTGATGCTGTTGCTGCCCAAAGACGATTGGCTGCTAGCGATACTCAAGATATTTCTGGTTATAAAAGCTTTATCGTTAAATATAAAAATCAGCCTGCAGATCAGGGATTACAGCCCAGCGGAAACCCCGTTCGCGAATTTAAAGTGAAGGGTGTTACGTTTAAATTTCTTGTGCAGGGCACTCATGCTTTCGAATTAAATATGTCAGCTGACGAACGCAAACAGTTTATTGCCGACATCCGTGCCGATTCCAACGTAGACTACGTTGAACCTGATTACCCAATTCATGCAATTGAAACTGATGCCTCAGAGGGTGATTGGTCAGCCGCTACGAACGATCCTTATTTTTCTAGACAGTGGATGCACACCACGGTTCAGACGGAAAAAGCGTGGCACGTGACAACGGGTTCGAAAAATATTGTAGTTGCGGTTCTAGATTCAGGAATTGATTACACGCACAAAGATTTAAAAAATAACATGTGGATCAATCCACAAGAAACGGTGAATGGAATAGATGATGATAACAATGGCTATGTTGATGATGTTTATGGTTGGAATTTTGTCTCTGATAATGCGTATCCGAAAACCACAAGCAGCTCGAATCACGGGTCTCACGTCGCGGGAATTATTGGCGCGACAGGCTCGAACAACACTGGAGTCATCGGAATGGCACCAGACGTTAGAATGATGGCGCTACGTTTTATTGGTGACACTGGCACCGGTTCAACTTCAGGAGCTATTCGCGGCATAGATTACGCTGTCAGCAAGCGGGTTTTTGCAATTAATAACAGTTGGGGTTCAAGCGGCACTTCGCGCGCCTTAGGGGACGCTATTGCCCGTGCGGAAAAAGCTGGGGTTTTATTTTTAGTGGCGGCCGGTAATGGAACTAACGGGGTCGGTTTTAGTATTGATCGAACGCCCTGGTATCCAGCATCTTATAAAAATTCAAATGTCTTAACTGTCGCGGCAACTCAGCCAAACGATAATTTAACCGCTTTTTCCAATTACGGATTAACAAAAGTCGATGTGGCCGCACCAGGCGCACAAATTTTATCGACTGTTAGCAATCAAGCTTACCAAAACATGAGCGGCACTTCGATGGCAACACCATTGGTGACGGGTCTTGCGGTGTTAGTAAAAGCTGCCAATCCGAACTTAAGTCACCGCGAAATAATACAAATTATTCGTGGTTCAGTGGATCGTAAGTCAAGTCTTGCAAGTAAAATCGCCTCTGGCGGTCGGGTGAATGCGTACAAAGCTGTTTCGATAGCCGCCCAGAATATAAATAAATCTCCGAATGCAAAACTAGAAATCCCATGTCCTTAAAGGTTTTCCGGAAAAAAGAGTTCATTACCTAACTGATAAGCTTTTTCCAAATTAAGTGCCCTTTCTGATAGGGGCTCTTGATTTGCACTTTTCGAAAGTAAATCGACAATTTGTACGGACGTTGCTTGCGGAAATGCGCTCCATAACAGGGCAGCAGCGCCGGATACAACGGCAGTAGAAACACTAGTTCCAGAGGATGGAATATTTTGATTTAAACCTGACGATGGATAAATAGTAGGTATAAATTCACCCGGAGCATAAATTCTAACAGTTTCACCGAAGCCACTGAACAGGGATCGATGCCCACTCTCGTCGCTTGAGCCCACACTTAAATTATTTGGTAAGTTAAGTGAAGACGGAATAATTCCATTTAACACCACATCCACTGGGCTGTTGCCAGCAGCATTGACGAAAATTACGTTTTCGCTTTTCCATGATACGAAAGCCTCTTTTAAAAGTTCAGAGCAATTGATCGACCAACTGTTATTTATGATATTTACTTTTCTAGAAATCGCGTACGACATTGCAAGTTTTGCGTGAAATTCGGTGCCGCCAGTTTCGTTCATAAAATCAACGGGAAGTATTTTAGCTTGCGGCGCAATGCTAAGGCTGGGTCTGTTTACAATAGATCCCGTGATAATTCCAGCCATGGCTGTGCCGTGACCGTGCTCATCAATCGATTCAGTGCGGTCATCTACAAAATTCCATCCATAAATGTCGTCAATGAAGCCATTTCCATCATCGTCAATGCCATTCATTCCATATTGACTTTCGATGTCGTGAATTTCTAAGTGATTTGCTAATTGCGGGTGGTTCAGATTTATGCCGGTATCTATGACAGCCACAACAATACCTTGCCCTTGGAATCCGCGGTTCCACATGTAGGGGCTAGCGATCATATCGTGAACTGAGCTGGCAGGTCGGACAAAATTAAAATCATCAACAGTGTTTAGCTCGGCCGTATCGATATCACGTAGGCCATAGTTGGGCTCTATGAACTGAATCGCTAATTTATTTTTTTTGGTGAAGTCATTAAATTCCCCAGTACCAAGTTGCTCTAAGGTGATGCGGCTGTTTTTCCAATGGACAATATATTGATTTTCTAATTTGGTCCGCTGACACGTTGGCGCAGCAGACTCCAAGTAAGAGGTCTCTTCCTGCGCACAGCCTAAGTGTAATAAAAGCATCAGTGCTAAAAAAGTTCCACGAAAAATACGTTTCACGTGCTGTTCCAGTTCGTTAAAAAGGACTAGTTACAATATTTTAATTCATTCCGAATAGGTAAGTTCATGATTGTCTTAATGTCGGTCACAGCAACAGTACCGGCTGTATCAAGTTCAGGTAGTGCAACAGTTGGATCAACTTGTACCGCACTTTTCACTTTTCCAAAATAACCTGCATTCATTTCGTAGCGACTGGGTAGTTCAGCTTCGGTCTGGGCCCAGGCAATATTTTTTGTGATTTCCATTTTTAGCGTTTTCTTCGATTCGCATAAAGGATCTACACTTTTGTATTTTTCAATAACTTTCAAATTGTTTTTCGAAGCAAATATCACAGTGTACTCGTATGGCTGGATGCGATCAAAGCTTGCTTGTTTTTGCACTGTGCTCATGGTTTCGCGGAACGAGTCAGCCAATTGGAATTTAATGTGCAAATCCGAATTTTCAACAATTTTATAAGTTAGAACTTCACGGGAAGCAGATAATATCTGAAGCGATGTGCAGTCCGTTTGTTTTACTTCACTGAACAGCGCTAGCTCATTTGCTTTTGTTTGTTTGTAATAAAAAGTAGAAAATGAAAAAAAGTCACTTTTGGCGGATGAAATTTCGCTAACTGGTTTGTAATCCGTCGTCATTATTGCAGCTGGAAAAGAAAATCGCGGATTATTCAACTGCATGGTCAGTTTTTCCAAGTTTAAGCATTTATCAGATGAGATATCTGAAATAAGTATTTCCGCTTTTAGCGGATTTAAATCAGAAGGTGTAGAAGAGTCATTTGAATTATTTTGGCAAGATACCAGAAGTGCAAGTGAAAGAATCTGGATTGTAATTTTAAAAAAATTCGCTTTCATAATATCCCCATATTTTTAGTAAGCTTTTGATTTCGAAACGATCTAAAAAAAAAGCGGGTCACACGAATGCGCCCGCTTTAACTGATCAGTAGTTAAACTGATTAGCCTTTTTTACCATCTTGCTCTTGTTTAGGAGTTTCTTCTTTTACAGGAGCCTTGTCTTGTTCTTGCTCTTGTTTAGGAGTTTCTTCTTTTACAGGAGCCTTGTCTTGTTCTTGCTCTTGTTTCTGGGCAACTTCTTCTAACCAAAGAGTTGCTTCTATAGATGCGCACTCTTCAACTTTTGCAGGAGTTTTATCTTGTTCTTGAGCAGGAGTTTTATCTTGTTCTTGAGCAGGAGTTTTATCTTGTTCTTGCTCTTGCTTTGGCTCTTCAGCTTTGCAAGAAGACATTATGAAATGAACGCCGTTAGAAGTTTTTCCTTGAGATTGGTCACCAGAAGAATCTGATACCATGTGAACAGCGTCAGCCATGAAGCCACCAGCAGCATTAACAACAGTGTATCCACCTGCGCCATTGCTAGCTAATGTCATAACTAAAGTGCCGTTAGCATATAGGTCCCAAGTACCAGCATCTGTTTCAACAACTTTGTCGATAGAAGCTAAGAAAGCTGCGCGGTCAGCTAAAACAGGGTAAGCAGCTAAAATCTGCTCATAAGTCATCGGCTCGCCACCAGAAGAAGATTCTCCTGCAGAAAAGTCACGATCAGATACATTCGACTCGCTACGAGTTGCACCTGAAGCTGTCATTCCAAC
>JAYTMU010000056.1:0-18835 GCA_043728195.1 Bdellovibrionales bacterium
GCTTGAACGTTTAGACATGAACTGTACGCCTTCTACGGCAATTTCATCCACGACGAATTTTAATCGTAACAGTGCTCCCCAGTTAACTGCGAAACGAACGCTTGAAAGCTCGATCGAGTTAAACTGCGGTTGAACGGCATGGGTAATTTCGATCTTTGTAAGTTCAACACGGCCGTCCCTAAAAGACGATTTGAAGTCTTTGATGTTTAATTCGGTGCCCAGGGCTTTGTAACCGCCCCACTCGAGCGCCTTTTTCATGTGTGCATCGAAAAAAAGATGAAAGTAGATGTATGTTAGTAAAACAAATATGACGAAGGGAATAATTGCGTTCCAGCGGATTGGGCCCTGGGGCTTTTTTATCTTTGTAACCGGAACTGTTTCAGTATTTGTATTTGGCTTCGCTGTTGTCATTATACGCCTCCGTATAAGTCATTGCATTTCAAGTACCACAAATAAAACTTTGTTGCTTTGAATGCCTTCCATGCTTTGGAAGCTTCGACCCTTTGCACGATTTCGCTGCGATATTTTACAATTAATTTTTTAAATAGCAGGAATAAGATTGGGCATAAAAAAAGCGAAATTATGAATGATCCCATGACGATTGAATTGTTAAATAGTGTCATGGGAACAAATGGCGTATTGTACATTGATGACCATAGTCCCCGAAATGCGGGATATTCTAAGGCCCATTTACCTAAAACATCTGCGGCTGGATCAAGTAAGTAAGCAATGAATTTAAAAAAGAATGCAGATAGGAATGCTGCGCCCAGCTGAACCCTGAAGATAAAAACAATGAACAACACCAGTAGTGTTTGAATCGAAATAAATGGTGCGAATCCTAAAAAAACTCCGAAGGCTAAGCCAGAGGCAATTTGATTCTGGCCGGTGTCTGAATGGAGTAAGCGAATAAGGTTTATAATTTGCTTCATCAGTAGACCCATAAATCCCCTTTATTTTGCTATCGATTGGTTTGCAGTCTTCGTCAAGAAAGGCTTGGTGGCAAAAAGCACTCCGCCTATTAGAGCGTACAAAAAGAAAAACAGTTGTAAGATGCTTACGGCAGTCACCGCCGCGTTCCCAAGATCGGTACTTACAGTGGAAAATAAAAAGTAGAATGCGGCTTGGCCAACGCCAATTCCTGCTGGCGTGATTGGAATTGCTGACGCTAAAAAACCAAAACATGAAAGCGCAAAAAATACGAAAAATGACGGCATAGATACATCAAGCGCGCGTACTATTTCAGACATGAAATATGTGGCCACTATTTGCATAGCAAAGCTGATGGCCACAGTTATTAATAGAATCTTTTTTTGACGAAAACTACTGAAAGTGAGATTAAACGACGAAAATATTTTTTCTACTGCTAGTAATATCTTATTTTGTCTTGAGCTAAAGAAACCAGAAAGAATTTGAATTATCTTTGGCCCAAGTGCGATTCCACAAATCATTGCAGCCAGAAGAAGTGCGCTAAAAAAGAAGTAGCTTAAAATAGATTCAGATTTTGAACTGAAGTAATCTAGCGCTAGAAAAACCGTAGAAAAAAGTACCATTGAAAACAAACCAAGGATTCGGTCTGATAGCACCGTTGAAAAACTATCGCTGCGGCTAAGAGCACTGGTTTTAGATAGTTCTAAGGCTTTGACGACATCACCGCTGACGCCGCCTGGAATAAAAAATGAAAAAAACTGACCTATTAAAGTGAGTTGGAAACTTAACTTAAAATTTAATACAGTTTTTTGTTCGACAATTTTTTTCCAGCGAAACGCTGATAAACAGAACTGCAAAAATACAAGAAAGACTCCGAGTAAGAGTATTTTTTTTTGAGCTAAAATAAATGTTATTTGTTGAAGTTGAAAAGGCCCTTTTAATATTAATAAATAGATGAATAGCAGCGCTATTAGTGGTCGTATTAAATTTTTTGGCCAGGCCGATTTTGACATATTACTTAAGGCTATGCGTATTAAATATATTTTGTAAGTTTTTTAATACCTTTTCTAAGTTTTTTAGTGGCAGTGATGTTGGGCCGTCACAAAGCGCTTTTTCAGGATTGGGGTGAGTTTCTAAGAAAATTCCGTCTACGCCAATTCCCATTGCAGCTCTGCCAAGTGGCCAAACCATTTCACCGCGGCCGCCGCTGGATTCTCCGGTTGCGCCAGGAAGCTGTGTTGAGTGTGTGCAATCCATAATTACGGGAAATCCTAGATTTCG
Source organism: Bdellovibrionales bacterium (assembly GCA_043728195.1). Classification (GTDB taxonomy): domain Bacteria; phylum Bdellovibrionota; class Bdellovibrionia; order Bdellovibrionales; family Bdellovibrionaceae; genus Pseudobdellovibrio. Next base: position 2,209 of record JAYTMU010000056.1, read on the forward strand.
CATGTCGATAAGTCCGGTCATGTCGTTAATTAAGCGATTGTATCCGAAAGTGGTCCCGCGTTCGCAAAGTAAAATCTTATCGTTACCAGCTTGCACTGCTTTTTGCGCAATGGATTTCATGTCCCACGGTGCTAAAAACTGCCCTTTTTTTATATGAATTACGCGGCCTGTTTTTGCAGCAGCAACAAGTAGATCAGTTTGTCGTGATAAAAAAGCTGGGATTTGAATGACCTCTGCATATTTTGCGGTCTCTTCAACTTGAATAGTTTCATGCACGTCTGTCAAAAAGGCGCAGCCTAATTCAGATTTAATTTTGTCCAATGATTTGAGCGCTTGATTCATTCCGGGGCCACGAAAGCTTTTAGAGCTTTGACGATTGGCTTTATCGAACGAGCATTTTAAAATCCAGGGAATTCCTAAACTTTGGGTAACACGCTTTAATTCTTTGCCAGTTTCTATAACCATGCCTTCATCTTCAATGATGTCGGGTCCGGCGAATAATACGAAATTTTTAGCGTCACCCCAAGTGATAGTGCCAGTTGGAGAATTCATAGAAACTGTTTTGGCTAAGGCGTTAAACTCTGTCATAGGCCCGAGCCTAGCGCTATTTCATTGAAAATTCGACTGATTTTTTAACGGCCTCTACAATAATTTTTAGCTGCTGTTCGGTCATATCCGGAAACATTGGTAAACTGATTACATGACTTGCAGCCCAGCGGGATTGCGTGATGTCAAATGTCACGGGTGTGTTTTCTTTGTACCAAGGCTGATCGGGCATAGTCATTGGGTAATGGACTGTTGTAGGTACGCCAAGTTCTTGCATCTTTTTTTGAAACTTTTCCCGGTGGCTAAGAGTCAGCGTGTACTGCGCCCACACACTTCGATTTCCATCTTTAACAAATGGTGTAGAAAATTGAGGATCCACCTTATCTAAGCCAACAAAGGCCTGACTGTATTTTGCAGCGATATGATTTCTTTGTTCCACTTCCCAGTCGTAGCGTTCTAATTTTGCCAAAAGAATTGCGCACTGAATCGTGTCCAATCTTCCATTGATTCCTAGTCGCGTATGGAAATAGCGTTTTTCTGAACCATGCTCGCGAATTTCTTTCATAATAACTTGTAGCTTGTCATCGTTCGTAAATATCGCTCCGCCATCACCGTAACACCCCAGTGGTTTAGCGGGATAAAATGATGTGCCCGCCGCCGTTGTAAGCGAACCGCTTTTTACGTTTTTGTAGCCCGCGCCGTAAGATTGTGCCGTGTCTTCAATAACAAATAAATTATGTTTTTTTGCGATTGCGTTTATTTCTTCTAAATCGGCTGCCTGGCCATAAAGGGAAACAGGCATTATGGCTTTGGTCTTTGATGTGATGGCAGCTTCAATTTTTTTCACATCAATGTTAAAAGTTTTTTTATCAATATCAACATAGATAGGTTTTGCGCCAGCAAGCACGATCGTTTCGGCAGTTGCAATAAAAGAGAAGGCAGTAGTAATTACTTCGTCGCCGGCTCCGATACCTAGCGCCATCATGGGAATTAAAAGTGAATCGGTTCCGCTAGCTACGGCAAGGCAATGTTTACTTCCAGTGTGAGCTGCCAATTTCTGCTCTAATTCGGTAACTTCCGGTCCATTAATGTAGGCGCCACTATCTAAAACTTTTTGAATGCGAGAGTCGATATTGTTTTTTAAAGCCGTATATTGTGATTTAAGATCGATAAAAGGAATTGCGGGCGTTGACACATGATCCTCCGTGAAAATAATTAGGTTTATTGTGTATTATGACGTGAAGTCGAGATGAAGTCTATCTGTGGAAAAAAAGCTTCACGTCATGACTCGACTCATGACAGAATCTGGAGTTAATTAATTGATACAGGAGAATTTGATGAAAAACACTATTCCTAGGTCCTTGAATCTCGTTTTGTTTTGTGTGTCTATATTTACCACAGTGTCTGCTGTAAACGTGAATGCGGCTTCAGATCTTCCAGTGAAACCTGGCATGAGTTCGGCCATACCAGAAAAACGCGAGTTTCCACTGGATACGGCAGTAAATCCCTGTGAAAACTTTCACCAGTACGTTTGTGGAAATGTGGAAAAGAGTTTTAAACTACGAGACGACCGCAGTTCACATACATTTGCTTTCGACGATTCTGATGAACGAATTTTGGAAAAGAAAAAAGATTTCTTTAAGAAAATAAAATCTGAAAAAAAATTGTCCGACAGGTCCCAGCAATTGAAGGATTATTATTTAGCCTGTATGAGCGAAAAAAACTCGGTAGTTGAGGAAAAACAATTGGTCGCGGGTTTGATTGCAGAAATTGGAAAAGTTAAAACAATCGACGATTTCATTGCACTTAACTTACGAAACATGACAAATGAAAAATGGTCTGTCGTTAGTTATGACATGATGCCGAACATTGATGATTCTTCGATTTATGATATGACATTTGATGTAAACCTAATGGGGTTACCAGAGCATAGCTACTATGACAATGCCGAGTTAGTTGAAGAATTTAAGAATTTAATGGCTGAGTTTTTAAATACTCTTTATCCAAAAGAATCAAAAGCAGACCATGTTAAACGTGCGGCTGCCATTATTGAATTTGAAAAAAAGTTTAAAGCAATTTATCCATTCCCAGCTGAATTTCGCCAGCGTTACACCCAACCGCGAAAAATTAGCCGAGCTGATTTTTTGAAAAAAACTGACCGTCTTAAATTAGAAAGCTTTTTCAGCGCTAATGTTCCCGAAAAAACTTTACTTCGAGAATTTGTTCCCGAAAGTTTTGAATTTCTACAAAAAGAATTAACAGCGGAAAATTTAGCGGTACTTAAAGATATTTATATTTACCGAAGTGCTAGAGATTACATGGATGATGCTTATCCGGAATTATTTAAAAAACGCTGGGCCTTTCGCCATAAATTTCTTGGTGGACCACTTTCGCGCTCTGATAGGCAGGAGCGTTGTACGATGTCTGTTATGGGGTCGTTCAACCGCGAGTTAGATATAGAAATGTTGCCACGACTATTTCCAAATTTTCCAAATGAAAAAATGGAGGCAGTAGCTGCTAAAATACGTCAATCAATTGCTAGCGGTATCGAGAAAAACAAGTGGTTATCGTCAGAAAGTAAAAAAGGAGCGCTTGAGAAAATACAAACAGCAAAGCTGCAGCTGGTAAAACCAATAACCGACCGCGAGTGGGATTTTAAACCAGTACAAAAACTTAGTCCAACGCAGCCGTACGCTAATGGTAAAAAATTAGCGCTTGCAGGTCACGCGCGTGCATTTAAGAAGTTAAAAGAGGGCGTTAATAAGGAAGCATGGGGCATGGGACCATTGACGGTTAATGCTTATTATTCTCCGGATAAAAATAAATTTGTAATGCCCATTGGAATTTTGCAGTTTCCATTTTTCGTTGCTGAAGGTGATCTTATTGAAAATTTAGGTGCCGTTGGTACTGTGATTGGCCACGAGCTTGGTCACGGAATTGATGATGAAGGTTCAAAATTTGATGCCCAGGGAAAACTTCGTCAGTGGATGACCGATCAAGATATTAAAAAGTTTCAAGAACGCGGTAAAAAGATGTTGGATCAGTTTAATAAAATTGGCCACAATGGGGCACTTACGCAAGGTGAGAACGTGGCAGATTTAGTAGGTCTTACATTTTCGTACAACGCCGCATTTCCTGAAGGCAAAGGTAACTCGGCAGACAAGCAGAAATTTTTCGTATCTTACGCACGATTGTGGTGCAACGTCGCGCGCGAAAAAGCCAGAGAGATGCAGTTAAAAACAGACCCACACAGTTTAGGTTACGCCCGCATCAATGAACAAGTGAAGCATCAGCCCGGGTTTCACGAAGCATTTTCGTGTAAAAAATCAGACGCTCTGTATTTAAGTGAAAGTGACCGCATTACGATCTGGTAATACGCGATGCAAAAAAATGAATTAAATCTTTTATCTTTTTACCCGGTGGTTCCAGCCTGGACGGGCCATTCGCAAACCTTACTGGGGCACCTAATTCCATCAGCTGCTCTGAACGCCGTTTTTACGCAAGAAGTTGTAACCTTATCGGATGGGGATGAGTTGTTGCTGGAATACAAAATTGGCACCCAAGACATCACACTTAGTATTTTTCATGGGCTAGGCGGTGATTCACAATCAGATTACATGCGTAGAGCAGCAAACATCGCGTTAGCATTGGGATGGAATGTTGTGCTTGTTAATCACCGGTGTGTATCGGGACTAGCGCGGGCTAAACGAAGCTATCACTCGGGCCGTGGTGATGATGCAGAAGCTGTCGTAAATTGGTCTCGGAAAAAGTTCGTTGGCTCGAAGCAAGTGGCAGTGGGATTTTCCATGAGTGGTAGCATTTTACTGAACCTATTGACGGGGCGGTACGGAAAGTTAACACCCGATGTCTCTATTGTGGTAAATGCCCCGCTAGATTTGGGACGCAGTGCTGACCTACTTTCAAAAGGTTTTTCAAAAATTTACGATGTTCGATTTTTTTTAATGTTGAAAAAATTGATTGAACGCAATACGGAAGTTCGCCTTCCAATGCTTGGCGGAACACGAGACATCGACGATTTATATACTGCTAATGCCAACGGATTTATAGATCGGCATGATTACTATACTCAGTGTTCGTCGTTACTGCATCTTGAAAATATTTCCTCACCAATCTTTGTTCTTACTGCGGAAGATGACCCGTTTGTTGATTTTGCCACTTATCAAACTGCCATGTGGCCAGAGCACGTTCATCTGACTTACTTAAAGCATGGCGGTCACATGGGATACATCAATCGCTATTCTATAGAGGATCATGGGCATCGCTGGTTAGATTACTACTTGAGTCGTGTTTTTAGAACGATTACTTAATCTGACGATAAATCCAAGACTCTTCTCGTTCGATACGAATGATCGGCTTTGCAGTGGCTATTGTTTTTAAAATTAGAATGCTAATTATAAAAAGTTTATACAAAACAAACGTAATCAGACTTGCGATGATTAGAAATTGATTTGCACTTCGCCTACTGGTGTCGAAAGTCGTTTCCACAAGTAAGTTTAAGCGTTTTTGGTTGAGAGCTTCCCATCTCTGTTGGTGTTTTTAACAGTGTATTATCAATAGTGATTGGTTCCAAAATGGTATTGGTTGGAAGGCGTTAGTTAATCCAACTAAAACTTTGGTCGTGGAGATATTGAATTTTGACTATAAATTGACTGGACCGCACCCAAATAATAAGAAAAAGAGTCTGGCCCATGGGCTAAAATATGGAATTTTTTGCTGCATGTGCCATGAGGTAATTCCGATAAGAGCCTATGACGAAAAAGGAATTTGAATCTGGTATCAAATTAAAATACGAACATTTGCTTTCGTTCGATAGAACCAAAGTGGATGAGCTAATCCAAATTGGAAAAGATATAAACGAGGATGTTTTAGCTCAGATGCTGGATTTACATTTTAAAACCAGCATAGATATCGTCACTGAAATCAATGCCGCTTTACAAAATTCAGAACTGCTAAAAGTAGCCGAGCTTGCACATAAATTTAAATCAAACAGTGGGCAACTTGGGCTGTTAAAATTGAATGTGATGTGTGGTGATCTTGAAAATTTGACAAAGGACATGCCAAATTGTAAAGTTGAGATATGTGAGTTAATTAATCTTATACTTCATGAAAATCAATTAACTTTGAGCAAACTGAAGTTGTTGCAGGGTCAAGCAGCATGAGCCCAATTAACATTCTTGTGATCGATGATAATAAGAATGATTTGCTGATGGCTAAATTTGTCATTATGCGAATGGGATACAACCCAATTCTTTTAGATAACCCCAGCAAAGCTATCGAAACACTGCAGAGTGCGGCCGTCAGTGTAATTGTTCTAGATTACGACATGCCGGGAATGACTGGCTTAGATGTCTTAAAAAAAATTAAGCGAAATACCACGCTTGCGAAAATTCCCATTGTGATGTTAACAGGTAATAGTTCTTCTGACCATGTACGAAACACAGTGCAACAGGGAGCAATGGATTATATTGTTAAACCGATCGATCCAACAATATTTGAAACTAAGATAAACAAAATTATAAATGCAGGCCTTCAAAATAAGAAAGAAGACTGGATTGAATTTGAACTTGATAAGGCGACAAAAGCGGAATTAAAAATTTTCAACTACTCGCGTATTATCTCGATCGGTGAAGTCAGTTTGACTTTGGCTGCGAACCAGGATTACCCGGTTGGTTTTACATTTTTTTCTGACGCACAAATATTTCACGATCTTGAAATTAAGAACCCTGCACTAAAGGTAGAGGCATCGACCAAAACAAGCGATGGTTTTATTATCCGTTGCACAATGGTCGGATTAAGCGAAGTCGAGTTGAAAAAAGTTCGGCTGTACCAAAAGCTTTTGGTCAGCAAGAAAGTATCGTGAAGTCTTTAAAGGTTAGTTCGAAGTATCGTATAGTTCTGATCGTCCTATTCGTACCACTTGCTTTACTAATTTTTAATTTTGCAAAAAAGCAGCAAGATGCAATTCAAGCGATTGAAAAGCAGGTCCAAAATTTACAAGTAATTAAAAATGAAGTCGTGCTATTTGATTCACAATTGTCGGCTGCAGTTCAAAACACGAGTCGCTTCAGTTTAGCCGAGTTCCAACAAAAAGTTAGGCGCTTTGAAAAGCTGGGCTTAGAGTCCCGACTTCTGTTCGAATCAAATTTATTTAGTTACTATTTGGTTCAAATTAGTTTAGAAAAATTACCGAAATTGTATGAAACTTTATTTACTGTAACACAAATAAATTTTAATTCAAACGGGACTGACGCAAAAAGAGTGACCGAGCTAAGTGGTTTAATTAAATCAGTTCTTGATGAAATTTCCTTACTTTCTGCCAAGGCACTTAACATTAATTCGAAGCATATTATATCGGCCCGGCAACCTGCATCTGTTCGTTCAGAGCTGATTCAGTTTGTGAAAATTTTAGATGATGGTGTTGGGGCGCGTGCCGACATTCAAAATTTGCGAAAAGCATTGTTGCAGGAGAAGAAAAATATTTTTAACTTCTGGCTGGCAAATTTGGAGACAATCGGACTGGATCTTAATTTTCGATTGGAGCTGCTTAAGACAGAGCGTAGAAATTATTTTGTGCTACTTGCATTACTTCTTTTTACTGCCATTTTCGTTATCGTAAAAATATTTTTAGATATCAGCCAACGAATTGACAAGCTGACATTACTTACCCAGATGACCGATCCACATCAATTATCAATCCAAACTGGAGATTTTGGTTATGATGAAATTGGCAAGCTAGCTCAATCATTTCACACCATGTCGCTTGTTCTGAAAGATAATTATCAAACGTTAGAAAATGCAAATAAGGCTAAGTCGTTATTCATAGCGAATGTCAGTCATGAAATTCGAACTCCGATAAATGGAATCATTGGAATGACTAAAATTTTAAACGATACAGAGTTGACGCAAGAACAGAAAAAGTATTTGCATACGATATCAAAGTCTTCTGAAATGTTGCTTATTTTAATAAATGACATTCTTGATTTGGCAAAAATTGAGAGCAGCAAAATGACGTTGGACACAGTTAGTTTCGAAATTAATGGTTTGCTACAGGGCGTGCTGGATTGTCTTTCGCATTTAGCAGAACAGAAAGGGCTTGCCGTTTTACTGGCAGGGTCTAACGAAAAAGTTTGGGTTTCTGGAGATATACACAAGTTAAAGCAAGTGCTATTTAATCTGATGAGCAACGCGATTAAATTTACCGCACGCGGTACGATCACATTATTTTTTGAAAGCATTCAAAGTGACGATGACCAGGTAAAATTTAAATTGGGTGTGCAGGATCAGGGAGTTGGAATTTCTAGCGATGATTTAGGTTCATTATTTCAGGATTTTGTCCAAGCGGACTCTTCTACAACGCGAAAACATGGCGGCACCGGGTTGGGACTTTCGCTTTCAAAGAAGTTAGTTCATCTTATGGGCGGCGACATTTTTGTATCAAGTCATCTTGGCCAGGGATCTTGCTTCTGGTTTGAGGTGTCGTTACCTAAAGTTCAAGCCGTGCAAATTTTTGATCGGCCATTACAAGTCACAAGGACACGTGCCTACAAAAATTTAAAAGTTTTAATTGCAGAGGATAACAGTGTGAATGCGTTTATCCTTGAAAAATATCTTACCAGTATGGGACACAAATTTATTACTGTCGATAATGGTGAAAAGGCCGTGGAAAAACTAACTTCCGTAAACGATATTGACGTGGTTCTTATGGATTGTCAGATGCCCGTAATGGATGGCTTTGTGGCTACGCGAAATATCAGGGCACACCACATTGAATCCATAAAGAACATAAAAATTATTGCACTTACTGCGAATGCTTCGGCAGAGGATCAGCAGCGCTGTTTTGAGGCTGGGATGAATCATTTTATGACCAAGCCTATTGATTTCGAGCTCTTGCGTGAGGCTATAAGTGACGTCATCGAAGGTAAGCTAGCTTCGTAAAGATTTTCTCATTGAGCTTTCAATTAGAAACCATTTTCATTAACTTTGCAGTTTCAACTATTTTCAAAAAATCAGTGCCGTTTATTGTAATTCAGTTATAAATTGACCATTGACTGTTGGAGGTCTTATGAAAAGTTTATTTATACTAAGTTTAGTTTTCCCGTTTTTAGCTTTTGCTGCAGATCCAGAAACTCTGATATTTTCATTTCAGAAACAAAAAAATCCCGATGAAATTCAAGCCACGGCAAAAACTGTAGCCGAATATTTGACGACGAAATTAGGTAAAAAAGTCGAGGTCTTAGTGCCAACTTCTTATGGAACAACTGCACAGGGTCTTATATCAAAAAAAGTACATGTCGCTTATATGGATTCACTTCCTTATCTTTTGGCATCAAACGAAGCTGACCTTGAGATCGCCGTTGTGGAACGCCGTAAAGAACGAACTGAGTATGACTCGCTGATAGTTGTGGCAAAAAATAGTCCTATAAAAAGCATGGCAGATTTAAAAGGTAAGTCGATTGCCTTTACTTCACATACTTCAACTTCTGGATTTTTGTTTCCTTATGCCGAACTAATTGATAAGAAAATTATAAAAAAGAATGAAGATCTAAAGTCGTTTTTTTCGGAAGTGGTATATGCCGGAGGGTATGATAAAGCACTGCTAGCTGTGGCAAACGGCCAGACGGATGCTGCAGCATTTAGTGACTACGTATTTGAAGGGCCTAAGGCTGATCTTTATGGAAACGCAGAAAACCGTGCGAAGCTTCGGATTTTAGCACGAATTCCGGGGGTTCCAACCCACTTAGTTACTACATCAAAATCACTTTCGCCGGCTTTACGGATAAAAATTCGTGATGCACTTTTAACTCTTGGAAAAGAAAAGCCAGAGCTTCTTTCCAGTGTTTATGGGTCTGCCGAATTAATTAAGCCAGAAGTTAAAAACCATGTTGAGAAAACAAAGGCTGCGCTGAAGGCAACAAATTTGGAGCCGAAAAACTTCGTTAAGTAATGACGAACGTTTTTTCTGCTGCAAAACTATCTTTCACCTACAGAGGGTCACAAACTGTAAAGTTTGAAGTCCTTGATTTTTTTTTGCGGCCTTCGGAAACTGTGGTTCTGCAAGGAGCATCGGGGTCGGGTAAAAGCACACTTTTAAGATTAATTGAAGGATCATTGTCAGATCCTGCTAATAAAATTGAAATTTCAAATCCAACCGCAATGATTTACCAAGATCTTCGTCTGATTGAAGAAAGCACTGTTCTGGTAAATGTATTGTCAGGTGGACTGCATGAGCTGAATTCACTTTCAGTACGATTTTCAGAAAGTCAGATAACACAGGCCCTGTTTCTTTTAAAAAAAGTAGGTCTTGAGGATTACCAGCAAAAACTTGTATCGGAACTTTCTGGGGGCCAACGTCAGCGGGTTGCAGTTGCACGAGCGTTGATGCGAAAGCCTAATATTTTGTTAGCTGACGAGTGTTTTAGTCACTTGGATTCCGAGACGGCACTTGAGGTTTTTAACCTGATTAAAAAACTGCAAGCGGAATTTGGTTTTGCGTTTTTAGTTAGTATGCACGAACCCCATGTGCCATGGAGCGAGTTCGATCGCTCGATCGTAATGACAAGCGAAAATTTGCGGATCGTTGATGTGCGTGCTTACTTTAATTGGATTCGCTTTATTCCTGCCGTCATTGGTTTAATCGTACTGTATTGTTTAGTAACTTTGAATTATTCTGGATTTGATTCAACTGAAGCAGTCGGCCAAATCTTAACCTTGCTTGGTCGCTTTCTTCCGCTTGATGCTGCGATCTGGATAGAGTTTTCGTGGCGAAGCAGCCTGTCTTCAGTCCTTACCACGTTTCGGATTGCGGCCCTGGGAACATTTTTTGGGTTCATAGCAGCCTTACCTTTTGCTTTACTTGCAGCTAATGATATTGCACCTATTTGGGTGAACAAACCGGTCAGGATTGGCTTAATGTGTCTGCGAAGTATTCCAGCACTAATATGGGCATTAATATTTGTCGCAGCTTTTGGCGTGGGTGCTATGGCCGGAGTTTTTTCTTTAGCCCTTTACACCGCTGGTTACTTAGGAAAATTGATCTACGAGGGCGTTGAGGATTTAGAACAAAGAGCATTTAGAAGTTTACGCCACTTAGGAGCTTCACAATTTCAGTCGATGCGAATGAGTTTAATTCCGCCAGCAAAACCGATGCTGCTGTCACATTTTATTTTTATGTTTGAGTATAATATCAGGGCCGCAAGCTTACTAGGAATTGTAGGCGCGGGAGGCATTGGACAAGAATTGATGTACGCATTAGAATGGCGGCGTTTTGATCATGCTGGAATAATTTTGCTAATGCTACTTGGAATTATTTTCGTTGCGGATCAAATATCAGAAAAATTGCGCCAGCAGTTAAAGCGCCGGCGCCGTCTTTAAAAATATTTTAAAAATCTAATGCCCTTAGAAATTATCGTCCGCGGAAGAAGAATAACCAAAGCAAAATAACTAATGCTCCGGGAACTCCAAGAAAGTATAAAAGAATAGGAACGCCAACTCTTCCGTAAGCATTGCTTACTGTATTTTTTAAGATGCTTAAATTTTTCATCTGATGATCCTTTGTTAGTTGTTTAAGTCCTAACTTGCTCAATGCAAACTGATGACCATAAACTTGACTGCCTAGATCTAATTTACTGCCATTTGGCAGTGGCGTTAGGAAAATTTTCCCCAACTGTTGGGGTGGCATAACAAGTGTACTGCTTAGCAAATAGTTACAAAAAAACCAACTGGAGGAAAAATGAAAATATTAATAGCGACAGCGACTTTCATATTGTTTGCGAGCATTTTGCAAGCGGCAGATGCACCGAAAACAAATTCCGAAATGAAAAAAGTTATTACCGAACTTGAGAAAAAAGGCGGAAAACCAATCGCAGAGCTAACAGCAGAGGAAGCTAGGCAGCAACCCACGCCGGCGGACGCTGTTAAATCTTTGATGAGTGAGCGCGATAATAAAAAGTCGCAAGAGGGCTTTGCGAAGATTGAAGACAGGCAGATCACTGGGGCACAAGGACAAATTCCTGCGCGAATATATACCCCGAAAGGTAAATCCCCAATGCCAGTCATTGTATTTTATCACGGAGGCGGCTGGGTAATTGGAAGCAAAGATGTTTATGATGGCAGTGCGCGCGCCATTGCAAAACAAGCTAAAGCCATCGTTGTTTCTGTCGACTATCGCTTGGCGCCAGAGCATAAATTTCCGGCTGCACACGAGGATTCTTTTGCGGCTTACAAATGGGTAGTTGATAACGCAAAGTCTATTGGCGGAAATCCTGACAAAATCGCAGTAGCTGGCGAAAGTGCTGGTGGCAATTTAGCGCTTAATGTCGCGATAATGGCCCGTGATGGAAAAATAAAAATGCCGGTGCATGCGCTAGTCGTATATCCGGTAGCAAGCTCGGCTATGAACACTGAGTCTTACGAAATTAACAAGGATGCAAAGCCGTTGAATAAGCCAATGATGTCTTGGTTTATGAAAAACTATTTAAATACAATGGATGAAGCCAAAGATACGCGTATTAATTTGGTTGCTGCCAATTTCAAAGGGTTACCTGAAACAACAATTATTACCGCACAGATTGATCCCTTACAGACGGAAGGAAAAGAACTTGCTGACCGCATGAAGGAGCAAGGGGTGAAGGTTAATTTTAAAAACTATAATGGTGTGACACATGAATTTTTTGGAATGGCTGCAGTAGTCGACGAAGCCGCTGCGGCGCAAAAGTTTGCTGCAAGTGAACTAAAGCAATCGTTTTAGTTTAAGTATATCTTCGCTTTGGATTCCTGTATCCAAAGCGAATTTTAATGATTGTTTCGCATTTTCTTGCTGACCATTTTTGTAGTATGCGCGTGCTAATAAATAATAGGTTTGTGCATTTGGCCTAATTGCTAATTCAGCTTTTGCCAGGTTAAGAGCTTCGAAGTATCCGCTGGCTTGCTGCTTGTCTAATAACAACTCAATCAATTCAAATCGATGACCAATTCCTTTTTCGAAAATTTCTTTACGTAGTAATGCTTCTGCTTGGTTTATAAATTGATCTGCCTGTGGATTTTTTGTTAGCTTTTTTATGCGTGCTTTTCCTAGCAAAAATGAAAGTTGTCTAGACGATTGAAATGCCTGCTCGTAGTACTTTTCTGCTTTGGCAAATTGTCTTTGCTTTTCAGCAACCAGACCTAAATTTCCCAAAGTTGCAGCATCGTTTGGATAAATTCGAAGAGCGTCTTTCAGTAAAAACTCTGCTAGCTTAAAGTTTTTTTTAAAAATATTGAAACGACCAAATATATTTCTTAACCAAACCGATTCCTGCGGTCGGCCGGGATCTTCAAAGCGAAATGCCATTTCAAAATCACTTTGTGCCATTTGATTACGGCCGCTGCCTTCGTGTATTAATGCACGCAATCCATATGCAGTTGCTGAATTACTTATTTGAATAAGTTGATCGACCGACAGTAGGGCATTTTTAAGGTCCCCGATAGCTAGTTGTGCGCGTGTTAAAATTAGAAGTAGGTTTTCATCTTGTGGTTTTTGTAACAGTAAATTCTTAGTCATTAGAATTGCGTCAGTAAATCTATGACGTGCCTGCGCAATGTCTGCAAGCACTATTGATGCCGTGATGTTGTAGGCTTTTCTGACCTTTAGTGAACTATTCGCAAATTTGATGGCTTTTTCAAAATCATTTTGATTTCCGCTGGATTTACCTCGGTTTAAGTAAAGCTCGGCTAATATAGCCGAATCGGTTGCTCACTCGGGATCACGCTTGATCCGCTGCTCGTAAAAAGAAATGTCTTCCGAGTAATTATCAGTCTGATCTTCAAAGACATCAAAAGGATATCGAAACTGTGACTGAATTTTGTCGGTTTGAAATTTGTTGAAAGATAGAGTTAGCCACACTCCTAAAAGAAGTAGGGCTAGCACCATAGAAGCATATTTTTTTATTCCTGAAGTTATCACAAATTAATTTGGTCGTGATAAAAATGGAAAAAATGCGGGTCCAAGTCGGGTTGTCTGACCACTTAATAGTTTATGTCCTTGGTTTCTATTTCCCGCGGCGCCGGCATATGAAACATTGTCTTTGACCGCTTGTCCGGTAGCATCACCTGCCACTAGCAAACTTAAAGTTATATCCATAACATCATCTTCAAGTTTACATCCGCCAGTTAAAATTCCTTTGTCCCCACTGAGGTCTGCGTTGTACGCGGTGGTGCCCACAGGAATATTTACGCGGGTATCTATCCGCATGACGTCGGGTAAAAATTCGGCAACAACTTTAGCTGCTGGAATATCAATTTTTCCATCAATCCTGTCAAAAGCATTTAGAAATGAATTCGTTATGATAAGTCCTTCATTGATCGCTGGGCGGGCCAAACGTTCAACTTGCTTACCGTTCACAGATATTGTTCCCCAAATATCTAAAACTGGAGTTTCTAACATCGCTAATGGAATTCGCATGACAATTGTATTTACATTGTAGCCAACAGTAAAATCTACCGCTGCGCTGGCTTCGCGAAGTCCTGCAAATACATCAACGCGAGCTCCGTTTTGAAAGCGAAAGCGATTTAAGTAGGACCGGCCGGATTTGGCCTCTGCTAGGTTGGTCGTGATTGCATACAGTGCTGCTTGATCGGTAATTTCAGGTTCTGCCGCCACATCCATTCCATTTTTTACTGCACTAAGTTTTATATTTTGGTGACGGTAACGGTCCGGCTGACCAAAGCGAAGGCGCAGCACAAGGTCTTGCGAACCCGTTGGTGTATTATTTTTGCTGGCCGCCGCAAGTTTTGTGAAATTAAGATCGTAAACTGCGCGTGGATCAAAGTATTCTTGTCGTCCGCCGATGGCCCGCGGGTTACTGTTCATAATAAATACTAAATTTCCGCCATCGGTGGATCTACCTGTTTGATTATCTTCGCGAAATGCATAGATATCTGTGATATTTCTATTTCTGGTTTTAATATTTGTTATTCCGTCATCGTGATCAGATGCAAAAGCTGCTGCACCTACCGTGCTGCTGATGGCAAATGCCATAGCGGAATTCTGTAAAATTTTTTTACAATCATAAGAGACTCCTTTTTCTTGACGACACTGGACGTCAGTTGTCGAAATTTATTGTCGCTGAAATTGGTGACAGCAATATGCAAAGCAAGCTGTGGAGCTAGATCAAGATCTAGCTGAAAGCCTTATCGATTCGAATATATTCCTGATGCGGCATTTCTGAGTCGAGTGAAGATTTTTTTCGCCTAAACTGCCGCTGTCGACTTACATATTGGTTGCAGAAAAACTGCCACAAATTGTTGACTCAGATAATTTTTGCTTTCAGACTTGTTAAGATAAAAACAAATCATGGAGGATTTATGCAGTCGAATGCTTTGCCGTCAGCTGACGAAAACCAACCTATATATATGACCCCCGAAGCAATTAGCGACTGGAAACCTTACAATAAATTGCCTGAGAACGAGGACTTCCGGAAACCACTGGAACTGCGAATGAAAAAAATTGATAAATGGAGTAAGCCACAGTTGGCGGGACGCCGTTGGGGTATTGGTTGCGTTTCGTTGGAAATCACTCAGCGATGTAATTTGGATTGCACTTTGTGCTATTTATCAGATAGTTCAGAGGCCGTTAAGGACGTGCCAATTGAAGAGCTTTTCACACGCATTGAATTGATTCGAAAGCACTATGGTCCTAATACCGATGTGCAAGTTTCAGGTGGCGATCCAACTTTGCGTGACCGTAAAGAGTTGGTACAGATTGTTAAAAAAATTGCTGACCTTGGAATGCGTCCCTCGTTGCTTACGAATGGAATAAAAGCTAGCCGCGATTTATTGCAGGAATTAGCATCTGTAGGCCTTTCGGACGTGGCTTTTCACGTCGACTTAACACAAGAGCGTAAAGGTTATAAAACTGAAGTTGAACTGAACAAAATCCGTGAAGAATATATAGAGCGCGCCAAAGACTTACCGATCATGATTATTTTCAACACCACCGTTTACGCGGACAATTTTAAAGAAATTCCGAAACTGATTCATTTTTTTCGTGAAAAGGCGGACCATATTCGGTTCGCATCGTTTCAGTTACAAGCTGATACGGGGCGGGGCGTGTTACGAGAGCGTGACTTTTTAATTACGCAAGAAACCGTGATGGATCAAATCCGATCAGGCGCAGATACAAAAATTAATTTTGATGCTCCGTTAATCGGGCATCCAAAATGTAACAAGTATTCGTATATGTTTTCATGTAATGGAAATCTTTATGATATTTGGGATGACCCTGATTTTTTAATTGAAGTTTTAGATGTTACTAAAGACGTTACATTTGATCGAAAAAACCGAATGCAGACTGTTAAAAAAGTTATTGGAACGGTACTGCAGCACAGTCATCTGATTATTCCGGGAATCAAATTTGTGACCCGCCAGGGCTGGAAGATGAAGTGGGATCTTATAAAGTCGGGATTTAAAGTGAATAAAATTTCATTTTTTATTCATAACTTTATGGATGCGTGTAAATTGGAAACTGATCGCATCGAAGGGTGCGTTTTTATGGTCGCTACAAAAGATGGACCGCTGTCGATGTGTATGCACAATGCAAAACGGGATGAATATATTCTAGCTCCGGTAACAATGAAGTCTGAAAAGGGTGAAAAAATATGGAACCCGATGACAGGTGCATTCGATCCAATTCCTGAGGGAACCGTGTTTCAAATGGATCCGGCGTTGTTTCCGATGAAACATGCAAAGGGACGAGTAAAGAAAATGTTGAAAGATAACAAGCTTGAAACTGCTAAGGGTTAAGTACATTTTATTGCTAGGGTTTTTTACTTCGTCGTGCTCGACGATTCAAAAAACTCCGGCTGTTGGCATTTCGGTATCAGATTCGAATGCGGTCATTGCGTATGCAAAAGTTTTAGAGAATTTCGTTAATGATAAGGGCGAGATTAATTTTGATGGATTAGCAAAAGATAAAGTAGATCTGGAAATTTATATTTCCTATGTTGCGAATAAAAAGTTTTCTGATTTTAGTTCGAAGGAAATCCTACTGGCGCATCATCTAAATGCTTACAATGCGCTTTCAATG
>JAYTMU010000057.1:0-32208 GCA_043728195.1 Bdellovibrionales bacterium
AGCCACTAGATTAGTAAATGCCGCGAAACGCACGTAAGGACTGAAGTTTCCTTTCAAATAAACTCCAGTCGTCGGTCAAGTCGATGGCACTCCAAATCAATTCAATTTCGTCAATTAATAGCGTTTGCGGAGTTGCAGTTGAAAAGTAGTTGTGTGCGTTCAGTGATGGATCGACGATTTTCATTTTTAATAAATTGTTTAAAAGTTTTAAGAAGTGTTCACCACTATAACTTTGGTTAAAGGGCGAAGCTTGCAGGCGTTTTTCACTGCAACCAAAAAAATCAAAAAACATCTGTTCAAAGGGAATTTTATTTTGATCCATAAATTTAAAATACAGCGACACAGTGTCCGCAACTAAATTTATGTCGTTGCTATGCAGGTTAAGGCGTTTTAAGAATTGCAGTTGAACTGCGGCATTAAACTCGTCACCAAAGGGTTCAAGTATGACGCCAAAATCAAATTCAGGATGTGCAGTCTGTAAGGCTGTGCCTAGCTGATGCAAATTCCACAATAAGGTGTGGGGCTGGCGCCCAAAGGCGTAAAGCCCCTGGTGGTCAAAGTATGCGGCAACAAAATTTGGATCATAGTTTGGTAAAAAACGATACGGTCCGTAATCAAAAAGTTCGCCAGAAATATTTATATTATCTGTGTTCAGAACACCGTGAACAAACCCTGCCATCATAATTTCGGCTGCAAGTTTTGCTTGACGCGAACGCACCAACTGTAAAAAAGTTGTAAGCACATTTAAATCGTCTTTAAAATTTATCGTATCGAAATGTTCTGGAAAATAAAAATGAAGACAGTAGCTGACAAGCTTTTTTATATTTTCAGTTTCTTTAAAGTAAGCCAGTCGCTGAAACGTTCCGATACGAATGTGACCGCGACTAAATCGTGTCATAACGGCTGACCGAGTGGGACTGGGCTCATCACCGCGTTGAAGTTGTTCACTCGTTTCAAAGATACAAACAGTTTTTGATGTGTTCACTCCCAGGGATTCTAACATCTCAGTAGCAAGTGCCTCACGCACAGCGCCTTTCAGTGTTAGCCTGCCATCGCCACTACGTGAATAAACAGTTTGACCGCTACCCTTGGTTCCCAAATCAAACCACTGATTATTTATTTGCAATTGTGCAAATAGAAACCCACGGCCGTCACCAATTTGAGGATTGTAATGTTGGAACTGATGCCCATGGTATCTAAGGGCCAGTGGTTTCGCTAAGTTGTGCGGTAATGGCTTAAAATTCCACAGTGATATTTTTTCAATTTTCAGTGCCAGACTTTCGTTCCAGTATCGCAATTTACTTTCAGGAAATGGCGCAGGTACAGATTCATCGTAAAAGTCAGCGCCAAGTTGCAAAATCGGAATAGAGTTTTTATTCCATGAATAATTCATAGCTAAAATATTACAGTATTGAAAACGTAATGAAAACAGCTAGAATGAAAATATCTAATCAAAGGAGCCTTATGAATCGTCGTTTATTTATTCAGACAGCCGCTTTATCAGTAGCCGTTCTGGCCGTGTTACCATCTATTGTGATGGCCGAAGAGCGTCGCCGCGGAGGAAGTGCTGCAGCAGCTGCACCGGCACTGGTAGATCCAAAAGAATCAGGCGCCAAAGCTGTAAACTACGTGCACTCAAATAAAGACATCAAGGACAATGCTTTGAAAACAGAGCGTACCGGAGTTAAATTCGAAGCACAAAATTGCGCAAACTGCGTATTCTACACCAAAGATCAAGAGACTACTGTCGGTGGAAAAAAAGCGGCTCCTTGTCAAATGCCATTTGCCAAAGGAAAATTAGTTGCCGCTGAGGGCTGGTGTTCAACTTGGGCTAAAAAAACCTAAGTTTTAACTTATTTAACTGAAGCAGCAGGTGCGTCCCTTAGGGCGCGCCTTAGTATTTTTCCAACATTCGTCTTAGGCAATTCAGTTCTAAATTCAACGTGCTTTGGAATTTTGTAATTTGTTAAAGACTGTTTTGCAAATTCAATCACTTCTTTTTCTGTTAGTGACTGATCTTTTTTAACAACTACAACCTTAACCACCTCGCCAGAATGGGCATCAGCAACGCCAATGGCAGCCACTTCTAAAACTTTTGGATGCCTTGCAATCACATCTTCGACTTCATTGGGATAGACATTAAAACCTGAAACCAAAATCATATCTTTTTTACGATCTACTATTTTTGCAAAACCATTAGCATTCATAATTCCGATATCGCCAGTAAATAACCAGCCATCTTTTAATATTTTTGCCGTTTCAGCTGGCTGGTTGTAATAGCCTTTCATGACCTGCGGGCCGCGCACACAAATTTCACCGGGCTGACCTATAGCCACTTCATTTCCGTCATCATCAACAAATTTAATTTCAGTATTCGGAAGGGGTAAACCAATTGTTCCGACTTGATCGGTGCCATCGACCGGATTGCACGTAGCCACGGGCGACGTTTCAGTTAATCCATAACCTTCAATCACATTGGTGCCAGTCTTGGTATGCCAGTTATCTTTTACAGATTTTTGCAGTGCCATGGCACCAGCTACGCAAACCTTTGTTTTTGAAAAATCCACTTCGGAAATTTTAGGATGATTTGCTAACGCATTGAATAGCGTGTTTACACCAGTCAAAACAGTAAACTTGTATTTTTTCATATCTTTGATGAACGCGCTAAAGTCCCTAGGATTTGAAATAAGTACGTTTTGCGTGCCGTATCTCATCAAAGCAAGACTGCAAACAGTTAAGGAAAAAATATGATAAAGCGGTAGCGGAGTGATAGCGATTTCTTCACCCTCAACAAGTTTGGGCTTCATCCAAGCGCAAATCTGCAACATATTCGCAATAATATTACTGTGAGTTAGAACCGCGCCTTTTGATACGCCCGTCGTACCACCGGTGTATTGCAAAAATGCGGTGTCATCTAAAGTAACGTTAGGTTGCACGTATGTTTTCTCAGCTCCAGCTTGCAAAGCCTTACTCCAGGTGTCGTGTTTTAAGGAATAAGGTGGTACCATTTTTTTAACTTTTTTTACTACAAAATTAATAAGATTCTTTTTTACAAAGGTTAATTGGTCGCCAACTTGCGTAACGACAACGTGCTGAATTTTAGTCTGGTCTTTGATTTTTTCTAAAAGATGTGCAAACTGCGCTAAAATAACAATTGCCACAGCACCTGAGTCATTAAATTGGTGCTTCATCTCGGGTGCTGTATAAAGCGGGTTCGTGTTCACTATAATTAAGCCAGCACGAAATGCGCCGAACATGACGATAGGATATTGCAAAATATTCGGTAACTGAATTGCAATTCTGTCACCTTTTTTTAAACCCAGGGTGTTTTGCAAATACGATGCAAATTGCCCAGATAGAATATCAAGTTCATGATAAGACATATCAATGCCAAAACTACTAAAGGCGGGCCGATTGCGAAACTTTCGAAAAGCCTCATCAGCAACCTCCTGAATATTTTTGTATTCATTCATATTGATCGTGGTGGGAACTGACTTCGGGTATTGTTTTGTCCAAATGTTTTCCATGTCATAATCATGAACTATTTCTTGCTAAAGTGAAAGAGTAATTAACATAATAAGTTCACATGACCAGCTCTATGAGATTTCAATTTTTCTTTATTCTTTTTTTAACTGCCTGCTTCAGAAAAACTGAAGTTGCAACGCCGCTTGCAACGCTTGAAAACCCACTGCCTAAAATTACAACAACTGAAGCTTTAAAAGCTGGGCCTGCCGCGAAGGAAAAGCTTTTATCTAAGCCTGAGCGAGAAAGCATTTATTTTTCTGCCAGTTTAGAAAAAGAGGCTTTAAAATTACTATTAAAAGATGCGTCGTTCGATGATTTAACTTTATTTTCCGTCTTAAGTTATGCCGTCGAGACCCAGTCTGGCATAAAGAAAATGGCGCCTGCGCGGCTAGATTGCAGTCGGTTTTTGCTTGAACAAAATCCCGCTCGTCAGCAAGAAATAAAAATTTATAAAACCTGTCAGAAGCCTGCGGTATTGCTGGCCGTGATTGATCTTGGCCTTACTGTACAAAATCCGCAGGGTCGGCATAATCTAAAGGTTACGTTCTACATTAAAGAGTGGGCCCAAGTCGTTGGATTATCTACATTATTAACTGCGAAAGATCCTGTTTGTGAAATCACTATTGAAGATAAAAAGTTACAGCGACTAAGTTGTGAAAATTGGAGCCGTTCGGTATCCGTATTGAATACCTCGGCTGAAGAGATCAGGTTAAAAACATTTATTTTTGAAAGAAAGCAGAAGAATCAATTTGTGCTAAAAGGCGGTCGGTATAAAGATCTAACTGAACGCGTACAATTTAATATTGAAGTGCCCCTGGAAGGTAAAATAGTTCGCTGGGAAAAAGAAATCGAAGTCATCGATGAGTTTGCCGACAAGCTAGAGGCAGCCGATAAGCCAGGTGAAAAATCAGCAGAAAATTCAGCACCCGTACCTGTAAAACGTTTGCAGATTAATGGAGAAAAAAATGAAAGCGAAGAAATTAGAAACCAACAAACCAGCAAAGAAGCCCCGCAAGAAAACGATCAACAAAACGATCAACAAGACGGTCAAGGCAGCAGCCAAACCGAAAGCCAAAACGGTCAAGATGACGGTACAAATGGCGGTATCCCGCCAGGCCCCCAGCCCCAGCAACCATCTGGTGGTCGGTAAAAAAGTTCCTAATTTTTCTGTAGACTGTTTTCCAGCCGGTCAGTTTCAGTTGTCTTCGCAAAGCGGTAAAAGAATCGTTCTTTATTTTTACCCAAAAGATGACACACCTGGCTGTACGCTCGAAGGCCACGACTTCAACCGATTACGGCAACAGTTCGCAGATTTAAATACAGTCATTTTTGGCATATCCAGAGACTCGGTAAAGTCACACGAAAAATTTATTAACAAGTGTGGGTATCATTTTCCGTTACTAAGCGATCCGGACGAAACTGTATGTCAGATGTTTTCTGTTATTAAAGAAAAAAATATGTACGGAAAAAAAGTTTTTGGCATTGAGCGGAGTACGTTCGTTATTGGCCCTGATCAAATATTAATGGCAGAATTTCGAAAAGTAAAAGCCGACGGCCATGCGGAAGAAATTTTAAAATATTTGCAGGGGCTAATTTAATTAGTTCGTCTTAGAAAGTATGCACGCCTTTTTTAAGCAAGCTTCTTTTACTCCACTCTGTAACTGTGCACCTTATATGCTGCAAAGTTTCAGAGTATGGATAAATGGGTTTAAAAAATTCGTGGGTAATTTCCTAAGAATTTATATTAAAACTAGCGGTAATTGGTACCGTGCAGTTCATCTGTCCATGCGAACGCTAAATCATGAGCTTGGAAAGTTGGACGTTCCTGAGCTAGCCCGCAAATATTTTAACGAAACCCATTACTTAATGGAAAGTTTTTTAATAAGATTGGTGAATTCGTAGATTTCAGCAGACGTAGTATCCCAACTGGTCATCAGACGGCATTCGAATGTTTTCTCGTCCCAAACATAAAAAAAGTATTTTTCTCGTAATATTTTAACCCACGGCTGCGGAATGATGGCAAAGACCGCGTTACTTTGGCGCGGCCGTGTAATCGTAATTTGCGGGATTAATTGCAAATTCTGGTAAAGTTGCTCGGCCATGGCGCAGGAATGGTTTGCGATTTGTAAAAATAAATTGTCGGTAAGGTAGCGACTGAACTGGGCTGCAATAAACCTAGTTTTTGATGGCAACTGACCGGCTTGTTTACGGATGTATTTTAAATCATCCGCCAGTTTTGGATTTAAAACTAAAATAGCTTCGCCCATCATCAGACCATTTTTGGTCCCCCCAAAAGACACAATATCAACGCCCTGTTTTGTCGTCATATCTGCAAACGTCGTCTGTAAAAATTGAACCGCATTGGTAAGCCGTGCGCCGTCCATGTGAACGTATAAATTTTGGCTGTGGGCCCAGTCTGCAATTTCTTTAATTTCAGTAAGGGAATAACATGTCCCCAGTTCCGTAGGCTGCGTAAGGCTTACCACCTTGGGCTGGCTGTAATGCTGATCACCACGGCGGATAAAAGCATCTTTCAAAATCCCAACAGTAAGTTTTCCATTTTGGTGCGGTAGCGTCTGCAGCTTGCCAGCGAAAAGTTCAGGCGCTCCGCATTCATCCCTATTTAAGTGGCTGATGTCGGTACAAAATACAGATTGGTGCCGTTTGATCAGTGACTGTAAAGCCAAAACATTTGCGGCAGTTCCATTAAAGACCAAATACACACTGGTCTGTTCGCCAAAATGTTTTTTAAATTGCTGTGTGGCCATTAAGGTGAACTCATCTGTTCCGTAGCTAGGCACATGATCGACATTAGCTTTGATGACAGCATTTAATAGTTCGGGATGCACGCCAGAATGATTGTCGCTACCAAAACCTTTCATATCAGTTCAAGGTTTCGAAAAGAAAATGATGCGCAATCAAAGCCGCTGTTTTAGAAGTTTGAAAATCGCGATCTAGCGGCGGTGAAACTTCATAAATTCCTAAACCGCGCACATCAGCCATTTGATAAAGTGAACTTAAAAATTGCAGACACTCTTGCGTTTTTAACCCGGTAACCCAGGCCTGGCTGCAACCACCGGCTTCAAAGGCAGAAAGTGCGTCGATGTCAAAACTGACAAACAGTGGCGTATCAGGCGTTAAGTTTTTAAAAACCGAATCACTTAAAATATTTTTCATTCCGCGCTGTTCAACAGTTTTTAAGTCGTACAATAAAGCGCCTTGTTTTTTAGCCCAGTCCCAATGAGATTTGGAATTGCACTGAGACTGCAGACCAATTTCGATAAAATCAAAGCTGCCTTTAAATTCGTTAAGTACGCGAAAAAATGGTGTGCCGCTGCTAAGGCCATTTGCTGTTGATCTTACATCCAGATGGGCATCAAAGTTAATCACCATCGGTTTTTGTTTCCCACCCGCATAGTTCGCCAAAAAACCGGCGGCATCAGCGTAGCCGTAGTCGTGACCTCCGCCGAAAGAAATGACCCGAGATTGTTGTTGGTGAAGATAAGTCGTCATAGCAAGTGCGTCTTGGTGCCTGGTGGCTAAGTCAGACGTGCACTGCAAATCTCCGAAATCAAAAATGGAAAGGTTTTTATTTGATAATACTGCAGGCGTCATTTTGTATAAAAACTGGCGAATTAATTTTGGCGCATCCGCAGCGCCAACGCGGCCACCACTTAAGCGAATACCTTCATCATCAGGATAACCTACAATAGAAAAATCATTTCGTTTTAGCTTCGCTGATTGCAACAAAGCAGGCTTAGCAATCTCACCCAAGCGTTGGTCGTCAGGATCATTTTTAGAGAAAAAATAATTTGGCGGGGTAGGGATCAATATGCTTTTTAATGCCATAGGCAGCTGCTATTACTTTCTTAGTTTGATGACTCTAAGAATATCCCCAGTGTTCAAATCATACAAACTGATTTCTGCCAATCGTGAGTTTTTAATGGCTAAATCAGCGACGTAATTGGCCGAATTGTCAGAAAGTAGAATCATCCATCCAGGCTGCCCTGGATTTATCGTGTAGGCATATCTGCGGCTGAACGAGGGCGTAAAATTACAACGTGATTTTTTTGACGTATAAATTTTTAGTTCTGTAAACGAAGTGAAGCTGTAGCAGTAGTTATCATCACCGCGCCACGTTGCGACCAGGTTAATTAGCCCAACATAGTGTACCGAGTTAACACGAATATTATTGCTATCAGAACTGAGAAAGCCTTCGAAAGAAACATGATCATTAATAGCTAGCTGGCGGATTAAACTTTCTGTTTCGGGCGATGAAAAGGTCAGATCAAAAGATCTTTGAAGACGTGTTTCTTTGATGCGAACTTTTTTTTGTGTGGTTGTTACAACACCTGAATAGACCATCGAAAGTACTAGTGGCGAATAAAACAGTAGTGGAGCCAGCAGAAGAATGATTACGCGCATGGGGCACTCAAACCATGTTAAGCGCGACGGGTCAAACCGAAAACCGGAGTGGGGTAGGGTGGATAATTAATACATAAGTTTCAACCGTGGCATGTGGAACGCTACCTGCCAATTGCGCATAGCGGCAAGCACTTGAAATGTTTGAAAATTAAGATGGAATAGAGGGATGAAAATGAGAACCGAATCCGTAAAAATGATCGCAATTTGTTTAGTTTTTTTTCTGTCAGGATCAGTGGTGATGGCAGCGGCCAACCCCCGCGAACGAGTTACATCTTACAGTATGAATTCGGGCAGATCCGGAGTTTTATTTGATGCGGCCATTTACTACGGCCAATCCGAAGCTACTGCCGAGCCTGCGCTTGGCAATGAATGGAAAAATCTAACTTCAGTTTATGATTTAAAATTGGGGTACGTTTTTAATTCAAATCTTTATCTAGGCGGCGAGTTTTCAACTCGAAATGATGCGACTGTGGCAGTTACCTCAAATGGTTCAACTGCGGCACTTGGTGCCGGTCTTTTTTGGGGTTCGGGATTTAATTTAAGGTCGTTTTACCGAATCAATGAATCATGGGGTGATTACTCAAATGGAACTGGCTTTCAAGCTGACTTAGGTTACATGCATAATTTAACTTCGAACTTCTATATTGGTTTGTTAGTTTCCCATCGCCAAACAACATTCACGAAGAACAATCTTATCGCCGGATTTAAGTCGTTCACCAAAAAAGAAACACAACCCATGTTAACACTTGGTTTTTTAATTAATTAAGCTGATCTAAACACCAGCTAGCAAGCTCGGAAAGTTTTGAATGTTCCAGTTGGCTTTGCACTTCTGGTTTAAGTGCGCGTAAATTTCGGTTTGCAATGACAATTAATGCATTTCGTTTTAGTCCGTTGCCGCCCGCTCTAGATAAGGGGGTGCCTGCAAATTCTTTAGCAAGTTTTTTATTCGATGAGGTCAGTACGTTTCGAAAAAAATCGATTAATGCAGATTCTTCCGTGGATGACAGATTTAGTTTTAGATCTGTCGCGGTTGCTGCAGCGGGTGGTAAGTCTAACTTCCGAAAAACTTTTTCATTCCAAGGACAGGTTGTCTGGCACAAATCACAACCAAAAAACCAATCGCCGATTTTTGCTCGTAATTCCTCTGGTGGAACGGTCTTGGCTTCAATGGTAAGATAGGAAATACACAGTTCGGCTTTTAATACCTGGGGTTCGATCAGCGCATTGGTCGGACAAATTTCAATACATTTCTGGCATTTTCCGCAAAAATCGGGCAGTGGTTCCCATGTTTTTGGTCCTGTCTTTAATGTTGTAAAAATTTCGGCGATAAAAAATAGACTTCCATGTTGGGGGTGAATTAAACACGTGTTTTTTCCAAACCACCCTAAGCCGTTTTCATAGGCCCAGTTACGCTCTAGAACAGGGCCTGAATCCACAAAAGGCAGAAACAGATCATTTGGATAAACCTGCTGCAGTTCTAAAATAATTTTCTGCAGCTTTTCTTTCAGCCAAAAGTGGTAGTCCTTATTTTGCGCGTAAGTTGCAACACGGGCAGGTATTGGGGTATCTAATTTGACCACAGCTGGAAAATAGCTTTGCGACACGGTTATGACGGAATTTAAATTTTCATTTAGTAATTGTGGATTCTTTTTAATGTGTGCGTGTTCTGCTAAGTATCCCATTTGAGCATGAAAGTTTTGACTAAGCCATTTTTCATAAAAATGTATGGTCACGGGGGTTGTCAACGGACCGATTTGAATTTGATTAACACTTAACTGATTTTTTAAATCGTTGAGTGTATCTGTTAAATCTTTCATAATAAGTTATGCTTCATGAACACGTTGCCACTGCATTAAAAAATCATCGCCTGTATGCTGAGTTTGTTCAAGTTAAGAATCAGTTGCAGCTGCACAACTGTGTGTGCTGGATTGCTGGCGGCGCCGTTCGAGATTTTTTGCTAGGTAGAATGCCTGCGGACTTAGATTTGGTAACGGACGCCACAACCAGGCAGATATTAACCCTATTTCCAGCGGCCATTCCCGTAGGTTTGCAATTTGGGGTCGTGAAGCTGTCTATGGCTACAGGTGATATTTTTGATTTAGCGACGTTTCGCCGCGAATCCGATTACGTCGACGGCCGCAGACCTTCCCACGTTGATTTTGCTTCTGCTGAGGAGGATGCTAAGCGACGCGATTTCACTGTGAATGCCCTTTTCTGGGATGATACAGACCAACGCATTGTGGATTACACGGGTGGGGTTAGTGATATGAATGCCCGGGTTTTAAAATGTGTCGGCGATCCTGCAGTACGCTTTCAAGAAGATCACTTGCGTGTGTTGCGCTTGTTGCGCTTTCAAATCCAACTGGGTTTTACAATTGAAAGCGCCACACTTAGCGCAGCATTAGAGCGCGTACAGGATCTAAAGAAAATAAGTGGTGAACGTATTTGGTCCGAGTTCCAAAAGATGATTCCACATATACAATGGGATAATTTCATACATAATTTACTGGCCTTAAAAGTTTTACACGAAATTTTGCCACTAAGCACAAACTTAAATCTGAAGAATGATCATGGCATTTCGGTAACTGATGCCGAGTTTCCTAAAATTGCATTCTTTAATTTCTTAGTGCATGCAGCGACTAGCGCGCCTGAGATGCGTGTAAGGCTACAGGATCGGCTGAGGATTTCAAAATCGGATATGAAACTTTTTGATTCAGTTAGCTTTTGCAATGCCAATATATTGTCAACAGAAGAGTGGGTGTTTGAAGCCGAGAACAATATCTTGATACTTGATATTTTGAAGCTCGTTCATACTTATGAAGTGGCGACAGTTCCAGATTGGCCGCAAATCGATAAGCTTTTTAGAACGCGGCCACCAAAAATTGTGAATGGTCATGATTTAACAGGTCTAGTGCCAGTTGAAAAAATTGGAGAGACCTTAAAAAAAATCAGGCTGCTTCAATTGAAACAGCCTGAGCTAGATAAACAAAAACTTTTAAAACTAATTTAGTATAAAATCATTTCGACGTAGCATAGTGTATTTTCAATTCGAAATGGTATGATCAATAAAGTTTTTTCTCCGATGATTGGCGGCAAAGTGTCGCTTTCGCACGGAAACGGTGTGGTCATACTAAGTTTAAAACCGATTGAATTTAATTTTGTCTTAGTTAAGCCAAAAAAAATGTTAGAAATTTCGCCGACGCCATCTAGAATATCAACCATTGCCATTTCGGCAACTTTTGCGCCTAACATTTTTTCAATAATTCCCTGGGCAACGTTTTTGTCGAAGTGAAAACGAACTTGACCTTTGTAAGGATCCGAATGCAGTTCAAGAAAAACCGCGATTTGACATGGGGTTTTCCAATCCTTAGCTACGAAAGGCTTTTCGAAACTTGCAGAAGTTTGGGCCATAGTTTGTAAAGTCTCGGTGACCCCATTAGCTAAACTCAAAATAACATCGCGGTCTAAGAAGGGGTGCTGTTGAGGTTGTTTAATTGCTGCGCTCATAATTAAGCCACTTTCTTTTCTGTTGAGGGATGAGTCTTAGTATAAACACGCTCGATTTTCGCTTTTAAGGTAGCGGCATTAAATGGTTTTACGACATATTCAGAAACACCTGCTTTTGCGGCTTCGATAATTTGCGCCTGTTCACTTTCGGCAGTGACTAGCATGAAGGGTACTGTCTTATACTGAGGATTTTCTTTACATGCGCGTAACAGCTCGATGCCTTGCATATTCGGCATATTCCAATCCGAGATAATAAACTGTACGGGCTCGCCGGTTTTAAATGAATTTGCAATGACCTCAAGGGCATTTCTACCGTCCACGGCTTCGACCACGTTCTTATAACCGATTTCATCTAGGACCTTCTTAATGATTTTTCGCATTGTGGAAAAGTCGTCGACGACTAAAAACTTAGTGTTTGTATTGAACATGCTGGACTCCTGTAAGCAACATATCGGTTAGTTTCAATGAAACTTAGATAATTTTTTAAGATTTTGCCTAATAATGCGGTCTAGTTTTAAAAAAATCATCCGTCTAAAGTATTGCGTTTTCTCAAAAGTCTCGGCAGACTTATATACAGGTTGTAGTGCTTCAGTTTGAGACACCTGCCTAGACACAAGGAATGGTCTAGGCAAGTTTTAAAAACAGCACAATAAAGAGACTAAACAATAAAGCAGGAGGAGCAAGGATGCTCAGAGATGTGTTAATACAAAAAGGCTTGTCAAATCGTGAGGCTGAAGTTGCTGACCTTGTATCAAAGGGTCTTTCTAACAAGGAAGTCGCAAATCAGTTATTCGTAACCGAAAAAACTGTTAAGTTTCACTTAACTAATATTTACAAGAAAATGAACGTGAAATCTCGCGCTCAATTGATTGTATGGTGTTTACCACACATTGGTTTTGTTGAAAGTGAATCTCGTGCTGAAGTTTCTCAACCTGCTGGCGCATCTGCATACAATACTCAAGCAACACCGATTATTCCTGCTGGAAATACAACGATCACTCTTCCTGGAACGGGTACTTTTGGTAACCGCAATGGGAACAACGACGCTGGCGTTTAATTGTTTTTGTCCTGATTTAGTTTAGTAAATTATGTTTTAAAGTGGGGGTCATTATAATGAAAGAGAGCAAAAAAGTTAGCTCCTCTGAAGTTATAATGACCCAACTTGTTTTACCCATCCACACAAATTCTTTAGACACTGTTTTTGGTGGTACGGTTATGTCCTGGATTGATGTTGCCGCTGCGATCGCAGCCCAAAGGCACTCAAACAGTGAAGTTGTTACGGCAAGTATTGATCAATTAAATTTTATAGCTCCAATTAAAAAAGGCTGGGTCGTTAATTTACGAGCATCAGTTAATTACGTTTCAAAAACGTCAATGGAAGTCGGCGTTCGCGTTGATGCCGAAAACCCAAAGACCTCTGAATATTTTCACACGGCATCAGCATATCTTACTTTTGTAGCAGTAGATGCCAACGGCAGACCAACCGCAGTTCCAGGATTGGTCATCAATACCGAAATCGACAAACGCCGCTTCTTCGCAGCCGAAATGCGCCGCAAACAAAGACTCATCAACCGATAGGTACGGCGTACCTTTATTGACAGAGCTTTGTGATTAGGTTTTCGATGGTTTGAATTTGATCTTTTTCGTCAGGTGAGGCATTTAGTTCATTTTGATGTTTGGCTTCGCTACAAGATTTTTTAGTGATCTGGTTTCTTGCTAACATTCGTAGTGGCTCTAAAAGTTCAAGATCTAAAGCGGTTTGATTACCTTCAACCGACAGGCCGTCGCCTTCTAGGATTTGTATTTGTGAGTATTTTGCTCTTATCTCTGCATCCAAAATTTTAAATTTTTGTGAAAAATCTTGTTTTATTATTTCTGAATTGAAAAAGGCAGTTTTGCTGGCTTGTAGATCATTATAAACTTTACGAAGCTGTAAGTCCCCAGCAGCGGCCATTGCAACTGAACTGCAAATTAATCCAATTATAAAAACTTGGGGCACTATTATTAGTTTACGCATGCTTTAACTCCATCTTTGGCATATTGGGATTTTAACGGTTCTAAAAGCATTGTTTTTGCCATTGCAGATTGCCGAGCTTCGATTCGCTGAATGTATTTCGTAAGATCCGCTCGTTCGGTTGCATGGGGTTTCTTCATCGCTTGAGCAAAACGATCGGGTGGGTATTTTGAAAGACGTTCTAACAGGGCCATGGCGTGACCTGTGGGTCCATATGAATTTAATAATGCTAAATTTTTAACTTCTTCAAGTTGTGGATGATCTTTGTATTTTGCAAAATACTTTCTTAGTTTGGGTTCGATGTTTTTTTCCCAAGCTGTTGCGGTACCTAGAATTGAATACAGAATATTTCTTTCTAATCCATCACCGACAGAAACGAAAGAGCAATTGTCGGAATGCCTAGGTTGCTTTTTTAAGTCTCTTTCGGAAATTACCTTAGCAGCTTTGCATTCTGCGCTTTCAGAAGCTGCGATTTTATTTAAGTACTTTCGTCCGCGGTGAGCTTGATGAATATCTTTTACAAAAATAGATGTTAACTGTCCAATGCCCACACCGCCAGGGTAGGCATAATTTGGTCTAAATCCCGATTCGAGCGTGTACATTTTCATCAGGTGCGCAGCATCTAAAGTTTTGATTCCACTTTTAGCAGCGCATGACATAAAGCTACTGATGATTGCGTTTTGATATTCCAAAAAATCGCGATTGATACAAAAATTAAAATTCTTTGATCTTTTTCCACTAGGACAACTTATCTGACTTGACGACGCTTTAAACTTTGATCCCGCGACTAAGCAGTCTGTTTTGAGAAGTAAATTTGGTGCCCCTAATATATTGTCGTTAGCTGCAGCAAATTTTTTCAAGTCATTTAGCTGGTCATTTTTGACTTTGCACTCTTCGCTTTGACAAATTCCGGTCGCAAGCGACTGACCTTCAGGCTTATCTACTTTTTTGTAGGCTTGAAATACATGAAATGCCGGAGAGTTTGTGTTGGTAGACGCCGCCTTCATTTGATCCAAAAGCTCGGTCGCTTTGAGATCTCCGCTGATGCATTGGTTAGCGTAACTGAAGTGAGTAGAAAATAGCGCTGCAGACAGAATCAGAAGTGTTTTCATAGTTAAATTGTAAGTCTATTTAACTAAAAAATCCTTCCATTTATTCATCAAAGTCGGGGTCATCATGACAAAGCAAATGGTGCCTTCGGTTGCAGGTTCACGGCGATTTACTTTGGCTTCGCGGCTTAGATCATAAATGCGGTATTCGTTAACTCGATCAAAGTATAGCTCGACCTCGGTCTGCATTTCATTGATTGAATCGGACATAATTTTTTTCAACTGATCAAAACCCTGACCGGTCAGTGCGCTTACAAAAACACGTGGAAAATGCTTCACGCGAAATTGGCGATCAACCGGTGCGATATCTGATTTATTAAAAATATGAAGAATTTTTTTATCTTCCCACTTAAATTCTTTCATTAAACTTTCAATAACTTCAATTTGCCGTTCCATATTAGGCGAAGCTAAATCGACAACGTGTAATAAAATATCGGCTTCGGCAGATTCTTCAAGCGTTGCCTTAAAAGCTTCAATCAACTGTGGTGGAAGTTTACGGATAAATCCCACGGTATCAGTAACAACCGCCGGCGGGCCATCATCTAAAAAAACTTTTCGTGTTGTCGGATCAAGCGTAGCAAACACCATGTTTTTTGCTACCACTTGCGCGCCCGTAAGACGATTTAGTAAAGAACTTTTTCCTGAATTTGTATAACCGATCAAAGCAAAACTTGGGATTTCATTTCGTTTACGTGACTGCCGATGCTGCGCGCGGTGATTGGAAACCTCATCTAACTTTTTCTTTACAATCGAAATTTTTTCCCGAATACGTCGTCTGTCATTTTCTAACGCCGATTCACCCGGGCCGCGTGTTCCAATACCACCGCCAAGGCGTGACAACGATTCATTCCAAGCGCCGATCATGCGGGGCATCTGATCTAAAAGTTGTGCTAGCTCGACTTGCAGTTTTCCTTCGTAGGTTCGCGCTCGCTGCGCGAAAATATCTAAAATTAATTGCGAGCGATCTAGTATTTTACAACCAATGGTTTCCTGTAAATTTCGTGATTGAATTCCAGAAAGCTGATGATCTAAGACAACTAAGTTGGCTTTACTTTCTTCAACCATTTCCTTAATCTCTTGAACTTTACCAGTGCCAATTAAGGTGCTGGGGTTGTATTGCGGTAGAACTTGCACCGTGCTGCCGATAACTTCACCGCCTGCCGCGGCAACAAGTTCTTCGAGCTCGCACAGATTTTCTTTGATTTCTGAAATGGGCTCGGATTTAAGTCCTACGCCCACGACGATCACCTTATCTTTGTCAATTATGCGTGACTGACTCAATGCTTTTGACTTTTGTAATCAGTAATAAACTGAGCTTCAAGAACAGTTAAAACGACAGAGCTAAAAATAGTATCTTCAGTCGTCGTTCGTTGCAGAACGTTTGCCGCCCTACGAACCCCCATCAAAAATGGTCCAAGAACTTCGACTTTTCCTAGCTGCTGTAAAAGTTTATAAGAAATATTGGCACTTTCTAAATTTGGAAAAACTAAGACGTTGGCTTCGCCTTTTAAGCCTGAAAAAGGAAAGATGCGGTCTTGAATTTCTTGGTTAACTGCAGTGTCTGCTTGCATATCGCCTTCGACCAACAGATCAGGACGCAGTTCACGTACAATTTCAGCTGCACGTTTCATCTTTGCCGGGGTTCCATCATTACCACTGAAATTAGAAAAACTTAGCATAGCAATACGAGCTTTTTGACCAAAGTGTTCAGAAACTTGCGCTGTTTGTATTGCGATACGCGCCAACTGTTCAGCGGTCGGATTAAAATTTATCGTGGTATCGGTAAAAAATAAAAGACGGTTGTCAGCTAAAACAATGTTTAAACCCGCAGGCACAGCATTTTTTGTTATACCAATTGTATGCAAAATAGGGCGAACGGCCTTAGCATAATCAGTCGTAGCACCATTGATCATGCCGTCAGCGTCGCCTTCATTTACCATCATCGCCGCAAAATAGCTGGGCTCCATCATCAGACGTTCGGCTTCTTTAATATTGATGCCTTTACGCTGACGGCTTTCAAATAACTTTTGCGCATACGAATTAAGTTTAGGGTGCGTCGTTGGATTTAAAATTTCAATACCGGCTAAGTTTACATCATGCGCTTTGGCTTTTTCTAAAATATGCTCAGGATATCCTAAAATAATCGGCTGACAAATTTTTTCCTCTTGGCACGTTTTAAGAGATTTTAAAATTTTCGAGCTAGTGCCTTCTGGAAAAACAATTTTTGGAATGTAACCTTGCCGTTTAGAATTTTCATGCACGCGGTGCACGGCCGAGCGAATAAATACTTTGCGCGGACCTTGAATGGCTTCAAGTTTATCGTGATACATGTTCCAGTCAGTAATTTCGATACGTGCCACTTTACTTTCGATCGCAGCACGTGCAACGGCCGGCGCCACACGAAGTAAAACACGCGTATCAAAAGGTTTAGGAATTAAATAATCACGGCCAAATCTAAATTTTTGCCCACCATAAGAAGCCGAAACCATATCGGGAACTTCTTCACGCGCTAATTTTGCCAGCGCATGACACGCAGCTAATTTCATTGATTCATTAATTTGTGTCGAACGCGTATCTAAAGCACCACGAAATATAGATGGAAATCCTAGGACATTATTTACCTGGTTCGGATAATCTGAGCGACCCGTTGCAATGATGGCATCAGGTCTGGCCTTACGCGCTTCTTCAGGAGTAATTTCAGGATCAGGATTTGCCATGGCAAAAATAATTGGATCCTGATTCATCGTCTTGAGCATTTCGCCGGTCACAGCACCTGCGACAGAAAGACCGACAAACACATCACTACCTACTAACGCTTCAGTTAGCGTGCGTTTAGAAGTTTGGGCGGCGAAAGCTTCTTTGTATTTATTCATGCCTTTGGTTCGGCCTTTGAATATGACGCCGTTACTGTCGCACATGATTACATTTTCTTTTTCAACGCCAAGACTTACAAAGATATTCGTGCAAGAGATTGACGCGGCTCCGGCACCATTGATGACGACTTTTATGTCTGACATTTTTTTATTAATAATCTGACAAGCGTTTATAAGTGCTGCACCACTTACAATGGCTGTGCCATGTTGGTCGTCATGAAAAACAGGAATGTTCATTTCTTTTTTTAAAGTCTCTTCGATTTCAAAACACTCGGGCGCTTTAATATCTTCTAAATTAATCCCGCCAAATGTGGGCTCAAGGGTACGAACGGCAGCAATAAATTCTGCCGGCGATGACGATTTAACTTCGATATCAAAGACGTCGATGCCAGCAAACATTTTAAATAAAATTCCTTTACCTTCCATGACGGGTTTTGCAGCTAATGGACCAATGTTACCTAGACCAAGCACAGCGGTTCCATCTGAAATGACGGCAACTAAATTACCCTTGGTAGTGTAGTCATAAACAGTATCCGGATTTTTAGCGATTTCTTTGCACGGAGCCGCAACTCCGGGAGAGTAGGCTAGTGATAAGGCTTTTTCAGTGTTGCAATCCTTCGTAGAGTTGACCTCGATTTTACCGGGACGCCCTTTTTTATGAAACTCTAAGGCTTCTTTATCCAGATTCTTTTCGTTCTTCGTATTTTCCAAACGGACCTCGCTAAGTAGTGAATAGTCTACGAATGTGTTTGTAAAAGCACAATTTGTTGGTCTGGATTGTTGAGTAGCGTCAATTGCATCAAGAGAAAATTCAAGGTCTAATAAGGGCTTAAAATTTTACAAGCAGGAGTCTTCATCATGAGTTCATCAGCCAAAACTGCACGAGATGTTGTCATCGTCGATGGTGTGCGTACACCCTTTGCAAAAGCCGGAACAAAATTAAAATCGGTGCACGCAGCCCAACTAGGACAGGTCGCACTACGCGAATTGATCGCGCGCACAAATTTAAATGTGGAATTAGTTGATGAAGTCATTGTTGGAAATACGGGTTCGCCTTCTGATGCCGTTAATATCTCACGAGTTGTTGCGCTGAATTCGGGTATACCAATTAAAACTTCGGCCGTTACGGTTCACCGCAATTGTGCATCGGCATTAGAAAGTATCAGTTCTGGTTTCGAGCGAATAAAATCGGGAACCATGGACATCATTGTTGCTGGCGGCACCGAAAACATGTCGCAAATGCCCCTGATCATGCCAGTAGCGATCACCTCAATTATTGAACGGCTAGGTTCGGCAAAAACTTCAGGCGCAAAAATTTCGGCGTTGTGGGCGTGGCTAATGGCGGACTTAAAACAAATAAAGGAAATGGCAACTACAGCTCCGCTAGCTAAGACAAAATACAAACCGATTATAGCCCTTGCTGACGGTTTAACCGATCCTTTTGTCGGTATGAATATGGGAATGACCGCCGAAGTGATTGCCAAAGAGTTCGGAATTACCCGCCGGGAACAAGATGAATACGCATTAAAATCTCACCAAAAAGCGATAGCTGCTAAAGCTAAAATAAAAGAAGAGATGACTCCACTTTATTTGCCGCCGGATTTTAATGAAACATTAACTGACGACATCGGGCCGCGCGATAATCAAACAATGGAAGCATTACAAAAATTAAAACCATTTTTTGATAAAGTTACGGGTTCTATAACTGCTGGAAATTCATGCCCGATTACCGATGGGGCGGCAATGATGTTATTGATGTCACGAGAAAAAGCAGAGTCACTTGGCTACAAACCGATCGCGCGCATCCGCGGTTACGGTTACGCGGGCCTTGAGCCCGAACGTATGGGAATGGGTCCTGCGTATTCGACGCCGATAGCACTAAAACGTGCGGGCCTTACTATGAAAGAAATGGGCCGAGTAGAATTAAACGAAGCCTTTGCAGCGCAAGTGTTAGCAAATCAAAAAGCTTTTGATTCCGATGACTTCGGTAAGAAATTAGGACTTCCGGGAAAAATTGGCGAACTACGCACAGAAATTTTAAATGTGAATGGTGGAGCCATTGCGTACGGCCATCCGGTGGGTGCTACAGGAACGCGTTTGGTGTTAACTTTGATGAAAGAAATGAAGCGCAGTCAAACCCAGTTTGGCTTAGCTACATTGTGCATCGGCGGCGGTCAGGGTGGATCTTTAATTATAGAAAACGAAGGATAAAAAATGTCAGCTATTCAGTTAACTTCAAAAACCATCAATGGCCAATCTGTTGCGTACTTAACTTTTGATTTACCAAATGAAAAGGTAAATAAACTATCCACCCCCGTTATGCTTGAACTTCGCACTCATCTAGAAAATCTAAAATCATCCAACCACAAAATGATTGTATTTCAGTCTGCAAAGCCAAAAATATTCATCGCTGGCGCTGACATTGAAGAAATAAAAAATCTAAAAACAAAAGAAGACGTGCAAAACGCAGTGAAAAACGGGCAAAGCATTTTTAATTTGATCGAAGACATGCCGATGCCAACTATGGCTTTAATTAACGGAGCTTGTGCTGGCGGCGGTTGCGAACTTATATTGGCCTGTGACTACCGTATCGCCACCGAAGATTCGTCAACACGTATTGGTTTGCCTGAGACGCAATTAGGAATTTTACCGGGTTTCGGTGGCTGCGTTCGCTTACCACGTGTGGTGGGTCTACAGGCGGCTTTAGATGTGATTCTTGCCGGGAAATTACTTAATGCAAAAAAGGCCCATAAAATTGGCTTAGTCGACAATGTCGTTCATCCTAATTTACTAGAAAACTTTGCCGTTGATCAAATTGGAAAAATCTTAGCTGATGGCGCTCAGAAAAGGCGAAAAAAATTTCAACCACGCGGACCAGTAGGTAAGTTGCTTGAGGGCGTGCTATCTGGGGTCGTATTTAAAAAAGCAAAAGATGGAGTATTGAAAGCGACCAAGGGCCATTATCCAGCTCCGCTTGCAGCATTAGAAGTTATTCGTAAAACGCATGGTTCAGTAGACCGAGAGCGTTCCCTAAAGATCGAGCGCGATCATTTTGTTGACTGCGCCGTAACAGATGTTTCAAAAAATTTGATCCATGTTTTCTATTTAACTGAAATGGTAAAAAAGCAAACAGGTGTGGCTAATCAAAGCGTTAAAGGCAAACCTGTAAAACATATTGGTGTACTTGGCGCTGGAACGATGGGTGGCGGAATTGCTTATGTGGCGGCCGATAAGGGCATTGACGTGCGCGTAAAAGACATTTCACTTGATGCGAATGCGAAAGCGCTGAAGCATGCACGCGATCTTTGGAATAAATTAACTAAAAAACGGGTGATAGATAGCTATCAGTTCACACAAAAAATGTCTTTAGTTTCAACGACAGTTGATTTTTCAGGGTTTAAAAATATTGATGTTACCATTGAAGCTATCGTCGAAGATATGAACATAAAGAAAAAGGTAATTGCACAAACAGCTGCAGAAATGCGACCAGATGCCATTGTAGTTACCAATACCAGCTCGCTTTCGGTTACAGAAATGTCTGCAGGGCATCCAAAGCCAGAAAATTTTGCTGGTATGCATTTTTTTTCGCCAGTGCATAAGATGCCATTAGTTGAAGTTATCCGGTCACCGAAATCTTCGGATGAAACAATTGCTACAGTTTTTGAGCTGGCTAAAAAAATGGGAAAAATGCCAGTCGTTGTAAAAGATGGTCCCGGGTTTTTAGTGAATCGCCTTTTATTACCATACATGGCCGAAGCTGCGTTTTTACTAAGCGAAGGAATGGATATTGAAAAGGTAGATAAATCATTTGTTTATGAATTTGGAATGCCCATGGGTCCTTTCGAATTAATGGATAGTGTTGGCCTAGATGTGTGCCTTAAAGTTTTAAAAATTTTCAAAGCGGCTTTTCCTGACCGAGTTGAAATACCGTCCTTGATGGAAAAATTAGAAACCAATAAAAGTAGACTTGGTCAAAAAAGCGGACTTGGTTTTTACAAATATGATGGAATCGGTCGTAAGACAGAAGTCGATGGGGCTATTTATTCTGAACTGGGATTAGCAGCACCGACAAATCCGTTGTCGCTGCAAGAGTGCACTGAACGTTGCGTCTTTGCGATGGTAAACGAATGCGCGCTGGCATTAGATGCTGACCGGATCGTTGAAACTCCGCACGAAGTGGATTTAGCTATGATTATGGGAACGGGCTTTCCACCATTTCGTGGTGGGCTTTTAAAATATGCGGACTCAGTTGGTGCAAAATACATTGCTGATCAGTTAACAAAATACAGTGCTGAACGAAATGCCAATCGTCTTCGGCCATCAGTAAAATTAGCAGAGCGCGCTACCAGCAATTTAAAATTTTATAATTAAGCCGGCTAAAATTTGGCACGCAGATACAATAAAAAGCGCGCCGCAGAAGGCTTAATAAATGTGGACCCCGGAGTTTTCAAAGTCGTGGTGTCCGCTGTAATGCCAAGTCCTGACTTCCATATATAACCTGCATATCCAAATCCAATTTTTAAATTGAAACTAAGGCTTGGGTACGTTCCAGATTTGGAGTCACTGACATTTTCGTAATTGTAAAAACCAAGCGTCCCCACAAAATCAATCAAGGTGCCGATAAAAAACTTGTTAGACGAGACCCAATATTTTCCGGCGCCAACTCCTGCATTTATTGAAATCGCTTTCATTTTTCTTAAATTTTCAAGTTCAGGATTTAGTCCTGCATTTTCAGCTTGTAAAAGCGATATGTCGGTCTCCATACCATGCTGACGAAAACCGCCCACCACATAATATTTGCCCGCAGTTGCTTTAATTTCTTCAGACTGATCCAGTAATCCGCCAACCGAAAATTCGCTGGCCGTTAATGCGTATCTGCCCGTAAGTGCATAATGCGTAAATAACAAATTAGTATACTGCTGGATTGCCGTTGTGTTCGATGTATAGAAGCCTTTGTACGTCTGATAGACTGAGTCAATGCCCCAATCCTTGGTGTTGTAACCAAGTTGCAGATCGTAAAAGTCGGTTGAACCTTTTGCTGGATCTAAATCTTTTCTGCCGCCGCGAAACGAATATCCAACACCAAAGCCGAATGCATTTAAACCTAATCTAGAAATGCCTGCGACATTAGGTTCAAATTTAATATCGGTGCGTTGCACGTCGGCAACTGCAAAGCTGAAGCTCTCTTGGCCAATTCCAACAAGTGGCGAGAAATCAGTTGCGCTTGCATGCAGACTCTTACAAAATAAGACGATGGATAAGGCACATAGCGAAGCGCTGACATTTCGGTATAAATTCGTCGTTGTTTTCATAATTTTAGTTTTATTAATTGGCTTAGATCAGGCAACCAAATACTGGGCCGTGAACACACTTATGGGTCAAAGTCCGATCGAATACTTAGGTGGATTTTTCACCTTTACCTACGCCGAAAATACCGGTGCATTTTTAGGGCTTGGCGGAACGTGGTCGCGCAGCGTCCGCTTTGTAATATTCACGTTGATCGTTATTTTCGGTTTAGGTGGCATGCTTTGGTACTTATTAAATAAAGAAACGTCTAAGTTAAATCTTATCGCCTATTCGTTCATCTTAGCTGGTGGTTTTGGAAACCTTTGGGACCGCATGTACCGCGCAAATGGCGGAGTGATTGATTTTATGGTATTTGATACAGGGTCGAAACTTGATCTAGGTTTCATCGCAGTGCCGCTACGTACAGGGGTCGTAAACATTGCTGATATCGCAATTGTTGCCGGAGTTTTGTTAGCCCTTGTAGGTGAATATTATTTCGACAGGCGACGCGCAAAACGGGCTAAGTAACTTACAAGTAACTTCGACAATTCTGAAAGCGATCACTTTTGTTTTAAATGTCGCTAAATAATACGCCTCTAAAAAAGATGTCTCACGGTGAAACACTGCATTGGCTTTAGGATTGCCTTATACAGTATTGAAGCTGGAGGCTTATATGAAAACATTAATACTTTTGTTACCACTTTTTTTGGTTGTGATTGCATGCAATCCTAAAAAAGACGGAGTCCGCAGCGTGACTCGGGATCCAAAAACAAATGGCATTGTCGGAAACTTCGTAACAGCGACAACATGTCCGCAGGCCAACATGTCTATCGGAACTATCTTCGACAACGGCCAACAACAAGTTACTTTAGATTCAGTATCTGGAACTTTCGAAAGCCGTGTGAAAGCATTTTTGTCGGCTTCAACAGCTGCTAACGAGATTGGTCAAATCAGTGGATTACCAACTGATCAAACCGGTGTGCGCTTTCAAGGTACAGTAAAAATTGGCGCAAATGGCGCAGTTGATGGAACACGATCAAAAATGCTTATTAAAGTGTACGACAGCTTTGTTTTAAATTCTGAATTAGATGCAAACGGACAAAAGTTTGAAGCCATCGCGCTTGAGTTTTTACCGAAAGCTCCGACGCAAATTTCTGGTCAGTTTAATATGCAGACTGGCGAAGGCTATGCAAGCTTTCGTGACAGCTACGGCGAAGTGCGATTTGAAGGACGAATTGATGCGCAAAACTTCAGCGGAGTTGTGAAATTTCAGAATACTAAAAATGTAAACGGCGGTGCTGCACTTAGTGGAATGCTTGGACAATTCTATGTTGCTCGTTGTGCTATAATTCAATAACCTAACGGGGAATGCTAGCTAATCATTCCTCTTTTTATTTTTTTGATCCCTCGTCTTTATCTGTTGTCGCTGGCGGAGCCTCTGCCTTAGATCGACCATCGTTACACATTCATAATTTAGAAGAAGCCGAATCTTTTATTCGAAGTTACGGGTATCAGCTAAGCGCACCCGAGGATTTAACTAGGTTGTGGTATTTTCATCGTCGTGCGCTGGTGCTGATGACGGAACGCTTAAAGATTGATATTGATTCCATTCCAGCAGTTATTAAAAACAAAGATGAACTGCAAGATATTCGTAAACTATTAATTTTTGCATCACAGAAAGAAAATGCGGAATTACAAAAGTGGGCCTGTGCCTTTTTGCGCTGTATGCATGTGTTCGTTCACGCTGAATCTGATTTATTCAGTTTTTTTTCGGAAGAAATTCAGAAACAGATATTAATTCCCTTCGAGCAGTCTGTTATTCAGGATGGAAAGCTCTATTTAAAATCGTTTAAAAAAGAAGGTCATCCTTCCGTTCCACTGGCAGGGTTTCACACGAAACCGTACAAGACATCATCAAGCACAGTTGTGAAACTACTGGCCAGGCCAGAAGCCGTTGCAATGAAAATTTTTGATAAAATTGGTATTCGGTTTGTGACAAGCTCTATTTTTGATTCGTTCCAAGTGATCCGCTTCTTAGTCGACGAAAACCTCATCAGTTTTCCCCAGATCATGCCTGAGCAGTCTTCAAATAACATGTATCCCGTTGAAGAATTTTTGGCAGTTTGTAATAAGTTGAACAAAAAGCATGGACACGAACAAGGATTAACATCTGAAAAGATAGACCGACTTTTAAATCATAAATTAAAATCAAGCCAAAGCGCCTTTTTGGGTTTATTTCGTAAAGAAAATCCATTTTCGGCGAAAGATTTTAAGTACATAAAATTCATAGCCCGTAAATTAGTTCATGTGCACGCAACAGATCCGGGGAAAAAATTTAGTTTTTTTTATCCCTTTGAAGTGCAAATTATGAATGATGAAGCCTTCAAGAAAATGCAATCCGGCGAATCCGAGCATTCAGCGTACAAGGATCGTCAAATTGAAGCTGCTGTAAAGCGGCTGTTTCCGGACAATCACTAAAGATGAAAATTTTGTATTGGTTACGCTCAGCACTCATAATGATTGTAATTCCAGTTTCTATGATTGTGCTTGGGACCTCGGTGATGGTTTGTCATATTTTATTTCGAAATAAAAAAATCGATGATTGGCATATCGCAACGTGGGGTAAAATTAATTACCAGGCTTTCGGTGTTAATTTAAAAGTTTTCGGTCATGAGAACCTGCCGAAGGGTGGTTGTTTATTTCTATTTAATCACTCAAGTTTTTTTGATATTTTTGCGATTTGCGGGGCGATCCCCGGAGTACGTTTCGGCGCAAAGGCTGAGTTATTTAAAATTCCAATTTTTGCGCAGGCCATGCGTATGATGGGGACATT
The DNA here is from genome assembly GCA_043728195.1 of Bdellovibrionales bacterium. GTDB lineage: Bacteria > Bdellovibrionota > Bdellovibrionia > Bdellovibrionales > Bdellovibrionaceae > Pseudobdellovibrio. The sequence goes on from JAYTMU010000057.1 coordinate 25,573, forward strand.
ACCCATCGCTAGACAAAGCCGCGAAGAAGTTTACAAGGTCTATGACGAAGCCAAAGAACGTTTAAAAATACAAAGTTTTGCTTTATCACCTGAAGGTGGTCGTTTTTACGGTCCGCAGTTATCGCCGTTTAAGGCCGGGCCGTTTATCTTTGCCATGTCTGCAGAAGCACTTATTGTTCCCGTTGTTATTCTTGGTGCTTACGAGTGTTTACCTAAAGGGAACATCATTCCCAATAAGGATAAAGCATCGCGAACAATTGAAGTTCATATTTTAAAAGCAATTTCTTCAGTAGGTTATCAGACCAGCACTCGGCAAAAACTACAAGCTGAAGTCTATGCGGCCATGAACCCTTTGTGGGTTAACTACCAAAATCAAGACGCTTAGTTTTTTGTAACAATCCAGTTCTGTGCAAACAGTGGACTTTGTAAGTATATTTTTCGGTTGCCAGTTTCAAGTTCAATTTTAATTTGGTAGTTTGGCAGTGTGGTGATGCGTTTAACTTGCAACCTTCGCGGTAAAAAGCCTAACTGGATTTCAATTGCCGAGGCTAGCTTATCAATTTGAATATAGTTTTCAAAGGTCTTTCCAAAATCGGTACTGCGGTAGTTGCCAACAAAAATCATCAGATCGTTAAAGTAATGAACGGGTCCATGAAAATTTTTAAACTGCTTCAGTGGTTTCCAGTGATATCCGTCCTCGGTCATGTACGCCCCGTGTGCCGAAAGGATGGCCTTTAGCGGATTGGTTGGGTGAAATGATACCGAAGCAATTTCTTTTTTTAATAGTTCATCAATAGTATACACGGAATCATCAGCCTCAGTCTCGGCTTTCCACCAGATGGCTCCGTGGCCTTTAATTTTACTTTGAACCCAAATAGATTTTTTAGTTTTAACAGTTTCGATGCGGCTCCACAGCGGAACTTTTTGATTCTTTGAAGCAATAAGTCCAATGCCAGCTGGTGTGACAATGCCGGTAATGTCATTAAAGTGAAGTTTTTTATTTTGTGCTGTTACGAGCGAATCAAACTCGCGCCGTTGTATAAGATGCCATTGGTTATTAGCAAATGCAAACTTCGCAAAGTCGAATTTAGTAATCAGTTCGGTCACTAGAATGTACCCTATGTACGTTTTAAAACTGACTTCGGCGTAGCCGTTGATATATTTTATGACTGAAAATCGCTGGCCTTGCGGCACTGTCGTTAGGGTAGCGGCTTTATCTTGCGGAATTCTTTTTAAGAAAACATCCTTCAAGGTCAGCACGGCACCGCGGTCGTACGGATCCGGCGATACTTCATCTAAGCGAAACTGAATTGTTTGTTTTGTTTTAGTATCAAAAGCTAAAATGCTGTCAATTTTAGTTTCTAGCACCGACCACCGTTTTTTAGATTTCGAATTCAAAACCGACTGAGATATGTGAACTGGAAACACCGGTTTAATTTCACTTTTTAAGTACGTCTTAAAGGCGTAGCGGTACGAGGTCTCGATATTGGTAATTTGCTCGACGCGATTTTTTTCTAAGTACTCAAGCGAGGTCGACCCCGAAGGAAAAAGACTATCGGTAGTCTTAAAATAGGGCACTTGCCGAGCAGTCAAAGCTAAATCACCAGACACAACAAGGCCCATATCCAGCGTGGGAATTGCCGCAGACGCATTAGAATGAAGTAGAAACCAAATGACGAATAGCACTAGGATTATTTTCAGAGGGGAAATCGCTGCAATCAAGGCCAGTTCTTTGGTATAGATTAAACAAAGTAAACAGTTGAAGGAGTTTTCACACATGTCGATCTTATCGTCCATCAAAAAAATTGGAGTTATCGGAGCTGGGCAAATGGGAAATGGTATTTCTCAGGTTGCGGCCCAAGCGGGTTTCGCAGTTATTCTTTACGATGTGCGGCCTGCATCTTTAGACGAAGGTCTAAGGGTCATTTCAATCAGTTGTGATCGCTTAATTAAAAAGAACACCATGACCGAAGAGCAAAAAAAATCCATTCTTCAAGGCATTAAGACAACAGCGCAGATTTCAGATCTTGCAGATTGTGATTATGTTATTGAAGCCGCTACCGAAAATGTAGAGCTTAAGTTGAATATTTTTCGTCAATTAGATGAAATCGTTAAGAAATCAGCAATTTTGGCCTCTAACACCTCTTCCATTTCTATAACGTTAATTGCAGGCGTCACGCAGCGGCCATCGCAAGTTGTTGGAATGCACTTTATGAATCCGGTGCCACTGATGCAATTGGTTGAAGGAATTCGTGGTTTGCAAACTTCAAGTGATACCTTCATGACAACCAAAGTACTGGCTGAGCAGCTTGGAAAAGTTTTTGTCGAATCGGCAAAAGATATGCCGGGCTTTATCGTAAACCGTATTTTAATGCCGATGATTAATGAAGCCGTTTATACATTGCACGAAGGCATAGCCTCGGTTGATTCCATCGATCAAGCCATGAAGCTTGGGACCAATCAACCGATGGGTCCGCTGACATTAGCGGATTTTATTGGGCTGGATACATGTTTGGCCATAATGAATGTTTTGCACGAGGGTCTAGGGGATTCAAAATACCGACCGTGTCCGCTACTGGTTAAGTACGTACAAGCAGGTTGGTTAGGTAAAAAATCGGGACGGGGTTTTTACAACTACGCGGCCACAAAGTAATTTTCAACTTTAAATAGTTTTGCAAAAGGATTAACAAATGTCTTCGACATATCAGGCAATTAAACTTGAAGGTACCGATAACGGAGTTTGGACTTTAACCATCCAGCGACCCGAATCTTTAAACGCGCTAAACTTACTAACATTAAGCGAGATGGCCGAAGCCTTGCGGCAAATTTCTGAAATGGGATTTGAGCATGTCAAAGCGCTTATCATAACTGGTGCTGGTGAAAAAGCATTTGTTGCTGGTGCTGACATCGCTGAGATGAAAAACATGAATGCAGACCAAGCCATGCAGTTTGCAAAACGCGGTCAAAGTATTTTTCACGAATTAAGCCTTTTGAAAATTCCGGTAATTGCTGCCGTGAACGGATTTGCACTCGGTGGCGGGTGCGAATTAGCCCTTGGTTGTGATTTTATTATTGCCAGTGAGAATGCAAAATTTGGCCTGCCTGAAGTCAGTCTTGGTTTAATACCCGGTTTTGGTGGCACGGTGAAATTAGCACGTGCTGTGGGTATTCGCCGCGCGCGTGAACTGACAATGACGGGCGAATTGATCACAGCTGAAATGGCAATGCGCTACGGACTTGTCAACGAAGTTGTGCCATACAGCGAACTGATGACTGCGGTTATGAAAAAAATTAATATGATCTTGTCGCGGTCGCCTTTGGCGGTGTCTAAAGCTAAAAAATCGATTAATGAAGCTTACGATTTAGAAACCGAAAATGCATTAGCCAACGAGGCCGATATCTTTGCGCACTTATTTACTTCGGCAGATACCAAAGAAGGTACCGCTGCTTTTCTTGAAAAACGTAAACCTGTATTTAAAGGCGAATAATTTGTGAGTGATGTAAAGCCAACTGAAAAACTAGTATTAAAAAATCCGGTGCGCATAGTAACTGCGGCGTCTCTTTTTGACGGACACGACGCTTCGATAAACATCATGCGCCGTATCTTGCAAGATATGGGTGCTGAAGTGATTCACTTAGGACACAATCGCTCGGTTCATGATGTCGCTAAAAGTGTTTTACAAGAAGGCGCGCAAGGCGTGTGTATTTCATCCTACCAGGGTGGACACATGGAATACTTTAAATACTTACGGGATTTATTAAACGAAGCAGGCGCTGGGTACGTAAAAATTTACGGTGGCGGCGGCGGCGTTATCGTTCACGACGAAAAAAAAGAATTAGAAGCGTACGGTATAGCTCAGATTTTTCATCCTGATGACGGGCGAAAACTAGGTCTTGAAGGCATGATCCGCATGATCATTGAAGGCTGTGATTTTAATTTGTTAGACGCACAAAAGAAAAATCCAGAAAAGAAAAATGTTTTTCCGGGCGATGCCGTGCCATCGGTGCAAATAGGCATTGCTCTGACTGCAATTGAAAACGGTCAGAAAGTAGATTCTTTAGATTCGGTAGGCCTTACGGAATTTGCGGCAAAAAACAAACAGCCGTTGGTACTTGGTATTACTGGGACCGGCGGGGCGGGTAAGTCATCGCTGATTGACGAAATTTCGCAGCGTTTTTTAAATGCGTATCCTGATAAAAAACTAGGAGTCGTCTGCGTTGATCCGTCAAAACGAAAGACCGGTGGATCCTTACTAGGGGACCGAATTCGCATGAATTCGCTTTCACGAGCTAACATTTACATGCGCTCGGTTGCCTCACGCGGTTCCGGAAAAGAAATCGCCTCGACGTTGCCTGATATTTTAAATTTTATGCGAAAGCTTGATTTTGATTTCATCATTGCTGAAACCTCGGGAATTGGCCAAGGCAACATGGCCATTACCGAAGTCAGCGATTTATCAATGTATGTGATGACTTCAGATTTTGGTGCGCAGTCACAGCTTGAAAAAATTGACATGATCGACTTTGCTGATTTTGTCGCGGTTAATAAGGCTGACCGCAGGGGTGCGCTGGATGCACTTCGCGATGTGACGAAACAATATAAGCGTTCGCGAAAAATATTTAGCGATGACGTGACTGTTCCCGTATTTTTAACTCAGGCCAGCCAATTCAACGACGGTGGTCTTAATCAATTATTTTTTACCTTAATAGATAAGCTGGTTGAAAAAGGCGCGCTGCCAGCTATTGATCCTGTATTTAAAAAAATGGTGCTGGCGGCAGATGAACACGTGATTATTCCGGCTGATCGGCAAAATTATTTAGCAGAAATTGTAGCGAACGCAAAAAAATACAAAGCGCGTACCACAGAGCTTGCACTAAAAGCTTCGCAGCTTGGGGCTTTAGAGATTCTGAAAAATGAAAATTTAATTGAGCCCAAAAAACGCGACGAAAAACAAGCTGAATTGCAAAAAGCGTTTGAAGCCGGTGAAATTGAAGCCCTAAAAAATTGGGATGAGTTAATTAAAACTTATTCCCAAGACGAGCTTATCTTTAAAGTTCGTGATAAAGAAATTCGCCAGTCGCTGGTTTCAAAATCTTTAAGTGGCACTAAAATTCGAAAAGTTGTTTTGCCGAAACTATCTGATTGGGGTGATCGTTTTAAATTTTTAAAGATGGAAAATATTCCTGGGGAATTTCCGTACACTGCCGGAGTTTTTCAGTTAAAGCGCGCGGATGAAGACCCTAAGCGTATGTTTGCTGGCGAAGGCACGCCCGAGCGTACGAATAAGCGTTTTCACTATTTGTGTAAGGGCGAAAAAGCCCATCGGCTTTCGACCGCCTTTGATTCCGTTACACTGTACGGCCAAGATCCTAACCAGCGCCCGGATATTTTCGGTAAAGTGGGTGAATCTGGAGTTAGTATTTGCACTTTAGATGACATGAAAAAACTGTACGCCGGATTTGATCTGTGTGATCCGAATACATCGGTCAGTATGACGATTAACGGCCCGGCACCCATGATCTTAGCATTTTATTTCAATACCGCAGTTGATCAGCAGGTGGAAAAAAAAGAAAAAGTACTAGGTCGAAAGTTAACCACGGTCGAATTTTCCGATACCGAGAAAAAAACCCTGCAGCAAGTGCGTGGCACCGTGCAGGCCGATATTTTAAAAGAAGATCAGGGACAGAACACCTGTATTTTTTCCATTAACTTTGCGCTTAAGATGATGGGTGATATTCAGCAATATTTTACTGAAAACCAAATCAAAAACTTTTACTCGGTTAGTATTTCTGGTTATCACATTGCAGAAGCTGGTGCGAACCCGATCAGTCAGCTGGCTTTTACTCTTTCAAATGGTTTTACATTTGTTGAATACTATTTATCTCGTGGTTTAAAGATCGATGATTTCGCAGCCAATTTATCGTTCTTTTTTAGTAACGGACTTGATCCCGAATACTCTGTTTTAGGACGGGTAGCACGGCGAATCTGGGCCGTTGCTATGCGCGATCTTTACAAGGCGAATGAGCGCTCGCAAAAATTAAAGTATCACATTCAAACGTCAGGCAGATCTTTACATGCCCAAGAAATTGATTTTAATGACATCAGAACAACACTGCAGGCGCTGATTGCTTTGCAAGATAACTGCAATTCCTTACACACCAATGCTTACGATGAAGCCATCACAACTCCTACCGAAGAATCGGTTCGCAGAGCCATGGCTATTCAAATGATAATCAACCGAGAATTTGGTATTAGTAAAAACGAAAATCCAACACAAGGCAGTTATTTCATCGATGAAATGACAGAGCTTTTAGAAGATGCTGTTTTAGACGAGTTTAAACGCATCAACGAACGTGGCGGCGTTTTAGGCGCCATGGAAACCCAGTATCAGCGATCGAAAATTCAAGAAGAGTCCATGACCTACGAACATTTAAAACATTCAGGCGAATTACCAATCATAGGCGTAAACACCTTTATCAACCCAAAAACACTTGCAGCCAACTACATCCCAGAAAAAATAGAAATGGCCAGAGCGTCACACCTTGAGAAAAGTGAGCAGCTTACAAACGTACAAAATTACCAAAAAGCCCATCAAGCCGAAGCCACATCCCAATTAAAAAATCTAAAGGCAGCAG
>JAYTMU010000058.1:0-16370 GCA_043728195.1 Bdellovibrionales bacterium
AATAAAAAAGTCACCGTCGCTTACGCTCCGAACCCGGCACGACGGGTCAGTCAATAGACGTAACTGCCTCAGTCAATCGACGAAACTATGCATGTGTCATTGAGTTTTTATTTAAACACCATGAAGCCATAGAGCTTGCGCTTGTACCGTATCGAGTCCCAAACTTATAAATATAATTTTCATCAATAAATTGCGGCAAATTGGTATGCGCAAATTGAGTTGTTGTCAGCCCCTCATTGAGTAGCATTTGGTTTTTAGTGTATGCTCTTGTCTCAGTACAAAATAAAGTTCCAAGCACATAGGAAACTGCATTTTGGTCGAAGCTACTTAGGCTCTGCGTTTTATAATTTCTAACAAAATTTTCTGCTGCTGAGCGTACGTTTGGGTACTGGACTAGAAATTGTTCGATTTCTAAATCATCTTTTACATGAATCATTTCATGCGCTACCACATGAGCATTTTCTTCTTTCGACAAGCCATTGTTGATATAAATACTAATCACGCTGCCGTTGATTTTATATCCTCCGCCAGTATGGCCATTCATTGCTTGAAGTTCAGCTGTTGATACAAAATAAACTTGAATTGTATAACCTTGATTTTTTAGGCTTGTCATATCTGAAACAGTTTGTTGACCCGTACTTGTCTTTGATAATTCGTTACCTATAGCCGTGATGTCAGCAGACGTATTTGTGATTAAAACTTCGCCGCTTCCTTTTTCCATTTGAGGTATGCAACCAGAGAACATCAGAATAGTGATGAGCAATAAATTTTTTGTAATTGTATTCATAACTTAGATCTAAGCAGTATGTGTGCCATGTTTCGTTTTAAAACGTTTATATAAATACGTCTCAAAACTAACCGTTATGGCATTTATATTGCTCTTAATTGAGTTAAGACAACCCAGAGTTATGGCATTGTTTATTGGGTGTCTACGAACTTTACAACTCTTGACATTTTTCATGGTAAGGGCGAAAAGGATGGTTATGGACGATATTAACGAAAAGATCAAAAATCACTCCCTTAAAGTTGTAACGACCGAGGAAGATTTGGCTTTCATGCGTAAGCATCGTGAAAAATTCATTCAACAAATGGGGCAAGACAAATACGATCGTCTTGAAAAGCAGCTTGAAGATCATATCAGCGATAGAAAACAGCCTCAGTCAGCACTTAATTCAGAGACTTAATCCTGCTCAGCAAAAGCTGATTAGTATTTTCCTTGAATATCCCAACGAATATAAATCAAAATCCATAAGAGCCAGTCTGCGTGAGCATCAGGACGGAACCATCGAACGTTGGCAAATCCAACTTGATGTTAATTTTTACGTTTATGTTGATGGTAGCTCGCCGAAACCGTGGTCTAGTAGTGATTCTGAGTCTTATTTTTTACACGTCATATTGGTCGGCTATGAGCGCAAAGAAGATTTCTATTTGCCGTAGCGTTAAGACTTTCATATTTGCTTAAATTATGTACAATTTATGTATGCAAACAGAACTTAATCAAAAACAAATCAAATTTTGCGAAGCCTACGTGGTATCACTTAACGCCACGAAAGCGGCCATCGAGGCTGGCTATTCCGAAACATCAGCGGCTTCGATGGGCGCAGAAAATTTAACAAAACCAGAAATCAAACGCTACATCATGGATAAACAAATTCAGTTTTCTGATCAGTGTTTAATAAGTAAAAATATGATCATATCTGAACTAAGTCGATACGCTTTTCGTGGCCGTGAAAATTCATACAAAGATGTTAAATCAAAAGATGCGATCGGTGCACTGATTAAAATCGGTGAATATATCGGCGTTTGGCAGCAAGAAAAAAGTGAGCTTGAAAAAAAACGTGACGAAGCTGAGCTAAGTAAAATTGATGAAAAGAAAAAAATGAGTGAAATGCATCCTATGCCGTGGATGAAAAATAAATAGCACTCATTATGAAGTCACACATATTGCACCCATCTTTCAATTATTTTATCAACTCTATCCTGCGAATAAAATAATCCAGCTGACATGCAGCATAGTAAAACCATATTTGCCGAACTGACATAACGCTTATTTTCAGCACTGAGTTTTAATTTTTCTAGAGACTCAATTTGATAGTCTGTGTTTATTTCAGGAACACTTTTTAAAAAGAACTGATACAGACGACCTATTGTGGCCGTATTGATTTCATCTTTTGGAGCACCTTTTTTTATCTTGGATTTAATAAAAATCAGACGTTCTTTTGAAATTCTGTCAAAGCTGTCAGTTACGTTTGTTAGTTTTGAAATTGGCGACACGAGCTCACTTTCAAGTAGTCCGTTTGTTTGCTCGATGGAGAATTTTAGTAGACTCATGGCTCCCATTGCAACTTCGTTGCTGCTTGAATCAAAACAATTTTTAAAGATTAAGTATGCGTCTTTTAATGCAGTATTTGTTTTGAAAAGTGGTGAATACACTTGATCTTCATTTAAAGTTAACATGCTGACTTCTAATTCAAGCGACTTGTTTTTAATTTTATCTGATGTTTCAACTAGCTTTTGAATATAGCCTTTAATCTTTTCAATGTTATTGAAATCGGGTCTGAATGATGACCGCCCAAGCCCCTCAATAGTGTGTAGCAATCTGAACATTTCGCTCTTATCTGGATACAAAGCTGGAAGTATATTCGCCAATTCTTGTCTAGAGACTGCTATATCAGTCACGTTTTTTGCTATTTTGTTTTTTTTTGCGAACGTAGTTTGAAAGAAATCTAGAACTAAGTATTGAAGCTCTGTGCTTGTTTGCTCTTTTTGTTTGGAGTTAATGCTATTTTTCATTTTTTAATCCTATTAGGCCTGAGTCATGGGTCTTATTTGTCGGTATGTTTTTTTTCATTACCTCAGATGTACGACAGAAATACAAAGTTAGCGGTCACATATGCTAAGACTGGTAAGTTAAATCCGAAATTTCTAAATACAATATTAAAAGGTGATAGCATCAATAAATACTAAAGTTGTAGCTGCGCAGTTTAAACCCCTTCCTAAAATTCACATCACCAATCAACAAGGTTCAGTCTAAAAAGCTGAGCCTTATTTTTTGAATCTTCAACATCGAGCTAAATAGCCTTCAGCAGCGATCTTAAAGTTTCCCACTCAGGATTAAAATCTTCGCCTTGGTTTAAAAGATCATACAAGGTTTGTCGTCCTAATTTTGATTTCGAAGCCAGCTTTGTTTTTGATTGGCTACGAATGAAGGCTAGAAATACATCTTGGAAGGTGTCCATGTCGCCAGTTAAAATGCAATCAGCTAAAATTTCTCTGACTAATTTTGGTTTGTTGAAATTAAAATTATCAGGTCTGTGTTCAACCAAAATGAGATCCCTTGAATTTTTCAAGGAGCTTTTTCGCTTTTTTGATGTCTTTGCTTTGTCCATTTTTATTACCTCCTAAAAGAATAATAACAAGAATATTGTTAATTTTAGCTGTATAAATTCGCATACCTGATGGCCATTTTAACTCAATAAGACCATCAAATTTATTTACAAATCCCCAATGATTTTCATTGGAAATACGTTTAAGTCGCGCCTCGATGATGAACTGAGTTTTTTCCGTCTGTTCGTTGTACCAATTGATATAATCATCTGATTTGAAAAAAACCATTTTCATTCACTTTCGTGTGACTCTTTCAAAGAGTACGTCAACCCGTACACTTTGTCAATTGAATTTTTAATTCCTCTTTTTAGAGCTTGTGGCAGCCAATCAACGCCAACGCAAATCCTAACCGAACAACAAACGAAACAAATTTTATAGCAGATTTGAGTGCTTCGTTGTACTTGTACTGAATCTGCCGATATGTCAGAAGTTCTCCATCAATGGTAAATAGCTGTTCACCCTGAATAAATGGTAATAATTTTTTTAAGTAGTTTGTTACTTCTGGATGAAGTACCCGTGACTTAATTCCTACAGCAGCAGAATTTTTAAAATTATTATCAATATATGGTTTGGCACCTTTAACTCTATCCCATTTTACTGAGCGCCTAATCATTATAGTATTGTTAATAGGCTCTGTACCAATTGTAATATCAGACATTGCCAACCCTGCAGCTTCGCCAATTCTAAGCGAGGTATAGTACTGTAGGGTAGCTTCCTCCGGTTGAAACACTTCCGCCCGCGCCTGGTGAAGATAATAATAAAAAATTAGGTGAATTAGAAGATGAAGATGTCGCTGCGGATCCACTACTAAATGTAGATTTATTGCACTTGCAAAAGAACGAAGCGGCTAAGCTTTCGACCACGCAAATTCGCGATAAGAATAATCAGACAATTGAGAACCTTAAAAAGCAACCGATTCGAAAATTGGCTCTCCGTGTGCGTGGCAGAAATCGCGTACAGACAGTTGAACCAAAGGTTGCTCAGCAAATTATAGATTCAATGAACACTCATCCAATTGTTTCATCTAGTGCGAACGGTAAGTACGAGCGCCCTGGAACTGAGATTGGTTATTGCTTTGGCCGCGCAACTTATGCCCATTTGGCATTGTTAAAGTTAGGTGTCGATAAAGATTCAATCCGAAAAATCTGGCTTGTTGGGCCTATGGTTACGAACAGCATTACGTGGCAGTTCCACGTGGCTGCTACGGTGCGAACGACTGATGGCAAGTGGATGGTTGTTGATAACTTCACTGGTAAATTGATGGAAATTTCTGACTGGGTGAACTTTTTCTATAAGTACAATGCAAAACCGCAAAAATTGCGTGTTTACATTACGTCTGCGTCTAAGTTTTCGGTTTCGTTAGCGTCGTACAACCCAGTTCGGTTAGGTCTTAACGTATCAAGTGAAGTTGATTGGTACCGTCATTACTTTTTTGATTTGATGAAGTGGTTTCAGAAAAATGACATGTCACAATTTGGTTTATCGTTCCTGCATTACTAGTACGGCGTAAATGCCATGTACTGCGGGGCTACGATATTAGCCCAAAAATAGAATTCGTTTTTAAATGTTACTAAAGATATTCTTGAGGCACCTGGTTCGGAAATATATATATTTCCAACTGAATCCACAGCTAATCCGGTGGCTCCGCTAAGGGTGTCAGCCATGACTTTAACTCCGGATGGACTAGATTGCTCGAAACGATACACTTTTGCATTTACAGCGGTGCCTTCGACGACGTAAACGCGGCCTGTTCCGTCTGTTGTGATCATGACAGGTTCATTGACAGAATAGCTGGGAGACGATTCAAGCGAACCCCAAAGTACTTTGGCAATATCAAAAAGTCCAACCAACATAATATCATTCACTCCGAAGGCAATGGCCGTAGGCCTTGAGCTGTACGTGCTGATTATTTTTTTATCTTTAATACGCATTATATTTTTTGCGCCTTCTTGGTTAACATAGACGTCGCCGAACGAATCTATTCCAACCACACTTGGAATTAAAAGCGAAGAGGCCACTACGGTTTTCACTTTAGTTTGCAGATTAAATTTTAAAACTTGGCTAGTTCCGTATTCAACGACATAAAGGTTTTGATATTTGTCGATTGCAATTCCGCGGGGGTCATTAAGGCCAGTCACAAAAGCTTCTTTTGTGGTATCGCTGTTGAATTTCCAGATGGTTCCATCGCCTGCGGAAACATAGAGTGGAAAATCATAAAGCTGCGCTTGCCCGACACGCAGTAGATCAGAGGCATGTTTGCCGCATGAAAACGAAAGCATTGTAAAAGCAAAAAGAAATAGAAGTTTCATCAAAAAGTAACTCCGAAACCAAATACAGGGTAGCCATCAGTTTGTGTGATGGGCTCGGTCAGGTCGACGCCATCTTGTTTTTTTAAGGTCTGAGTTTTGAATTTATAACTAGCATGAAAAAAAGGCCCATTACCGTTATTTCCAGATAAGGGAAAGCGGGCACCCAAGCCATAGACAAATCCAGTTCCAGTTTCTACTGCGATGGCGCGATCTGTATAAGCCCGTTTTGCAGAAATTAAATATCCAATTTCGAAGAAGAATTTAGCTAAGTAAGCTTCAATTTTAATTCCGTAAGCCGAGTCTTTTTCATTTGATCCATGCAAGTCATAATCGAAAATGGGACCGAAACCCACACGGCTATAGGCCCAAACAAATTCGGACCGTGTTAATATGGAAGAGCCCGAAGGGCCGGCTCCGCCCTGTGTCGTAGAACTATTTAAAATCATCACACCCGTTGAAAGTATTTTTCGGGCTTTAGTTCCTGATTGTGAAAATCCGCACACGCAGTAGATAAATGAAAACATAAATAACGTGTATTTCATGAATTACCTCAGGGTACGGAAACTTTTTGTTGCCGATGTTGCGCTGTTAGTACAGCCGTCAGTGCTGCGTACATTATACTGGTAAAATTTGTAAGGCTGAAGTCCAGTAATGTCTACTGAATGGAACGTCACCGGGGTTGTGTAGTCCGTCGTTAATGTTGTTGGTGCAGTAGCACCATAGCCAACCCGGGAACTAGAACCTTCATTGGTCAGCCACTGAACTTTAGCAGAGGTCGATGTGATACTTGTCACTTGTACAGAAGAAATGGTTGGCGAAGCAAAATCAGTTGTACAGCTGGTAGGACCCGTCACACCGCCATTTAGTGGTGAAGTTGCATTATCCGGCACATCGCAAATTTCTGCGGAATAAGTTCCTTTAAGCGCAAGGTCTGGACCATTTACTGCAACCCCATAAGTTCTTCCAGAGGTTGCCGCTTGGCCGTAAACACTTGCTAAGGGTCCTGCAATGGCAACATTCAATTTGCCTTGTAGTAGAAGCTCTTTCACCTTGGCAGCACCGAATAAAGATAATAAATTTAAGGTGGCATTTGTAGAAACATTGGTTGCTGGCACAGTTGTTACAAAGGTATTCCAGTAAGCTCTTGCTGCCGCGTCAGTCGACCAGCTTTCGACTGCTGACGTAGCGGTAGTTCGATCAAAACCATCTTGGTCAAAACCAATGCCGTTAATGACAATTGCCGTGGGTCCTGCATTAGTTCGCTTCACTTGCATAGCAATATTGCTAACGGTGATATTCAAATTTGTGTACGACGCTAGCTTTGGAAGTTTAGGATCATAAAAGAATTCAACTGATCTAAACGTTGTGTAATTTGCGGCATAAGAAGCTGATGGCGTTACAACAGAACCCGAAAAAGCAGCCGCTGCTATTGAATTGCCATCATTATGAATGTACGTATTTACTATTTTGTAAATCGGACTTTGAGCACAGACCAACGGAGTTTTTGATATCGTAAAACCCTCCATAATTAGCAGCGGTCGACTAGTTTCATCAGGAGCCGAGTCCGGATAGATGACAGCATCATCACCACTGACGACACGTAGTATTCCATCCGCTAAAATTCCGCTAATTGTTAGTGGCGTGAATTTTAGTAACTCACTTAAGTTAAGATCAAACGTGTTTGGTAAATTAATCTTATAGTGTGTTAGCGCAAAATCCATGTAGTAAAAATTTGGCGTGCCGGTGGGAATTGCTCCGCCGGTGCAGGCACTGATGGCACACGTATAGTTGCGATACTGGATTTTTGGACTCGACGATGACACCATCGAAGATGGAGGGTAACCAGTCAATACGCCGTCTACAAAAATCCCTTCGGTGTCGGATGAATCACGCTTTGTAGCTAATAATATTCGTGCATCACCAATAGCATAGTTGTTTGGTGGGTAAGTAAATTCATATTTAAAAGGCCACTGAGAATTTAAAGTTGGATCACCTAAAGCGCGGCGTGGCCCAGTAAACGGTAAATCAGAATTTAGCCACTCGGTGATTTCGGGTGTTACTTCTACAATTTTCGTTACAGTGTAAAGTTGACCCTGATCAGAGCCATCTGTTCGTGTTCCACCATCGACTAAAGATGGATCACCTAGGTAGGTACCAGTCGATAATGCTTCTGCCTTACCATCGCATCCGGCCGCAAAGACCGCATAAAGCAATAAAGCAAAACCCTTAATAATAAAAACTTTAGATATACGTCCCACAGACCGCTTATCGGGTCATAGGGCTAGAAAACTGAAGTTATTTTATACGGTTTTTTCAAACGATTCGTGGTTTCGACCTGAGGTCTTTTAAGATGCCTCAGTTCGAGAATTTTAAACTAAATCAAAAAAAATAAACTCACAATCGTGTTTCGCATTAAAATTAACTTCGTTAAGATTCTCAATAGCAATAGCATCGCCCATCTTTACGGTTTGCTCGTTCACATTAATTTCGCCATGTACCACTTGAATCCACACTCCACGGTTGGGCCGAAGCGAAAACGATAGTTTTTCATTTTCTTTTAATCGGGATATGTACATGTCTGCATCCTGATTAATTTTAATTGAGCCATCACGGCCATCCTCGGACACGACTAAAACTAAACTTTTTGAATTAAGTTCTTTTTCAAAATTTTTCTGGCCATATCCTGGAGGAACATCTTTTTTTTTCGGCACAATCCAAATTTGAAAAAAATGAGTCGTGTTATGGGGCTTATGGTTTTGTTCCGAGTGCGTAATACCCGTACCAGCAGTCAGTCGTTGTACTTCCCCTGGTAAAATGATCGCTTCATTTCCCATGGAATCTTTATGTGCTAAAGCCCCTTCAACAACATAAGAAATAATCTCCATATCTTTGTGGGGATGTTTGCTGAAGCCTGTGCCACCGTCGATTCGATCTTCGTTGATGACTCGAAGAGAGCGAAACCCCATAAATTTCGGATCATGATAATCTGCAAATGAAAATGTATGGCGGGACTTTAGCCAACCGTGATCTGCTTGCCCGCGATCTTCTGATTTTCTGATGTTTAACATTGTAAGTCCTTTCAATTGTCCTATTTAACTTGCTTTGTAAACTGCAGGTCAAGCTGAGCTATTGCGACAGAATAATATAAAGATTGCCCATTTTATTTAACATTGTGTCCCATAGCATTATCGATATGTAATTTTCAAATTTTTTGATTTACTAATTGCCGTGAGAATTTTTTTATCGACGCTGCTTTTCCCCTTTTTGGTGCACGCCTATCCTGATTTTATATCGTATGGGTATCGCGCGTGTATAACATGTCACTACAATGGCCAGGGTGGCGGATCATTAAACGATTATGGGCGTGCGGTTTGGGCTTCGGAAATTACGTCGCAGGCGTTAACTGGAAATGCAACTGCCGAACAACTTGGTGAATCATCTGGTTTTTTAGGTAAAACCGAGTTGCCTTGGTATATTCGCCCTGGGTTTAAATACCGAGGTTTATATTTGAGATCTGAATTTGGCTCTTCTAAAGCTGTTGATCGATGGATTCACATGCAAGCTGATGCTAATGTGGCAATCCATTTCGATGAGAATTATGAAAAAGTATTGGTAGCAAGTTACGGCTACACGCCGACTCCACAAAGATTGAAATCCTCTAACGAGCCTAAGCCATCAAACTGGCTTTCACATGAATACTACTTTCGTTGGCAGACATCGAAAAAGCAATTTCTGTATGTTGGGTTCATGGATAAGTTTTACGGTTTGAAACATCCAGACCATACTGCTTTTAATCGCGCACTAATTCGAAACTCGCAGTACGATCAGACGCATGGGCTGGCGTATCAGTACCTGGAACAAAATTTCGACTTAACTGGGCATATTTTCATGGGAAATTTGGCGCAAAGTAAAGATTTACGACAAGCGGGCGCATCTACACTTTTTGAATATGGATTAAGTAAATCGCTAACGGTTGGCGCGACGGCAATGATTCTTGCAAATGATTATTCAGAACAGAAAAATATTGGGGCAATATCGCGCGTTGGATTTGCAAAAGGTAAAAGTTTTATTGCCGAAATTGGACTTAAAGATGATAAAAATAAAAGTATCAGTAAATCGGTTCTTGGGTATTATAGTTTCATGCAAGGTGTCGTTAGCATCACTCGGGGCTATAGTTTTTTAACTGGGTTACAGCTTTATCAAACTGAATTAAACTCATCAAGCCCATTACAAAATCGAATGTCGTTAGGTGGAATATTTTTTCCTTATCCGAAAACAGAATTTCGCTTTGAATTTATAAACAGTCGAACGACAGCCGTTGAAAATACAGCTCCGGATCAGTGGTCGTTACTAGCGCAGGTGCATCTTGCGCTTTAATTTACTAATCTTGTTATTTTCACTGAATTCCCATGCTGCAATCACTGCGGGGGTTGGGTTATTTTCATGGCAAGAGCGTGTCATATACAATATTAACGATAATAAGCTCGATGCAAATGCATCCTTCACTTCGTTTGGTCCGATTATTGGTTACGAATCACTTTTAAGTTTGCGTTACCGTGGCGGAGTAAATATTTATTACCACAGCGGGGTTGCTGACGTCTTAAAAGTTGATGGTGCGCTTCCGACACGACACAATTTTAAATCGATTTGGTTTTCTGGAAAAGTTTTATATCGTGTTTCAACAACATTTGCGGTTGGCCCAAATGTTTTTACCAGTCAGAAGCAAATGCAGAATTTGCCAGATGCTGTAACCGGCGGAATATTTCTAAATTTCGAGTATGATATTTTCGACCAGGTTAGATTGATTCAATCGCTTGGAACCTTGGGTGACAGAGGATTATTAGCCTATTCTTTTATGCTGAACCGTAGCTTTTAAAGTCCATTAATCCAGTCAATCATCGTTTGAATTTCTGCTGAGGTCATCGCAGGATATCCCATTGTCGGCATATTTTTAGGCCCCGGCCCCGTCATTGCCAGCTGATTGCGAAAATATAATTGCGATCCTTCGGGTGATCCTTTAACGACTAAGCCAGTACTTACAAACTGACTTTCTGTAAGTGAAAGCCAGTTGCCATGGCAGTTTTGGCATTTAGTAAGCGAAGCTCGAACCGATGCAAATAATGGCGTTGATCCTGTAATATCAATTGGTGGTCCAAACTTTGACTTGTCAGAAGTCGCCGAATTTTCAACCGGACCACAGCTAACAGAAAGCAGTAGTACGATGGGAAAAAAAATTTTGGATCGAACTATTTTGTATAAACTCACTTTTTCTTAGCCTTTGGTTTCGTGGAACCACAGCTTACCGTTAATCAATCTTACCTTGCTTTAAACAGAACGTTAAATTGAAAATGGGACTTACCAACACTTTAGCCTAGGCGTCTCATTCTGAAATAATTAGTAAAAATAATATGCAGAGATTCCGCCGACATCATTCTTTGTCTGAATTCCTAAGCTGAAATCAGTCGAAACGGTCTGTCGATATTCGACATGGTAATTTTGCTGAAAAGACCTAGATAGTGGATATTCACGTGCAAAAGTGGCTAGAATGGATGAACGCCCCGCGAACCGATATAATAGACCTAATTCAAAACCAGGTGCTAAAAAGTATTTTGAATCTAACAGCGAAGCACCGTAGCGACCGTTCACGGTTCCTAACGCCCAAGCAACTGAATCTTCATTAAATAAATGAATAGCGGCACCATATTTCGCAAGAAAACCAGTTAGGTAACAGTCGGAATCGCTAGGGCTACAATACTCAAGTTTATTTTGCACACCTAATTCAAATCCCCACGAGGCCTTTTTTTCAAAAAAGTTTCTTGGACTTAGATTAAAGACTTTAAATAAATTCATTTCTTTAAAATGCAGATCATTTGGTAACGCCTGAAAATCAAAATTGAAGAATTCTAGCTGGGAAAACTTGGGCATTCCAATTGTTGGATCTTGTAAGTCGTGTAATGCGAACCGATAACTTAGAAAACCCGTTTTTATTTTTGATCTTTCAAAATAAGATATTCCAAGTCTAGATGAACCGTGGGAAAGTTCTGGATTTGAATCAGGCTCGGGTGGAATAACCAGTTCGGGGGTTACGACATTAACTTGAGCCCGCTGTGTGAGAAGATTTTCTTTTTTTTGATAAAGATCTTTATTTTTTTTTGCGTCTAGCTGGGGATGGCGTAAATCAACTAAATCTATCGCAGCATCTAGAAAAAGCGCTTTCTGAGTTTCGTCCATCTTTGCCACTGAGGCTGGAACAGTTTCGGTATCTGCAAAAGATTTAAATTCTGCAAATGAGGTTTCGTCTAACCGTTTTGTCCGCTCTAAAAAAACCTTTCGAGCACTGGGCCTAAAATCGAAGCCCTTGACGAAATCTTTTTCAAAAAATAAGGCCTTCATTGAATCAGCTGGAATAATATAATAAAATGGAACGTGTTCAATTAAATGTAATCTTGGCGCTGCCGCCTCAAGAACAGTAAGCATGTGGTAAGCGCAATTCTGAGTAAAAAAGAAATAATTGTACGCGTGCGCACCGACTTCCCAAATGTGCAAGGCAAACATTTCAACTTCGGAAGCAGATAAATTTAGATCATACGACCATAGATCGCGCGCTTCGTAGTCGTTGTATTCACGGACTTTGTAATAATAGGGAAGGTTAGTCCACGCACCGCTGAAGCCCCCGAAAAGCCCCATTAGTGCGTAAGCCGCGGGGTTACTTACCGTTACATTGGCTGCAAAGCCAATTCCAAAATCGAGCAGCTCTTGCTTAACTTTAGTTTGTTGCGAATGGCGATTCACCCGGAAAAAGGTGTGTCCGAACGCAGACCCAGGGCTGTCTGCGTAGTACGAGGAAAAAACAAAGCTGACAGCTTTGGGGCTTAGCGAATCTAAAAATATAGTTTGATAGGTGCAATTTACTTTAGGCAATAAGGCCCAAAATTCAGTAGCGTCAGCTAATTCGGTTTTTAAAAATTTTAATCGTGCCGGGAAACGACATTGGGCATGTTGGCTATGATCAATTATTTTAACGTCGGCCTTTTGTTTTAGGGGGTGTGGAATAACTTGGGCCATATTCTCAGCAGGTATTTGAAACGCAAGCAAAGTTGCGTGAAGCTCATCATTGGTTTTAAATTCTGGAGAATTAGAAAGTAAAAATTTATTGTCAGCAATTTGTATCGTGGGGATGCCAAAAAAATTTTTTTCGATATGAAGCAGCTTTTTCCAAGCCCGGCTATTTGACATTTTTTTTGTTTCAGCAAGTTGAAATATCTGCTTCGTTTCAACTGCTACAGCGCAAGTTGAATATGTCATGGCCACAAAAAGAAAAGTCCCAAAAATCTTCATTTTTGGGACTTTATTCTAGAAAAGTTACGGCTGCAACTTTTCTTCTAAGGTAACTAAAATTACAAGCTAGCTAAGCTATTGCATTGCTGAGCAAGTGCAGGAGTTGCTAAAACTACAGTGATGATGCTGTCAGTAATTTCATTTGCAGCAGCTTCAGACGTAAAAATAGTTGAGTAATTATTTTTAAGCTGAGAAGCGATTTCATTTGAAGCAGATTCACAGCCCATATAGCTGCTTAATGCTAAAATTGTTTCGCCATTACCACGTGCAATGTCACCTTGAACTTGCGTGCGGTTTACAAGAATGAAGTGATCCATACGGTTTGCAACCCTAGAGCTAGCGCTATCGATGCAATTCAAAGTTCCAGCAGTAATACCGATCATTTGATTGAACGAAGTATTGTTAGTAGTTGCTGCAGAAACCTGTCCGCCGCGCTTACCCATAACTACAGAACCCAAACCACAACCTGCAATACCATAATTACGTAACATGCTTTTTTCTGATTTTTTAGCAGCTGGGCTAGTTTGCGCAAAAGAAACAGAAGCAATGACTGTCAAAAGAACTATTAAAATATTTTTCATGTTCATTTCTCCTATTAACCTAATGTGACGCAAGATTTTTGCACTGTTGAATTTGAACGAATCGCCTTTAAAATGTCCTGAGCGTTATCTTGGCCAAAAATAGATTTGTAGTTATTTTTGATTTCAGAATTAACTTCTTGAGCTTGTGAACAACCTAATAAAGTTGTTAAACCTTGCAAAGTTTCGCCTTGGCCACGAGCTGCATCTTCTTTTAAAGCAATTTTGTTTGCTTCGATATAATCTAACTTAGCTGAGCTGCTACCTTCTTCGTAACATCCAGAAGTTCCAGATGTAATTGCTGAAGTTTGTGGAGAAACTAAATTGTTTACAGTAGCTGCAACAATCTGAATCATTCCCGGTTGATCTTGAAACACTAATGAACCTACTCCACAGCCAGCCATTCCATAGTGCGCGCCTTGAGCTTGAGACAACACGATAAGCGTTGCTACGAAGCTAATCTTCTTTAACACAAAAACCTCCATTGGTTTGTTATTTTCAACAATTACACTGTTAAATAATTTTCATGTCTAGAGCTAACTTGAAAAACAGGACGGCTCGTCGTAAGAAAGTGTTCGACAACGAAATAGTGAACGCGTTAAATTTTAAGTTAAACGAGGTACCAAATATGATTCGAACACTAATATTTTCGTCATTAATTATGTTAAGCCAATTTGCTACAGCAAAAACCGAGGCCACCAAGACCGAAAATTTTCGCTGCGAAAAGATGATGGGTACAGATATTACGCAATTTAAAAGCTCGTTGCTTGAAAACTGCAACTTAAATATGCCATTTTCGTCATCAGTAAGTAAAATATTGAACGATGAGACTTATTTCTACTGTTGCCACAAAAAATAGGATGCGCCGAACTGTTCGAAGGTTGATCGCACTGGCCTGTGCAGTGCTGTTAAGTGGGTGTACGCATTTGCTTTATCCGGCAGACCGCAGCCCATTTGTAATTCAAGAGAAAATTCGCCCCATTCCAAACGATGTCTACGTTCCAGTGGGAACCGAAAATTCATTTCTGCATGCTTGGCATTTTCCGGCACAAACTAAAAGTAAAGGTCTAGTTATTCATTTTCATGGTAACGGCCAAAACCTAACCACACACTTTTTATTTTTTAAATGGCTGGCTGATCACGGCTACGACTATTTAATTTTTGACTACCGCGGATACGGAGCAAGCTCTGATAAGGAAGCAAGCCAGGCGAAAACGGTCGAGGACGGACAAGCTATTTTTAAATACGCTAATGATAATTTTCCGAATTTGAAAGTTATTGCAATCGGGCAAAGCCTAGGAAGCAATGTCTTAGTGCGAACACTGCAAGAACTAAATGAAAAAAAACTTTTTAAATATTTACCTAAACTGGTAGTTTTAGATTCATCTTTCTTATCTTATCAGCAAGCGGCGCGTTCGGTTTTAAGTCAACGTTGGTTTTTGTATTTACTAAAACCATTTACGTACTTGGCGATCAGCGATCAGTGGTCTGCTAAAAATAAACTTGCGCTGACCCCAAATATACCGGCACTTTTTTTTCATGGAACAGATGATCCACTTGTTAATTACGAGCTGGGAAAAAAGAATTTCGATTTGTGGCCGGGGCCGAAAGTTTTTCTGACTCAGCCTGGTGGTAGCCACACGTCTGCATTCGGCAACCCACGCTTTCAACAAAGCCGTCTTATTCTGTTGAAATGTATGGACCAAGCACTAAGTGGTGTTTTGCCATTTGAGGCGTGTGAAAAATATTAGCGAGCGTTCTGATCCAACTCCCAAATAGTGGTTGTGCCCTCGCGGATTAGGTTTCGACCAGTGCGATCTACAATAAATGTCATTTTTGACGGAGCATCGCTTGCTTCACGAAGTTTGATAGTTACGGTATTATCACTTATTTCGTAAGTTCCAATGTCCATTATGTCTGTCAGCATTACCGACACTGTTCCGTCTAAATTCAATTCGACTGTTTGCGAGCAATTAAAAAACATTCCACCTTGTTGGGCATCTAAACAGGCTTTTTGCGTGATAAATAAATGGTGACTGTAAGTGCGATTTTCGGTGAACCATACATTAGATGCGCAACTTGCTAGTTTTTTGCAAATGAATGTAGCTGAAAATAGTAAATCTTGTTTTCCATTTTCTTGCGCGCACGCTTTTGGAATACATATTCCAATCATGGGCATAATCTATCTGGGTATCGCAGCAGGTGTGATTGGTAGCGGGGTTGTAGTGTATGTAAGTTCTGAAATTAAAGCAGCGTTGAAAGACGGAGTAGTAGATTGTCAAAATGGCCTTTTTGTTGTTGCCCGAAAAACTCGAGACTATGTGGTTTTCACTGATAACAAGGGTGTTCCGGATCGCAAAAATAAAGTGGCAAGTCAAATTTTAGGTAAAGAAATTAAATCGTGTTCTTCAGAATTAGCAAAAGAATTACAAGCGAAGCTGCTTAAAGCAGAAAACGAAAACCTATTACAAATCGCACCACCGACAAAGGAACCAGCTAAGGGTCGCGGTTCGTCAAAAAGCTAATAGTGAAAGTAATGCCGTATTACAAATTAAAAAATCACCCATGCGGTGGTTTTTTAATTTGTGTAGGATGCAATTTTCTACTTGAACAGTGATCATAAGTTTTACAAAAAACCTTAATGTCTTGTTTTGGCTCTATCCGAGCTTAAAAATTGCGAAAGCGTTGTGACACGAGTAAGGTCAGGTATCAACTTAACCTGGAGATTTATGACTTATACGAATGCATTACAAAAAAT
>JAYTMU010000059.1:0-35433 GCA_043728195.1 Bdellovibrionales bacterium
AGATCGTATTTTTTAACATCACCTGGTAACACACCTAAAAATCGCACATTAGGCGCCGAGAAATCTCCGTTACGAATCAACGATGCCGCAGATCCCGCTTTTAAGGTGCGGAAAATATTCTGCATTGTGTACGCATCTAGATCGCCGAAGAAATACATGGGTACGTCTAATTGGTCTTCGATTAATTTGCACCACCCACGAACACCGTTCGATGGAACACCTTGCGCGCCCATAAGGATACAATTATTACGCTTTGTAAAACCCATGGCCTGTAAGGTTCCCGCGGTTCCTTCTGATTCTACCACTAAGCAAAAATCAATTTTCTTTTTTGCTCTAAGCTTCAAAGACTGCGGTTTATTTTTTGGCTGAAACGGCGAGGTGCCCAAAGTCGACAAATCGACATTTGCCTTTGTTCCGTCAGGTAATGTTTCCGTAACTAATAACTGCTGCGAATACGTCTGTCCGCCGCGATCATTGGCAAAACAATTTAATTCTTCGCGGTAAACTTCTAACATATCACCGATAAAATCGATGATCGTGTCTGAGTCATCCTGACCGTCGAAATCAAGCGGTCTGTAGCGCGGGTTTCCTTTTATAAGACCTTTACAGATGTAATACAATTCACGCTTCGTATTGACCGCACCGATATCTAAATTACGCAGTAGAATTTCAAGCATGAAAACAACACGAGCTAACTTTTGCACTGAAGAAACATTTAATTCCGTACGTACAACTTTGTCGCCCGGAGTTAAGTAACCGACTTTTGAATTGTACTCAGAGTTATCCAATGAAGTTTTGACAGCTTCTAAGTACGGACGCTTCGAATTTTCCAAGTCCTTTAGCATTCGTTCAGCTAAATTTTTTGCTTCTTTGGGAATATCTAATCGCAGTTCGCGAATTTTTGACAGGCCGGCCATATTTATACCTTTTCCTTCTTGCTACTACTTCTTAGGTTTCTTTGTCACTTTTTTGCTTGGTTTTTTAACTGAATCAGGGTCTTCAGAATCGTCACCGGCATCCTCAATTATGGTGTCATCTTCTAGATCGACGCCCATTTTCTTAGCCTCTTTTTTCTTCTGTTCCGCTAACTTAGTTTGTGCTTCTTCAAGCTGATTTACCGCTGCTTCAGAATCACGTCCTAAAATTTTCTTTAAGCCGTCTTCAGCTTTCTTTCGGCGCGCATCGTTTGCGCCTGCCAACAGAACTAATTTTTCCACTAGAATTGGACCGAACTGCTCTATATGGGCTAATTTTCGCTCTAGATCGGCTTCTTTCATCTCGTGTTTGATGTGACGAGAAAGCTTTTGTCCCGCTTGCATTAAAGCCCTGCGAATTTCTTCAACTAATTCTTCAGAAGCATCAATTGTTTCTTTCGACGCATTTTTAAATTTAATAAATGGAGATACGACCGACACCGCAAAGACATAAGGCCCTTGCGGTAAAGATTCTTTTGGTTGCGATAAGCCGTAAGATTTCCAGTTTACGCTTTCGATTGCCCAGGTGATTGCGCAACCCGACTTATCAAACTGTAACGGTACGCGATTCGCAAATCGTAAAAGTTGAACAGGTGTGCCCTCTTCGCCGCGATTTATAAATCGCGCTAGTGCAACTTCAACCACAACGGGTTTAAAATCACATATGGTGGGCTTTCTAGTAACGACTGAGAAAAAATCGACTTGGCCTAATCGGTTGATAGATTTAGATAATGAGTCTTCGCCAACTGTTAATACTGATTTTGTTGACGGAGATATGAGCGTTGTCGCTTGTACGGCTTGAAACACTTTTTTAAAGTCTTCTTCATTTAGTGAAGTAATTGATTTTTCAACCAATGCCTTCGGCATTCCAGATTTTACAAAGTCAGAAATTGACTGATCTGATACCCTTGAAAAACCTGTTTTTAAAAATTTAGCAACACTGACTTTTCCGTAAAGCGTTGCATGCGTGATAAATTCACCTAATTTGAACGTATGCGGGTGCGGAAGCGTTGCTTCAGGGATTTCCGGTGAATCATTGCTAACTCGGTCCGTTTTTTGCCAATCTAAATCACCCAGCTTAAATTTCATGGTCACATGTGGATTTAATAAGGCCGTGCCTTCGATGTAGGTTTGTAAACCACCGTCACCGTTTAACTGAATGCGCCCGTCCATTAAAAATTCAACGCGAACGCCGCTGATTTTGTTTTTCCAGTCGATCATTTCTTTATTCTTTACAATGCCTGTGTTGGTTTTAATATCGACGTCAACTTGTGCCGAAATTGCTTTTCGCATCGCCTTTGTTTTGGAAATAACTTGTACGCCCTTTGCGTTTGTCATTTGCGCCCAAGTCGTAGCCGCAGAGATTCCTATACCCTGTTGCCCGCGCGAACACTGCCCGCGTCCAAATTTTGAAGAGGCCAAGTACTCGCCGAATACTTTAGCTAAGTTTTCAGGATCAATCCCAGGACCATTATCTTCGACGACAATTTTTACTAAATCCGTATTCTTCGTTGAACCGTTGCCAACTTTTATAACTTCAATATCTAAGTCTGGTAGTATTCCCGTTTCTTCGCACGCATCCAATGAATTATCGACGGCCTCTTTTAAGGTCGTTAAAACGGCCTTTAACGGAGATGAAAATCCAACTTGCTGTAGGTTCTTTGCAAAATACTCTGCTGTACTACTTTTGGTGATTTTGCTCATGCGGGGATCTCCTTAAATTCACTAAAATTTTACCGAAAAATACATCGTTTTTTGCCGTTTTTACCCCTTTTTTGAAGCAAAACAGCTAGTTTTCGAGTGGTATTCTTCGCTGATATCTTTTCATTGAAGGGGCAACGGTTGAATAAAATCAAGGGGTGTTGTCATTCGCGGCGCGTTAACTAGTGAATATGCTTACTGTGATAGCGAATTGACTGCTTTCGTAAAACAGAAAGCTGTAAAATTTAGCGAAATTGTTGGCGTTAGACATACAATTCACGACTAGGCCCCGACCAATCAGAAGATCTTTTTTTAACACATTTCTTGTACCATGAAGGCATAAACAAAATAGGGATAACTATGAAAATTATTTTTGTCTTCATCATGCTTACGACTGCCCATATGACCTTTGCCGCCGAATCACTAACCACCAAAGTAAGTGGTCAGTATTCTTCCATCCGAGCGCTGGGCATGGGTAACGCCTTCACAGCAGTGGCCGATGACTATACGTTGATCTTTTATAACCCTGCTGGTTTTGCAAAAAAGAAAAGTAATGAAATTCAAGTTACTTTAGCAGGCGCTGGTGTTTCACCTAAAACACTGACCTTTGCAGACGACATAAAGAAAGCATCGTCAACTGTGGGTACCGAACAAGATAAAGCTAACGCCGTATCTGCCGTCATCGAGCAGTACTACGGAAAATCGTTGGGTGGAAAGGTTCAAGCGCTTGAAATGTTTTGGATTCGAAAAAATTGGGGCGTGGCACTTGTACCTTTAGATTTAACTATTGATATGTCCATGAACCGACAATTGGGACCTGCGATTGATCTGAATGCAAAAGCCGACACAATTTTGGCTTACGGCTATGGAACTGAGTTAAATAAATTTTGGTCTGCTGGTGCTTCGGCAAAAGTTACCCACCGGGTAGCATTCGAGCAAAGTGTTGCAGCCCTTGAACTTGCATCTGATCCCACAATTCTAAATCCGAAACGAGCTAAAGAAGGAAATAATATCGATTTTGATATTGGCGCGTTGTGGACACCGAACTGGTTTAATAAAGCTGAGGCATCTACTAAGGACGATAAGCGAACTCCGCAGGCTGAAACACCTAGCGAAGAAAACCCGGCGGCAAAAATGGCTGATCAGGCGGCTGAAACTCCACCCCTAGAGTTAAAGCCTGAACCAACTGCAGACGTTAAACCTGAAGCAGCCCCTGAAGTTAAACCGGAAGCTAAACCTACAACCAAAAAGAAAAAAGCGGCTGTTGCTAAAACTGAAGAAACGCCAGAAGTAAAAGAAAAATTTCCGCTTACATTTGGAATTGTTATGAAAAATGTGCTTGGCGGATCCTTTTCTAAATCTGCGCTGGTAAATAAAGATGCAACCGAAGTTCCAAAAAATATTCCGCGCGTTATTGACGTGGGCGTGCAGTACAGTGCAGCGACCTTTGGTGATTTAGAAATTCGTACTATGCTTGATGGGAAGAATATCTTGCATCCGAATGCTAATTTAACAAATACACTTCATGCTGGTGTGGAATTTGATTATTCGCCAAGCGGCTGGTTCAAATCACAACTGCGTGCGGGAATGAATCAAATGTATTATACCGCTGGCGCTACCCTATTGCTAGGAGTTATCAATATTGATGTGGCAACGTACGGCGAAGAAGTTGGTACGACATCTACGAAAATTGAAAACCGAGTTTATGCATTTAAATTAGGAATGAATTTTTAACAACCGCCCGCTACACCAGTTAACTTATTCTTGAAGCAAGTTCCAACAGCTGTAGGTGATTTGTCACCTGCGGCAGTTGCAATCGCAAGGTCAGCACAAAAAGCCTTGGTTGAATCCGATGCTGCATCTAAATTCTGGCATGATCCAGCGTAAGTTGAAATTGCAATAGCGCCAAGATCGGCCGCAGGTAACGTACCAAGTGCGGTTTTAATTTCAGTAGATGTAGGTGTCGAACCAGAGCCGGCAATGTGTGCTTGGACCGACGCTAAGGTTCCTAATCGAAATAAGGCGCTGATTTGCTGGTAAAGTGGTACACCTGAAAGCGTACAATACGTGAACGCTTCATTCGATGTTGCTAAGCTTGCTGCGCGATTAGCGGCTACAGCATTGTTTCCGAAACTAAGTGCGGTCACTGCGTTTACAGTCGATGAGCACCCGCCGGCGCAAGTGCCTGGGGTTTTTAAACTTTCAATTGCGGTCACGAAGCTTGAAGTTGATCCATAACCTTCAGATATGAAAACTGCAGCACACCGAAGCTTGTTGGCCGTAGGAGAAGTATCACTTGCGATCTTAGCGACACAACTCTTTGCCGCTGCAGGCGCAACAGTATTCAAGCAAAGCTGTGCGTCTTGTAAATCTTCAACAGAACTTTTTTGGCATGAAGCTAAAATAAAAACTGCGGTGACAAATAAACTAAATTGCGCTGTGGTTTTTTGCATATAACATCCTTAATTTGAATACTATTAGATCGGCATATTTGCAGGTCTAGTGTAACAAATTAGAATTTATTTTTTGTCTTATTCTGAGTCGGACTTTGATTTCAGCTGATCCATAGCTAATTCAGCACGGGTTTTATAACCCTTTTTAGTGTTGCATTCTTTGCAACTGGTGACGCAATTCTTTTTATCTGATTTTCCACCCCGAGCAATGGGTATCAGGTGATCCATTGTAAGATCTTCGGCTTTAAACTTTTTTTCGCAGTGATAACACAGGCCTTTTCCGACTAATTGCTTCCACCAAATTGATACACGCAGTTCACGTGCTTTCGCTTTTTCAATTTTTCTATGCGATTCGCTAGCTGGGGTAAAATAACTTTCGTCAGACATTACTGATCAGATACCGGGTAATACAGTTTATTGTCAAACAAACCCTGGCTAAAATACTGCTTAACTGCATTTAACTGCAATTGTTTATCACGCACCTCACCCGCCATATCGTAAATTCCGTCAGCGTACAATGCCACGGCTTTAGAGCCAGGCTGCCATAGACTGCGCGCTAGTAAATTTTTGGATTTTTGTTCAATACCAACTGTATCTAATATCGTTGGTAGTAGATCGATTTGCTGCGCAACTTGCTTGGCATCTAAATTCTGTAAACGACTTTTATCGGACATAAAAAATACGATCGGAATGCGAAAACGATTTTGAAAATCGGCGCCCACCTTTAATTGGGGCCCTGCATGATCGGCGGTTATAATAAATAATGTGTTTTTATACCACGCTTTTTGCGCAGCACAGTTCATAAAATTTTGAAGCGACTTGTCCGTGTAATGAACTGATTTTAGAATCGGAATTGCTCCATCAGGATGCTTATCGATTTCGTGACTTGGAACTGAATACGGTTGATGAGATGATAACGTGAATACCGATGTCATAAATGGTTGCGGAAACGTAGATAACTTTTCGCACGTCCAATTTAAAAACGGTCCGTCGTAAATTCCCCAGATGCCATCGTCATCTTTGGCGTTCGCGTATTCATTTTTTCCGAAATAATTTTCGATGCCCGTGCTTTTAATGAACGAATCAAAGTGCATACTGCCATTCTGTGCTCCGTGAAAAAAGCTGGTGTGATAGCCTTTTTGTTTAAGCACTGAACCAATTCCAATAAACTGGTTGGCGGCAAATTCAGAATTTATAAAGGGTTCTTCCATTAAGGCTGGAACTCCGGCTAGGATGGCGCCAACTCCTTCTATAGAGCGTAAGCCATTGGCGTAGCTTGTCGAAAATTGCACAGCCCCTAACTGGCTTAAACTATTTAGAAACGGAGTAAACTGTGGATCCTTTAGCAGCATGTATTCGTATGAAAAACTTTCTAGAATGATCACGACGATATTTACATTTTTTAAATCAGCTGGAATAACGGATTGACGATACTCATTTTTCAACTGCATTAGCATTTCAGCTTCTGAAAAGTACTGGGCACGCTGTTCCTTTGGTTTACTTAAACTTTTCATTAAAGTGAATGTCGAGTTTAATACCAGTTGATTTGCAATTGTTTCGGAAAAAAGTCGACCCTCAACGAAGCTGATGGGTTTACTTTGTAATCCGCCACGTATCCCGATGATCATTACCAGTAAGCTAATTGGCGTCAGTACAATTTTTTTTAATAAACTTGCAGGATAATAAAGCCTGCGCGTAATAAAAAATGCCGCAAACGCAGCAACCCCGATGAATAGAAATGTGAACCCTGCCAAACCTAAATACGGAGTAATTAAGTTAGAAACCCCGCCTTCGCCAAACAGAAAAAATGCGGATTTTGAAAATCGCCTGCCAGTAAAATTCACAAGCTCGGAATCGACACAATTTAGCAAGATTAAAACCGAGTTTAAAATTGTGAATAATACAATCCACAGTCCGCGTAGAAATTTTACCTTTTGCAGCCAAAGCAGTCCTAAAAAAAACAGTCCGCAGGTAGCTGCAAGGACTGCCAGGTCAAACCGAGCTCCAGCAGTAAAAGCCGTGAATAACTGCGATTTTGTCATAAATTGCAGCCCGGGCCAGTTCCAAATCAAAAACAACACTCGAAAAGTAAAGTAAATGGCAAAATGCAAAAGGAAATACGCTAATATCCACATATAAATTGGTTCTCAGAGTTGCTTGAATTTGAAATATTTGGTAGAAAATTCGTTATGACATTAGATCAAATGAAACAGCGTCTGCAAAGTTCCTACCCGGACTCGAACCCAATCACCGACATCGAGGTATTTGATTTGACCGGTTCGGCCAATCATTGGGAAGTTTTAGTTAAAAGCGAAAGCTTTAAAGGACTTTCCCGGATTGAACAACATCAGCATGTGATGAAAACATTTTCGGCAGAACTAAAAACCGGCGAAGTGCATGCCCTTTCAATCAAGACCGTTACAAAATAATAATTTAAATTCATTTCACCAGGAGTTCCCATGTCAGAAGTAAAAGCGAAAATTGAAAACTTGTTAACCGATAACAAAGTGGTTTTATTTATGAAAGGCAATCAGCAGTTTCCACAGTGCGGTTTTTCTGCACGTGCCACAGCTATTTTGCAAGATTTAGGCGTCGCATTTAAAGACGTCAACGTTTTAGAAGACGAAGAAATTCGCAACGGTATCAAAGAGTACGGTAACTGGCCCACAATTCCACAGTTATACATTAATAAAAAATTAGTTGGTGGCAGTGACATCATGATGGAAATGTACCAGGCCGGCGAACTTCAAGAATTACTTAAAAACTAATTATGTTGTGTAACTTAGCCACTTGGGATCGTAGCCTTAGATTTTTAATTGCTGTACTTATGCTATCGTACGCGATGGCTGGCGGCCCGGGTTGGTTTTGGGTGGTTGGTTTATATGCATTAGCCACTTCAGGCTGGGGACTATGCCCGGTTTATTCTTTCTTTCGGATCAGAACTTTGCGATGATTTAGTCTATGAGCACGCTAGACATCACGCAGTTACCTTTAAAACCCCATCAAGCCAAAACAGATTCAGAATCCCTAAAATACTACGGTAAGGATTGGACAACATATTTTGACATCAACGCTTCAGCAGTTTTATTTCCGGAAACAACAGAAGACGTTGTAAAAATAGTCCAGTGGGCGCGAAAAAATAAAGTAGCGTTAGTACCCTCGGGTGGACGCACAGGTTTAAGCGGGGCCGCTTGCGCTACCACAGGTGAAGTTGTGGTTTCATTTGAAAAAATGAACCGCATTCTAGATTTTAACGAACATGATTCTTCCGTTGATATCGAACCCGGAGTTATCACGGAATCGCTACAAGAATTTGCGCACGAAAAAGGATTACTTTATCCGGTTGATTTTGCAGCAGTCGGTT
Organism: Bdellovibrionales bacterium; assembly: GCA_043728195.1. Taxonomy (GTDB): domain Bacteria; phylum Bdellovibrionota; class Bdellovibrionia; order Bdellovibrionales; family Bdellovibrionaceae; genus Pseudobdellovibrio. Next base: position 8,493 of record JAYTMU010000059.1, read on the forward strand.
CGTCGCACATGGGTGGCAACATCGCCACAAATGCGGGCGGCATAAAAGTGGTTCGGTACGGTTTAACTAGGGACTGGGTTATCGGCTTACAAGTGGTCACTGGTACGGGTGAAATTTTAAATTTAAATAATGGATTAATTAAAAATGCGACGGGCTTAGATTTGCGCCATTTATTTATCGGTAGCGAAGGCATTTTAGGGTTTATCACCAAGGCTAAAATTAAATTGGCACCCGCTGCGCCACCATTAAAAGTAATTGTTTTAGCTTTAGATCAAATGTCCAGCGTGATGAAAGTTTTCGCTGAGTTTAAAAAACAATTAACGTTACAAGCCTATGAAATTTTATCGCAGAAGGCGTTGACCCATGTTTTAAATAGCACGGGCCTTACAAAACCATTCGAGACACAAAGTGATTGGTACGTCGTTTGCGAAGTTGAATCACGCGACGATTTAGCAGAACAAAAAATCATGTCCATATTTGAAAACTGCATGGAAAGCGGCTGGGTTTTAGACGGCGTTGTTTCGCAGTCAGAAGCGCAAGCCAAAAACTTTTGGCGCTACCGTGAAGATATCAGTGAATCGTTAGCCAAATATTCACCGTATAAAAATGACGTGGCCGTTTCTGTGTCTAAAGTTCCAGATTTTATGGCTGATTTAGATCAGGTTTTTTCTAAGGCCTACCCTACTTGGGAAGTTGTCTGGTTCGGACACGTGGGCGATGGCAATTTGCATATTAATATTCTACGACCTGAAGGCATGAGCAAAGAAACCTTCGTTACCGAATGCCGTAAGGTCGATAAACTAGTTTTTGAAGCTGTACAAAAACAAGCTGGCAGCATTTCCGCCGAACATGGTGTGGGCTTAACTAAGAAATCTTTTTTAAATTACACGCGTTCTGAATCTGAGATTGAAATCATGCGTCAGATTAAAAAGATTTTTGATCCAGACGGAATAATCAATCCGGGTAAAGTGATTTAAAAATTTAAAACAGGTGTTTAGTCTTGATACTGCGTTTTGAACTTTGAATTTGTTCGACCAGGTGTTTGATGCTGGCTTTGGCTTGATCCATTTCTAGATCTACAACCAAGTAACCTATTTTATGGTCTGTCGACAAATACTGCGCTTGAATGTTGGCCTGCGCGGCTGAAATAAATCCGTTCAGCTCGCCCAGTACGCCGGGTTCGTTGCGGTGAACGTTCATGATGCGTGTGACATTGGATTTTTGACCTAGGTCGATGTTTGGAAAATTCACGGCACCGGCGGTTGTTCCAAATTGTAAAAACTTTCGAAAGCTTTCTGCCACTTCAAGACCGATCGAATACTGCGCTTCTTCGGTGCTTCCACCAATGTGCGGGGTCAAGATCACATTCTTTAAACCCTGTAGCGGCGACAGAAATTTTTCTTTGTTCGAAGCGGGCTCTTCGGGGAACACGTCTAGCGCACAACCCGCAAGGTGCTTTGATTTCAGCGCTGCGACTAAGGCTTCAATATCAACCACAGTTCCCCGGGAAGCATTAATTAAGTAACTACCTTTTTTCATTTTTTGCAGTTGTTCTGCAGCGATCATATCTTTTGATTGCGGCGTTTCTGGCACGTGTAGGCTTATAAAATCGGACTCTTGTAAAATATCCTTCAGATGACTGCGCGACTGCGCGTTACCTAGCGGTAATTTTTTGACGACGTCGTAAAATAATACGCGCATACCCATAGATTCAGCTAAAACACTGACTTGGCTTCCGATATGTCCGTAGCCTATGATACCCAATGTTTTGCCGCGCACTTCGAATGACCCATCAGCTGATTTTACCCACTCGCCTTTATGGGCGAAAGTGTTTCGGTCGCCTAATTGCCGTGATAGCACGATCATTTCTGCAATGACTAATTCCGCAACTGAACGCGTGTTACTGTGTGGCGCATTGAAAACTGGAATTCCCATTTGATTGGCTTTGGAGGTTTGGATTTGATTAGTTCCAATACAAAATGCGCCAATGGCTTGCAGATGTGGATTATCTTGTAATATGTTTTCACTAATCTCTGATTTCGAACGAATTCCTAGGACATCATAATTTTTTAACAGCTTTGTGTATTCAGCTTGATCCGGCGCATGGGTTAAAAGATCTACACGGAAGCCTTCTTCTAGTAACCGCGTTTTAGCTATAGCATGAATATTTTCTGTCAGTAAAATTCGTGTTGGTGTCATAAGTAAAAGTCTAAAAAACACTGGCCGCTTTGTCTTTATTTTTACGTGTTAGTTTTTAGTTAATGCGCAATGCGGTAATTGTTTCGCTAAGTGCAGACATCATTCACACTGACCCAATGGCAAAAGCTCCGTTAAATTTATTAATTGTCGAGGATGATCAAATTCTAGCCACTTCGTTGAAGATGATGGCTCCGGATGGATTTAAGGTTTACTTGGCCCAGAAGGCCGAGCTTGTGCCCGATCACGTTTTTTTTCATGCAGCTATGGTCGATATGCATTTAACACCAAATTCGCTAGGCAACCCTGATGGTCCGCTGGTTGTGCAAAAACTTTCAAAACAAAATGCGCAGACAGAAATTGTGGCCATGTCAGGAAACTTAGACCGTGCCTTGATGGAAAAAGCCATTAAAGCTGGGGCCCAGCGTTTTCTAGCAAAACCGCTTTTGACCGAGGAAGTGTGTGCTGTTTTAGAAAAGATTGAAGCCTATTGGAACTTAAGACAATTTTCTTTTGAGAAATTTTCTACCAAAAACCAACTTGTCGGCGCTAGTGACGCGACAGACAGATTAAGAAAAAAAATCGCGCAATTAAAAATGGAAAAGACAGCCATCTTAATTGAAGGTGAAACTGGAACTGGTAAAGAAGTTGTGGCCCAGTTAATTGCAATGCAAGACGGGCAAAAACCGTTTGTTTCAGTAAACTGCTCAGCCATAACCGACACATTGTTCGAGAGTGAATTCTTCGGACATATCAAAGGGGCCTTTACCGGAGCTGACGCCAATAAAATTGGGTTCTGCGAAGCCGCGCATGGCGGAAACTTATTTTTAGATGAAATAGAAGTGTTACCGTTGAACCAACAGGCCAAGCTTTTACGGTTTATTGAATCCGGAGAATTTAAAAAAGTTGGTGGTAAAGAAAACCAATTTTCTCAAACGCGAATCATTGCCGCTAGCAACATACCTTTGAAAAAATTAATAATTGAAAAAAAATTTCGTGAAGATCTGTATTTTCGCTTAAGTGCCAATTTGATCGAGATAACCCCTTTACGCGACCGCAGCGAGGACATCAAAGAACTTGCTACCCATTTTGTGGATCTAGAGCGCCCTAGACGCAATAAAGAGTGGGAACCTGCTGCTTTGCAAGCGTTAACCACGTATTCGTGGCCTGGCAATGTGCGCGAACTGAAACGGATTTGCGAGCAACTGGTATTAACTTCTGCTCTGCCGATTATTCGCGAGGAAGACGTGACACGACTTTTGTTTAACGGACAGCAGTTTAGTGGAGCCACCGAGTTTGATCTTGGTCAGTCGCTGGATCAATTTTTAAGTCATAAAGAGAAACAGTTTATTGAAAACAACCTGCAGAAAACAAAAGACATCGAAAAGTCTGCAGAGCTTTTAAAAATTTCCAAATCCAGCCTATATAAAAAAATTAAAGACTTAGGAATTCAATATGAATGATTTATTTACCAAAACTGCAGCGTGGAATGACCCTACCTACCAGCAGACTGCTGTTATTGTTTTGTTGGTTATTTTTATTGGCGCGGCCATTAACTTTTTATTTCGCAAAAAGAATTATTATTCGATGGTTGCATGGGCATCGATCAAAAGTTGGTTGGTACTAGCGCCGCTGATGTTTGGCCTAATGGGATTACGCGAGCCCTTTCCGACAATTGTACTAACTGTATTCGCGCTTTTCGGAGCAAAAGCTTACTTTCAGATTTTAGGCATGTTTCATCAAAGTTTTTTCGTCTACATCTGCTATACCGGAATTATTGGTCTTGCGATTTTTAGTCAGTTAAATAATTTGGCGTTATACAACGAAATGCCGATGGCCGTTTTAGGACTAAGCTGCTTGGTACCGCTGATTAAAAAAGATTACAAGAATATGATTCAGTATATTTCGCTGACCCTGCTAGGGTTTATCTTCCTAGGTTGGTCATTTATGCATTTAGCGCTAATCTTAAATTTTGATAGTGGTTTATACCAAGTTATGTATTTATTTGTTCTAACAGAATTTTGTGACAACACAAATTTATCGATAAGCCGTTATTTCAAGGGGCCTAAAATTCTTAGTGAAATCAACAGCCGAAGAACGTGGCTATCAACACTGACATCTATACTTGTGACTATGGTTTTAGCGTACAGCATGCGTCACCTGCTGCCTGATCGCAGTGAAAAGTACTGGTTAGCGGCAGGCCTAATTGCGTCCTTTGGTGGCGTCGTGGGTGATTTAGTGATGTCTGTTGTTCGCCGTGATGCGGGTGTAAAAATAGTAGGATCGTTTATTTTAGGGCGCGGCGATTTTTTACAGCGGATGGACCGACTTATTTTTGTGGCACCTATTTATTATATTGTAATGATTGCTTTAAACTAGTTAGGAATTTATGCGCGAATGGAATTATGAAAATGATCAATGGACAAAGCTTCCGGCGCACATGAAGCATTTGCCGCTGTTTACGCAGCACTTTGACTTAACCAGTCGTGTGATCCGTTTTTTCTGGTCACTGATATTAAAAAATTGGTTTTACACGTTTTATATTCGCTTAGAAGTTCGCGGCGGAAGCTTTAATGATCTTTATAAAAAACATAAGAAATTAATAATCATCTCGAATCATGCGTCGCACTTAGATGCGACCTCGATTGCGGGTGCCATTCCGCGTATTCACTGGATGGATTTGTATATGGCCGCAGCTAAGGATTACTTTTTCTCAAATCCGTTTTTTACTTTTTTTTCGCAGCACTGTTTGGGTGCTATTCCTATTGACCGCAAAGACCGAAAAGGTGAAGCGGTACAATTGATTATAACTTTACTGTCCCAGTTAGACCGCATGTGGTTAATTATATTTCCTGAAGGTACACGTTCAAAAGATGGCAAGGTTCATGAATTCAAACGCGGCATCAGCATCTTTGCGCAAAAAACGCATACGCCGATTTTATTTTTATACATAGATGGTAGTTCGCGCCTGTGGCCAAAAGGTGCTATTTTTGCAAAACCTGGAAAATTAATTATTCACATAGGCCCTGTGCAAGAGCCTACCAACATTGAAGAAGTTTACAAAAACTATTTAGCTTGGGTTAAAACAATTGATCCTTCTGTTCTGCCTGACGACATGACAGAAGAAAGTGAAGTGGCTCCACAGCAAGCAACACTTCAAGAAATGGAAATAGATGATGACAGCAACGACGACTTCAAATCTGAATAAGCTTGAATTAAAAATTGCAGGTTACGAAATTTGCCCGGTTCCAACCGGTATTTTCGGTTTAGACGGCGGCGCGATGTTTGGAACTGTGCCGAAAGTTTTGTGGCAGAAAACAAATCCAGCTGACGACCAAAACAGAATTCAGATGGAAGCGCGCGCTTTACTGTTAAAATCACCAGCCAGAAATGTCTTAATCGATACTGGAAATGGCAGCGACTTTGTGGCTAAGTACGGGGAAAAGTTAGGAAACAAATTTGCGGAAATCTATGCCGTACAAGAAGGCGGTCCTACTTTGCTTTCATCACTGAAAAAACACAATTTAAATCCGGAAGATATTACGGATGTGATATTAACACATTTGCATTTTGATCACGCTGGTGGTGCGACCACAGAAAAAAATGGCAAGCTAGTGCCAACGTTTCCCAATGCCAAATATCATGTGCAACGAAAAAATTTTGAGACCGCATCAAAACCTAATTTGCGGGAACGTGCCAGCTACTACCCGGCTAATTTTCAGCCGTTGATTGATACTAATTGCTTGAACCTAATCGACGGCGAAAAGACTAATATACTGCCAGGGATCTCGCTTAAGATTTCAAACGGACATACGGATGCACACCAGGTTGTTATTGTCGAAGACGAAAATACGGCGCTATTTTTCTGTGGTGATGTGGTTCCAACTAGTTCCCATGTGCGCTTGGCTTGGGTTATGGGCTACGATTTAAACCCAATGACATTAATTGAAGAAAAAAAATCATTGCTCGAGCGCGCACTGACTAAAAAAACATATTTGTACTTTGAACATGACCCATACTGTGACGCTGCCGTGGTTGAACGCAACAAGGACGACTTTGCAGTTAAAGAAAGATACTTGCTGTGATCAAAAAGTTTTTCGCAAGTCTTGCTGAAGAATTTTCAGAAATTCATTTTGCGGCGTCTAGCCTTGCCTACTCAACATTACTTTCAGTTGTACCATTTCTTGTCGTTGTGCTTGCGGTGTTTCAATCAGGTGTTGGTTTAGAAAAGCTTTATCCAAAAATTGAAGTGCTTTTTACAACGTATTTAAAGGAATCCACAGGCACCTTAGCAAGTGACTATATTAAAACGGCACTAAGCACTATACGGCCAAAGGCGTTGGGCTTAACGGGAACGCTGTTACTGTTATTTACGTCGTTAGGTTTAATTCGTAATATCGATACGGCATTTCACCGCATGTGGAAAATTAAAGTTAATCGGCCCATCTACAGCCGCTTCCTAGTTTACTGGCTCATCTTACTTGCTGTACCCGTCTGTTTAGCTTTGGTCGTAGGTTTTCGCTCGGCAACGTATTTCAATCAGATGAGCCAAACTATCGAGAATCAATTCATGTTTTCAATTTGGACCACCACATTTTTATGGCTGATGTTCACTGTTATTCCGAATGTTAAAGTGAAAGTATTAGCGTCATTACCGTCAGCAATACTTACCAGCATCGCGCTAAACCTAGTGCAATCATCGTTTCTTTGGTTTTCAATTAAGGTCTTCAAGAAAAATAAAATCTACGGATCCCTAGCCAGTTTTCCAATTTTTCTGATCTGGCTTTTAGTTATCTGGTACGTAATTCTATGCGGAGTTTCGTTCTGCTCTTTTTTACAGCAGAAGGTCCTGAAAAGACCTTAACAACACCGCCAGGCTTTGCTACTTTGATTTCAATTCCAATAACGGTTCCGTAGCTCAGTTGGATAGAGCATCTCCCTTCTAAGGAGAGGGTCGCACGTTCGAGTCGTGCCGGAATCACCAGTTTTTTCGATAGGTTAGTTATTTCTATATTTTAAAAATAAATCCCAAGTCACCGGTGTGTCACCCATATACGTTGGTAGTTGCTCGAATAGACTAAATTTAGAATTTATCAATCTGAATAATTTTTACATCGCATTTTTAAATTCATTTAGGATATACGCCGTCGCACTTTGGCATTTGAAAATCAGACCTGCAAATATAAATATGCTAATTTTGCAAAATTTTTATTTTCTGTATCTTTTAGATACGCAAATTGGGTACCCTTTTCAAACACAGTTGTTACCCATCCACAAGGTCCGGTAAAAAACATATCAATAATCTGAAAATCTTCATTTTCTTTTAGCCCCATTGATTTTAGCTTACTAGACCTATGTATTTGCCAAGTAGTTCAAGCGCTTTCAGCTTATCTAGCAGTTTTACCCTGATCAAACTTCCAGTCGTGATCTTTTCACAGTTTGGACAAATTCGATTTTCTAAATCTATTGAAGAAATAGCTGGCCATAACCCTAGTGGTATTTCTTCAGGCTTTAAAATTCTTCCACTTTCATCAAACACTTCTGTCAGGCTAGCAAATGCAATTTTAATCAATTCAGAGATGATTAAATCTGTTTCTAATTCGAGCTTATTAGATTTTTTATTCATAACTATGCGTAGATAATCTTGAACTGAAGTTTTTATGAAGTAGTAACAGGCCCAGCAAAACCCAAACCAAAAGAAACATGTTTACTTCCGTTCGGTTCGTATAAATCTTTAGAGGAAATGCGAAAAGGCGAGGCAAAGAAATATTTTGTTCCATCCCCGAAATAGAGTAAATCCAAAACCCTAACCGCATGAAGCGTTAAAATCAGTAAGTCGCAATAAGTTGACCGTTAAATCAAAACCCTGGATCAGTGAATGAAAAGATTCTTTATGCTTATTTTAAAAACTTCAACAAACCTAATTGTTGAAGCGGGAATTTTTTTAAATTGAATAACTTCGGTAAAACTTCAGAATAAAATTTTCCAACTAACCCTTTAATTGCTTTAGAATTTTTAGAGTTATGTCTCGAAAAATTTAACTTTGCGTTATCAATAACACTACCTAAAAACGAAACCCGCAGTCATAAAGGTTCAGCCCATCTGAACCTTTCTTTCTTTTTTAAGATAAAAACCGTTTGACCCTTAAGCCGCAAATTTAATGGCTTGCTTACCCTCAAGTGTGGCAATTACTTTAATAAGTAGTTCAATCGAAACATTATTTTCACCACGGTTGGCTATACGGCTGATGCGACTTCTTGACGTTCCAATTAGCTGAGCAATGCTTTCGTGAGTAAGCTTAGACGCTTTAATTAGCTTTGCACTTTTAGTGTAAAGTTTTACTTTGATTTCCATAATATAGGCATCGATGTCAGAAAGACCCAAGTCATTGGCCATTGTTTTTGCTTCTTTTGAAATCTTAATTTGTCGTTTCATTTATAAGCTCCTGTAATCTTTTAATTGATAATTCGATTTCTTTTTGTGGCGTCTTTTGCGTTTTTTTTGAAAACGCATGCGGTATTAATATTTTATCTCCAAGACTTAAAACATATATAATTCTGTAAGCGCCTTTTCTGTCCTTTACCCTTAGCTCGTAAGCTCCTTGATGAATAATCTTCATCGGCTTTGACTGAGGCTCGCCTAATTTTTGTCCTGCTTGTAGCATCATCAGCAAAGTTCCGATTTCACGCTTGGTTTCGTCATCAAGTGCTCTGACGAAGTCGCGGGCTTTAGAATTCCATTTAATTTCTTTCACACAAGACGCTCCATAGTCTTTATATGTGCTAATATTAGCACATAATTTAAAATTGTCAATTGCTTACCCACTAAAGCTCAAGCCCCACCCATAAACCGGTATTTTCTGGATTTTGCATGGGATCTAGCATGGCCATCCTGGATAAGATCAGGATTTTGTCGCAATTGCCCCAGTTTACGAACGATAAAAGTACGCCCAACCCCGAAGTGGGCCGTTATTTTGTTAATACTCCATCTTTCGACCCATCTTTTACTTGCCAGTTCAGACAGATCGATTTTATCTTTAGTCCACACAAAACTGTAAGCCATTGATAGACTCAGAATTGTTGTTTCGAGTATTTGCGCTTGGCTTTCACCAAATCACCATCCGAACAATCGCGATTCAGAGTGAGTAATTTCAAATACTTAGCTTTCATAAAAAATAAAATTTTAGACAAAACTGCTGGGGGCCCCAGCAGGAGTCGAACGACAGAATAAATTTACGTTATTTGGAGCCTTTAGGTATCTTCCGATTTGTTTGTCCGAGTATTATCATTTGAGCGATGAGATTTTTAACTTCTTCAGTTCTTGCGCGATCACCATCTTGGACGAAAATAATTTCAACCACATTTGAATTTCGCATTGTTTTCGATTTTTTCTGCAATTTTTTAGTTGGATTCTTCATTGAAAAATTATTTATTAACCGAACTACAAAGTCCCACCAGAGTTTAAATATCGACTTTGGATCTCACGTGCAAATTTTGAAAGAAAACCTTTCGTTACCTTTACGGGCAAGTCGATTGGGGAGCCCCAATCTTTTCCATCTCTGACATCGGCCCAAATCTTTTCGTCTTTCTCATGGAAATGGAGAAAACCTTGGCTTTTCAAATAGAAGATCCCGGGCTTGGGTTCCTTGAGGTCTCTGAATTTTCGAATCTCATCCAAGGCGGTTTCAACTTCTATGAGCCTTTCATACTTGCACCGGCCCACTAGTTGAATCCCCAATCAGATTTCCAGCTTTTAGGAAGTTCGAATCCAGCAAAAGCTGCGATATTTGACCAGATTCCAATATGCATGCATTCATGCTGAATCAGGATGTGAGTATATTCCGTGAAACTCATATTAACTCCGAAAAAGTCCAATCGAAACTTTTCAACTTCTTCATCGTCAAACTGACGTAAGACAGTTCTTAACTCTTCATCCTTACTCATCAAATCTGCACGAATTGCGGATTTGGTTAGAGAGCCTGAGTAATGAGAATGCTTCATCGAAAAATCCACCGCGCGATTGCGAAAACCATTAATATAGACTCCGTAAACGCAGGCCATGTGACGAAACTGTTTTGCAAGAGGCGCATACTTTGGATGATGGGTGTAGTTCCATTTATCCTCTGGGATCACATCTAGATAATCCATCGTAATCTGGCGGTTATAGAACCAAGTCTTTTCGAATTGTTCGATCACTTCTTTTGCTGTCATATTCACCTTCACTAGCCATTTTATGTATGCTACATCCATGGTTAAGTAAATTGAAACAAACTAAAATAGTGATTTAATAAAATGAAACTTAAAATACAAAACATCAACCTTAATGCTTTGCTCCATTTTCACGCAATTGCCAAACACCGCAGCTTAAGCCTGGCTGCTCAAGATCTTCATCTTTCCGCACCGGCTGTCACACATTCATTGAACAATCTTGAAGACGCCGTTGGTGAAACTCTTTGCATTAGAAATCGGTCAACATTTCAACTTACAACTTCGGGGGTAAGGCTCTATCAGACAACTCAAAGAATTTTTCAAGAGCTGGAAGGGTTTACTCTCAGCCAAAAAGACGAAAATCAGTTTGATGGAATTCTAAGCGTTGGCATTCTCGATCATTTTGAAAATAAGAAATTCGAATTAGCCTTAGAAAAGATCGTTCAAAAATTTCCACAACTGAAACTTAACGTACAATCTTACGATTCTGATACAATCAATAAGCTTCTCACTGAAGGTGAAATATCGCTGGGACTCGGAATCTTCAGCCAACGATCTCCAAGGTTGAGATACGTCAAAATTGGAGATGAAGTCCTTCATCACTACATTTCAAACAAGCACCCACTCTGGAAGAAAAAGAAAATCCAAAAGGAGGATCTATTTGGTCAGAAAACTACTTGGCTCGACAATCAAAATCGAAAGCTCTCGGATCTGGAAATCAATATTTTCGTTGAAAATCTAAAGTATAAAATGCAGTTCTATGCCTTTAGTAATAACCTAAGCGGCGCACTTCAGATTTTACTAAGTGGTCATGCCATTGTACCACTTCCTGAGAACTACGGGATTTCAATTGCAAAACAATATCCCGTTAGAAAAATTGATGTAACGACAAAACACAGGATACTTGATCAATTGCTGGTCTACCATCCTTCGACAGTTTCTTCTCCCGCATCTAAATTGTTGATTGATGAAATATTGCGCGCCCCATGAACCAAAGGCAACCGATTGATCTTTCTTTTTCAGCGCCTCTTCAAGTTCCTTTGAGAACGTATTTTCACGAAGCTTTTTATAAGACTCACGCATTTTAGCAACTGCGCCTTTTTCTAATTTTTTTATTGTTTTCACCATTTAAAACCTCTGCTTTCATTTACCAATATAACATGACTTTAGCGAGCGTTAACTCACTGATTCCACAAAGGATTTTGATCTACTTCGAAGTTTGCTTGTGATCCGGATTTCGGATGAAAAATCGCGGACTCCCCCAGCTCGAACTTCTCGATTCATAGATGACTTTCGCTTGAGCGCGCCACACCCATGCTTGAAGAACATCAAGCTGCCCAGTTGCTGCGAAAGCAATTACAACTCCAATTACCAAGCGAACAATTTATCTAAATTCATATTTTCCCCCTTTTAATAGGATGACTTTTTTGGTTTCAAATCGAACGACAATATTTTGAAGAGCAGCCCATCTCCAGGTTTTACCTTTGCGAGATAAAACTTTGGCTCGATTCAACTCCAAATTTATTTGGTGGATGGATTTACCCTGGCTCCAGTACCGATGGATTAATTGAAGTGTTGGAAACTCTCGTGGGTCTTTTACTATCTGGCCTTCGAAATAACAGAATCCGTAGTACGGTAATGTGCCTTGCTTGCCTGACTTGAGCGAACGCTTGTGAGTGGCTTGAGCAATTCCAACGCGAGGCTTGAGTCCCTGACGTTTGAGAGTCGAACGAATTTTGCTTTTTGAATAACCATACAGATTGGCAAGATCGCGCAACGAACTACCGTTTTTATACTTTTCAGCTACGCTTTTAGCGTCTTCCAGGGAAATGCGATTGCGAGTTTCAAAAAAATGTTGTTTAAAATCAACAGGATAGATCCGTTCGGATAATAACAAGCTAGGTTCACCAAGTTCATCATTGATGAACTTTCAGACCTACAGTTTAGAACCCATCTTTTGTCCAGTATTCTTCGCAAAGTCAAACTCAGATATGTACGCCATAGACATACAATTGTATGCTATAAACATACATATGAACATATTAGCACAGCTTCTTTCAAGTCAAGTTCGCGCCGAAATATTTCGTTTATTATTTAACGGAAACAAAACGGCTATTCACTTGCGTGATCTACAAAGAAGATCGCAATTATCAATTGGTACAATTCAAAAAGAAATTGGACACCTTAAAAATCTAGATCTTGTTGTACCCGAAAAAGACGGCAATCGACTTTATTATACGGCTAACACTAGTCATCCTTTGTATAAAGTCATTTGCGGTCTTGTTGAAAAGACATCTGGTGTCGTTGAAAAACTTAAAGAGACATTAAGTACCGTCGAAGGAATCGAGCTTGCTTTTATTTTCGGCTCATTCGCAAAAGGTGAAGAGAAATCACATAGCGATATCGATCTTATTATTATTGGCAAGGTCGGACAAAGAACTCTTTCATCCAAATTTAAAGAGCTAACCGAGCAAATTGAAAGAGAAATTAATCCACACGTTTATTCTGCCAAATCATGGAAAGAAAAATTAAAGAAAAAAGACCACTTCATAAAAAACGTTCTTAGCGGAAAAAAAGTATTACTGATTGGAAATGAAGATGTCTTTAGCTGATTGGGCAAAAAATGGCTGGCTTCGCCCGCATAAAACATCCAAAGAAGAAATAGCAAATCTTTTAGAAATTGTTGAGCGTGATTTAAAAGATGCTTCCGCAAAAGGGCTTTCCGACGATTGGAAATTTGGAATTGCTTATAATGCAGCTCTTAAACTTTGCACTATACTTCTTCATAGCTCTGGTTACCGACCAGAAAAAAATCTAGCCCACTATCGAGCGCTTCAATCGCTGCCTTTGATTCTTGGTGATAAATACAAGTCAGACGCTGATTACTTAGATACTTGCCGCAAAAAACGTAATGAAACCGAATACGAATTTGCAGGGAACGTTAGCGAAGATGAAGTCATCGAGCTATTAGATTTCTGCAAAGAATTAAAATCTGCAGTTCTAACTTGGCTCAAGAAAAATGGAAAGGGTTCGTAAAATGAAATGTTTAGTGAATTTAAAAAATGATCCTCAATTCGTTTTCGATAAAGAAGTCCACGGAAAGTATGCAAGCCAATCAGCTCCTATTTCAAAAATATGGAATACATCAAAATTAGGGTTTCATCTTGAAATACTCGAAGCAAAATCATATTCCTGCCCATATCATTTTCATTATCATGAGGAAGAGCTTTTCATTGTCCTAAGCGGCTCGGCAATGGTTCGCCAAGAAAAAGAAATCTTTGAAGTGACCGAAGGGGATCTCATCGTTTTCAAAACTGGAATTGCCCACCAATTTTATAATCATACCGATCAGTCTTTTAAATTTTTTGCGCTGTCAAACAACTCACCAGACGAAATCTGCGAATACCCTGATTCAAATAAGAAATGGGAACGAAAAGAAAAACGACTCACCCAAAATGGAATGGTCATCGAGGATTACTTCAAAGATGAAGAAAATCCCGATCGTTTTTGGCCTAAAATGAAATAACCTTTGTCTATTTTTGCCTCTTGATTATATTGTTTATAGAATTCCAGCTCCACTGCTTATTCATTGGCGACTTGATTCCTCGCCGATTCAACCAAGTCGCAATGGAATTCATAGACTGACCCGATTTCCATCGCTCAACAATTTCAAGTACTAACGGATACTCTTTCGGATGCCTCTGAACCTCACCATTAAGGAACCAATATCTATAAGAAGGTTTCATATTTCGCTTACCCCGAGTTCCCAGAACAAGCTGACCTTTTTCATTACGCATCGATCTCAAAGGAATTCCAGCACGCAAAACAAGATCTCGAACCTTCGTTTTCGAAAGATCTATGATTCTAGTAATTTCCCGCAAAGATAACCCTTGTGTATAAAGTTCGGCGACTTGAGCTAGATAATTATCATTATTACGAATCGCTAAGTGTATGAAATCATGAGGTTCACCCAACATTGCGTAACTGCAAGCTGAGGTCACCAAGTTTTCTGATAGGTTAGCAGTTTCTGCTTTTTCAAAAGAAATTCCAAGTCACCGCTGAGTCACCAATAAGTCGAATGATTCGTAATATAAGAATTAAAATAGTATCTCTGCAAACTGAATAAATTTTACATAAACTTAGTATAAAAGTTTGTTGCTACTTCAATAATTTCATCTGGCAATCCAGATTTAATCTCGTTGAGAATATGGTCCGGTATGCCCCACTTTGCTTCAGCTAAGGCCCCAGTCATGGCAGCTATAGTATCAGAGTCACCGCCAATTGAGACCGCGGTTCTAATTGCATCTTCGAATGAAGTTGATTCTGTAAAACACCTAATTGCCTGCGGGACAGACCCCTGACATGTTTCATCAAAATAATAACCTTTTCTAATGGTCGCAACTGGTTGAGATAAGTCGTAAAAAAAGCGTGCTTCAATTGCGACTTTTATTTATTCCATGTCAAATTTATTTTTTGCCATAAATCCAGCGACTGCAATTGCGCGTGCGCCTTTCAGCCCTTCTGTATGGTTATGCGTAATTTCAGTAAATTTGTCAGATAAGTAAATTAGGTCATCAATATTTTTTTCTACATGAATGATCGGTGAAATTCGCATAGCAGCGCCGTTTCCAAAGCTATTATAGGGATTTGGCTTATTGCTTGAAAAAATCCAATCTTTAAATCTATCCCCGTAGCCCGCATTTGGATATTTTCGACACCAAAAAAGTAATGCATCAACAGGATTGTTACCTTTTAAAATTGAATCAGCAATGGCAACGGTGCAAACGGTATCATCCGTAAATGAGCACTTCGGCGAAAACAGCTCGAAGTCTTTAGTGCGTATATTATTAAACTCATAAACTGATCCTATAATATCGCCTGTAATGGCTCCATACAAAATACAAAAACCTTTTTCTGATCGAAGTGCTGTACGAAGTGTTGCGTAATATAAGGCCTTTTGAATTGAGCTGGTCCATGCAAACAAAGCTGGAACAAGTAAAAGTAAAAAAATAAAACTCACTTTATAGCTTAGGGCAAAGCTAAGCACTAACCAAAACAACCAAAGACATTAAACATTCTCTCGTAAATTCATCGATTATGTTTAAGATTTTTATTTTTCTTCCGTCATGGGTTTGCTCTGAAACAAAATCATAACTCCAAACGTGATTTTTGTATTCTGCTCGCTGACGAATACAAGATCCATCGTTTAGCCAAAGTCGTGATTTCTTAGGCTGCTTATAAGGAACTTTTAAGCCTTCTCTTCTCCAGATCGAAAAAACTCGGTCCTTCCCAACATCCCAGCCTTCCATGTTAAGTAATCCTGTGACTTGGCGATAGCCATAGCGCCCGTATTCAGAAGCTAAATCGACAACTCTTGCTTTTAAACGCTCTTGGAATTCATTAATGTAAGTCCGATATCATGACGTAAACCATAGTTTGATTCAGTAGCTGATAAGCTATCTCTCCAAAGGTAGTGGGTCCGAGTAAGGCCGCCGGTACCTTGAGGTCAAGGTCCGAAAAGAGAAGATAATTCAAGTAACAATTGCATGAAAAAATACTAGAATTTTCATTTTCTGACGGCAATCGCTTAAAAAATTCATACTTATAATCTTTAATGGTGTTCGCAATCCGATATTCAATGCCTCTAAAGAGTGGTGCGTAAAATCTTGCTCCACCTGTTTCCAGGTTTATTTTTTGAAAGCTTGAGTTGATCATAACACCGAGGTAATTTGCTACGAGTGGCAGGCGTCTGTCTTTCCAGGAATCTTGAATATAGTCTGCAAAGCGCATTTTTATCCCGTTGATCAAAACATATTGATGCTCAAACCCGTCTTCCTCAACCCTGAGGGAGTCTCCAGATCCTGGTTCAAAAATATTTACAACCTCAACCTCGGCAAATTTATTGGGCGGAAGACTCACCCTCATAACAACAGCGGCATTCGTATAGGCTTTAGCGAATTTTCCATTAAACACTTTGGGTGAAGCCATACCCAAGGCGGCCGTTGGCACACCAGAAATCCATCCAACAAGGGGCCGGGTTGCAAAGGCAGGATAAGTGGGTGCATTCAGTGCAAAGGATAAATGCATTGAGCTTGATGCAGGAATAATGATAATGCTGTAACCATTTTGCGGCGATTCGGAGTAGATATTGTGTAAAGATTCAACGTCTTCGTAGACCTTGATATCGGTATCAACAATAAAGGTTGGTAACTCAGTTGCAAATACTCGATTGTAGCCCAACAGATCTTTCGTTTCACTTTCAGTCACTGGCGTGGTTCCGCCAATCCAATTGCCAGCTGGTACTTTGTTCAAATTCGCTTCAGATCCGGCCAATAAAAAAATTCGACCTTCCGCAAGTCCTTCAGCAACCTCCTCCACATCATAAATCGCCGGTGCCATATGATATCGCGACCCAAATATTTTAATCAAATCACGCTGAACCTTTGGAGACTGAATGTTTTTATTAAACAAGGTGCGAAGCTCTTCAACTCCGCTCTGAATCGTCTTTGGATCTTCTTTTGCCAATGCCGATATTCGCGTTAGCAAGATTTTTGTTGCCAAAAAGTCGAGAGACACCTGGAATTTTCCAACGACTAGGTCTAACCATCGCGGATCAGATGTTGGTGGTGCTATCATATATAACTCATCACAAGGTCATGAAAGTGGGATGGGTCAATTGGCTTAGTGATATAACCGTTGCAGCCGACAGAGAGGCAGCGATCCCTGTCCTCACTCAGAGCATGGGCTGTCAACGCGATAATTGGGGTCTTTACTCCTAATTCGCGCAAGCGGACGGTGGCCGCATAACCATCCATGACCGGCATTTGAATATCCATCATAATGAGATCATAGGGGTTGGTAGCACCCATTTTAACGGCCTCAACTCCGTCATTGGCAAAATCAACGGTTAAAGCTTCGCGCTTCAAAAGAAGTTTAATCAGCATCTGGTTATCCAGTGAATCATCAACCACAAGCACTCGACCTCCGGGATGTGGAATTTTTTTTACATCGACTTGCTGAGGTTGAATGGGTCGCGTTGACTCGATGGACGGTTGAGACGTTGCCTCATTTGCGGCGATCGTGATTCTAAAAGTAGATCCCTTTCCAATTTCTGAAGAAATTAACTCAACATCTCCACCTAAAGCTTGCGCCAGTTTTCTTGAAATAAATAAACCAAGTCCACTTCCCCCAAATTTGCGAGTCATTGTATTGTCGGCTTGCGCAAATGGGTGAAAGAGTTTTGCGTGATTTTCAGGGTCGATGCCTATTCCATTGTCTTCAACTTCAATCGCAAGAAGCTTTCTCTCTCCATACCGCAAGTTTCGCTCACGCAATCGAATAGTCCCTATCGAACTAAATTTAATGGCATTTCCAATTATGTTAATAAGTATCTGTTTGAACTTGAGCTGATCCAAAATCAATTTTGTAGGAACATCACTCGAAATATCAATTTCAAACCTTAGTTCTTTTTGATTCGTTCTAATTGATAACAGCGACACAACGTCCTCAAGTATCTCTCGCGGAGAAACTTCCGACAGCTCGAGATCAAGTTTTCCAGCCTCAATTTTACCAAGATCCAATAGTTCAGAGATAACCTCATTAAGCTGACGGCCGTTCCGTTGAATAACTTCCAAATAGCAACGTCGTTCAGCCTTGTTCAGAGAACCACTGAGTAGAATATCGGTAAAGCCAATGATCGCTCCTAAGGGAGTTCGCATTTCATGGCTGATATTGGCGATGAATTGAGTTTTCGCAAGGTTCGCATCTTTAGCCTGTTGGTAGAGGCGGGCGTTTTCAATTGCGATCACCACTCGCTTCGAAAATTCATCAACAAAATCCAAATCCAAGTCACAAAACTCGGGACGCGAACCAGTGCGGATCAAAGATATTACGCCAAATACACTCTCATGACTTTCTAAGGGAACCACGATCGCCGAGTGACACTCCAAGCTTTTAAGTAATTTAAGATATTCAGGATCACTAAATGGCTCGGAACCAACGGCCGCTGTGAGACTCTTAAAAAAATGTGACTTTCGCGAAAGAACGCTTTCGTAGACCAAGTCTCCTGATCGCGCTTTCGGCGGAAATCTATTTAACTCCTTGGCGACTTTGTCTTTGGACAAAACTCTATGAATACTGAGCATACGTTTAAAAACACGCTCCGATTCTCTCTGCTCTTCGTACAAATCAACGATACAAATGTCGGTAAGAGACTCAAGCATCAGAACGGCTGCTGCCTTAATAATAGTCTCAATATCCAGCGACTCCGTAAGGACTACACCTGTTTTACTTAAAAAGCTCAGATACTCTTCGCTCTTTTTTTTCTCCGTAATATCTAAAACAAGGCAAAGATTTGCAGCACTGCCTTCAAAGTTAATCTTAGTGGTCGTGATCTCAACATCGACCACACGACTGTGCGGTAACCGAATTGTGGTTATACATTTTGGGTGAAGAGGATTGGCTGATAGGAATTCGTCTATGACAATGGTCTTCTCGCCAAATTCACAGGGCGAGCAAATATCTCTGAGAGAAAGCGAAAGAAACTCGTCAGCGGAATATCCATGCTGTATTATTGCGGCACGGTTAATTTTAAGAAAGCGAAGAGTCATTGGGTTGACGACCCACATCGGCTGCGGACTCGCATCAAATAGATAATTATCCGACAACTGACTCGCTATCATGTACTGTCCTCATGGCTGTAGTTCCAATAACCGCAAGTCAAATGTGCAAGAGACAGACCAAGGCCAAGATGCCCAATAAGCGATGCTCTCGGTGTTTTTCAATTTTGTGAGTCAGATTGGTCCCATAAAATGGGGAAGTTTTGCCTAGCCTAACAGTGACATACACTCTCCTTTTTTTATTTCGTGTTGTTTCCGCCGATATGATTCCAATATTTTATGAGTAATTTCTTAAGTCGTTGTTCAGTCGGCGCATCTTTGATTTTTCCAGCGTCATCAAATGCTTGGTCAGCCTTAGATAAGCCAAACACTTCTGGGTAGACAAATACGCCAATAGCTACTAGCGGCATTTGTGAATGCAAAAGACTTCGCATGGTCCCGGTATTCCGCCATTGTATTCTGGTGTCGAAAGAATGAGCGCGTCAACTTCACTTATTTTTTGACCCAATTTTTTTACCGCGTCTGGAATTCCACTCTGCGTTTCATGGTCACCGTTATAAACCGACATCGGAAAATCGTTGAACGAAAGAAGCTCGAACTGATGGGGACCTTGATCTTTTGCTAAAATCGCACTCTATGCCGTTGGAAAAAAGAATTTGGTGGTCTTCGAATTGACCAACCAAAAGATTAAAAGATTTAGAATTAGAGAATCAAAGCCTTAAAAAACTAGTTGCTGATTTATCGATTGATAATCAAATTTTAAAGGAAGTTTCAAAGGGAAACTGTCTCAAGCCCAGCTAAAAAACGTGTTACCTAAAAATATTAGATCTGATAATGGGCCTGAATTTATAGCTAAGCGACTTAAACTATGGCTTCTAAAATTAGAAGTTCAGCCGCTTTACATTCAGCCAAGAAGTCCGTGGGAAAATGGTTACTGCGAATCGTTTAATGGCAAAATGCGGTATAAACTTTTAAACAGAGAAATTTTCTTCTCCCTTTTAGAAGCTCAAGTTATCATTGAAAGGTGGAGGAAACATTACAACACCAAGCGTCCACACAGCAGTTTGGTATATAAACCACCAGCACCTGAAGTTTTTAAACCAAACTTCCGACAAGATATGGGTAACCAGCACTTTAAGCAGGTTGTTGACTTCGTAGTTTCAAAGCAAATTTGTACGGTGTAAGTGTTTCTTTTTTAGCAGCAGATAATTTCAAGGTTTCTAAAATGTATTTTCGCGGATCTATTTCAAACTTTTTGCAGCTTTCAATAACTGTGTACATCAATGCGGCTAGATCTGCTCCATCAATCGAACGTGATCCATAAAAGTTCTTTCGACCCAGACCTTATAAGAGATCAGTTCCAAAACTTTGTGTGGCCTAGCTCAGAATCAGGCAAGCGGCTTTCAATGCACACTCATTCTATCAACGCTAAAACTTTCTTCAATTATTTCATTCATGCGCTGACTGTGGATTTTGGTATGATCCTTTAACAAGCTCATGAATTCTAAGTTGCTTGAGTAATGAAAACTTAAAGCTTCCATGGCCTTCCGTCCAACCCAGCCCTGTGGCGAGTAAAAACTGGATACTAATGCAAGGTGATATTCTTTTTTTTGTGGTCCTTGCATTTGATATCCCAGCACGGCATGCGCCGCATTTTGAGATGCAAAATTTGACGAATTCTGGGCGACGGTTTGCACATGATTCATGAAACCAGTGCTTTTAACTCCGGCGAACCCAAGCGCCAGCAATATTTTAAACTCAACACTTTTATGTTCGTTCAAAATTTGTGGATTCTCAACTAGAAAGAAATTAAAAATTTTCTGCCCCTGCTCGGGAGAATTTTCTGCCAAAAGAAAAAGAGTGTTTTCAAGCAAATGAAAAAGTGTTCGCGCCCAAAGATCAGGTTTTAAAAAACGCCTTAAAATTTGACTTACAGTGGCGTTAGAAACATGCGGCAAGGATGCAAGGGTATCGGAAGCATTTTCAATAATTTCGAAGTGCGAACAGCTTAGGTAAGCAAACAATCGGGATCGCAATAAAAGGCTATCTGCCTTTAAGATATTGAGAAATTGCAAAGTGAAGCCAGTTTGAAAGGGATCTGTTTCGCATGGCTCTGTAAGATAATCGGTTAGTAGATTTGTAATTTCTAACAAAGATTTTTGGGCTGCAGGATCCAAATTGTTTACCAATTGAATTATATGGGATTGCATGGACCACCTAACATTGCTGTGAACTCCGACCTGATAGGTGCGGGTAATTTTAACAAATTCAGATAATGCTTTTCGGCTTGGATCCTGCCATACATATTCCCATTGTGCAGCAACGGTGCTACTACGAATAATTTCGACATTATTTTCGACCCATTCACAATCCCCATGTCCCGGGCATGAATGGCCCATATTAAAATAGCCCTCGCCAAAACCCAATAATTTGATCAGCTCGCTATTAAAAATAGGTTCTTTTAAGTATTCAGAGCGTAAGCGGAAAGCAAAAAGGGCTGTGTAAAGTACACGGTGACTCATATAGCCTGGCTTGTATGAAGCCATTTTGTCTTGAATGCGTTGGAAAAAACTTAGCGTGCTGGCCTCGTTTGGTAATGGCGCTGCATAAAATTCGTAGGCTTCGGTGAAAAATCGGTCATCAAACAAAGGCTCAAATTTTACTCCCCACATGCCAATCAAAAAATCTTCAATAACGACTTGCTCTGCAGAAATTCCTTGCGCCTCAGCCATTTGATTTTTGATAATTTTTACGAGTTCATTTTTGAACTGAATCTGATCAGCATTGGCATGAAATGAAAAAGACATGATAAAGAAAGCAGTGCAAAATAATCGCATCAAAATAGTCATGCTGGGTCCTTTCCCGTAGGGATGATTTGTCTTATATTAGTCTTTCAAACCATTCAACTATTTACCTAAGCCTTTGGTAGAATTTGCAATATTTTAGAAGATAAATTGAATTGAATTGCAGAATTTATTACAACGCTTATCGGTATTGACCTGAATAGCGGAACTAACACATTTACATACTTATAAAATGGATGGATGAATGTGGACTCGATCGAAATTGTGCCTTAGGAATGCACGAGTTCACAGAACAAGCTGACTTTTTTCATTACGCCTCAATCTCTACGTGACTATTCGACCAGTTTACTAATTGTATTTTTTCTGTAACCAGCGGTGACTTCATTCTTATGTGCGGCAAAAGCAGCTAACACTTCGTTTTTTTCGGTTTTGGGAACTTTGAAATGATCAAGAGTTCTTCCCAATTCTGCTGCGACTTCATCGAACTCTTCCGGTGAAATTTTAAGAGCACGATGTGCTTCTTCTAAACCTAGTTTTGCTTTTCCTGGTTTTGTGGCGACAAACTTCATAGGACCACCAGTCGCTTCAGCAACCCAAGTGGTTCGCATGTACTTAAGACCCGGCAATCTGTTTAAATTATTTGTATGCCATTCCTTTAGCGATGGATTTTTAGAATTTTGTCCAACAACGGGGTTTTTTACAACAGCGTCGCTGAAGTGATCTACGACTGCGGCAATACTAAAAATTCCGCCCAGCCGCTCGTAAAGACTTTGCTTTCCGGCGCTAGTCTTACCTGTAGCGGTTTGCGCAAATCCCGAACTTACAACGAACAGAATTGAAATTATAGATATGCCTGCTAGTTTTTTTACAAATAATTTATTTAGCCCCATGTATGTCTCCTTTTTTATATTATTATAAATAGAGTGCACTATCTGTACCACTAGCTGGATATTCTCTGTTCCTGCCTTAATAGCTGTGTTTCCAGATCCGGTCAGATTCAGTCATGCGTTATTTTGCCCGTTGGCAATAGTCATTTTCATTCACCGTACATTTATACTTTCTCACACCAACAATTCTGCCGATAGATTTTTTCACATACAAATTCATCGATCCCCAGTCCGCGGGTTTTTTTAAAATCGCACGCCCGACTGCTGCAAAATCAACTCCTAAAATTTCAAGTTGGTTTACGACCCAAATCATTTCGCTTGCACTAAGTCCACCGGTATAGTGATCTTGTGCCGGAAGTCGAACTGCAAGTAACAGTTCTGGAAATTGAGTTTTAATCTTAGTAACAATTCTGAAAAGTAGTTTGGCTCTGTTTGTGATGTCACCACCGAACTCATCTTCCCGTTGATTCGTAACTGGTGAAAGCCATTGGTTCAGTCCATAACCGTGGGCCGCATGCAGTTCTACAATGTTAAAACCGGCCAGTGCCGCTATGTTTGCTGCGTGCACAAACCACTGTACCCACAATTCGATCTGATCTGATGTCATAGCTTGCGGAATTTCCAACGTTCTACCTTTAACGGTACATTTCTTCCGAAGAAATTTTGCAAACGTCGTACGGAATTAAAATTGCTAAGGTCATCACTACCCTATATCCGCAGGCGCGTATTCAGTTTTTAATTCGAAGTGAAGACAAAGCCACGCAACAGGTGATGGATGGCGAAGTCCACTTAGCTTTGATAACCCGCAATGCACCAGCAGAAGTTTCATCAAAAGTAATTTCAAAGGTAGAATTTAAAACCTGCGCATCAGCGAAACACCCGTTATTTAAAAAATACTCACAGAAGCAAAACATACCTGTAGAGGAAATTTTAAAATATCCATTCACATCGCCAGAATCCGCAATTCTGGGGCGCATTGCTAAAGCCACCAGTATAGACGGTTGGCGTGATGATAAATTTCCACGTGATATAAAATACAAAGTCTGCGGATTAAAATTGATGGAAAATTTAATTCACGATGGCATGGCACTGGGCTATTTACCGGATTATTTTATTGAAAGCTCGGGATTAATCCCGCTAAAAGTTTCGGGTTGTCCATATTCGTGTCATCAAACTGTCCGCGTGATTACTAAAGACCCTACAGCTTTGGGATGGCTGAACAAGCTTTGGGATCGGCTTTAGTTAAATTGAAAATGATTTGCTTCGGATTTCTTTTGATAGGGTGCTTATCGCCATTTGGATTTGACCTGAATCATTTTCAACGCCTTCAGTGCGCGATAATTTTATAATTTCTTGAAAACTGTTCGGAAATTCAGTCAGCAATGTTGAGATACCTGCCGGAACTGCTTTTTCCTTAAGACATAGAAGTAATTTATCTAGCACTGCAAGATGATTTGTCGAGCTATAACTTGGCGGTTGCGCTAAATCATCTAGCACAACGCCGATCGTGTAAGGCACGATGAGTGATGCTATACTTGGCTTCGCTACAGAATTAAAATAATTAGAAATTGTATTGTAAACTTCGTCGGCCTTTTTTTTTAAAAGTGGCCAATGAAAGCTATTGATTCCGGCAACATGAGCAATTAAGTCATGGGTTCCCAAGAATGCTAATTTCCCTTGTCGAATAAGGTCTGCAAATTTAAGTGCGTCGTTATTTTCTAATTCCCAAAAATTAGTTTGATAATATGATTTGGCCGGATCAAAACCACCAAAAATGGAATTAATTCCCCACGATTTTACAAGCACAAGTTCTACGCCCGAAGCTTTTGCAATTTCATTAATAATTGCCGGGAAGATAAAAAGTGAATCAAGCTCTCCGGCATCGTTTCTTGAAAAAGTTGGATGGACAACATCGTAAAATCCAACAGTTCGTAACTCAAGGGCCTGAGTATCGGTAGACCAAACTCTTAGGCCGAATTGCTCTTTCCATTTTACTATCTCGGCTTTCAATGATGATAGCCGCACTACGTTTCCACTTTTGGCGTCAAAAATAAACCGCGCCAATTCATCGTTGACGGTACCGATCTCGCGAAGCATTCCGTAAGATGCAATTTGCGATGCGAACTGAATGTCCGATGAATATGAAGTCACTTCGGAAAGAGTATAAAACTTTTTTCGAAGTGCTTCAATTTCGGTTTTGGAAAACGAATGTGCAGTCGGCTTTATCATACTACGCCGGGTATACTGAATAGATGCTTAGTATGTGCGAAGCCATTTCTTTAACCTCTAATAATACTGGACTGGCATTAAAGTGACGCGCTTTGCATGCCACCGGTACCTTTATCCAAGTGCTTTCAATTGATTTCAATGACGCCGTATTGACTTGCTCTACTTTTTTGTCTGAAGCATGCAAGTTTGAAATTTGGCTTGCTTGAACTGCCGTACCTAACGCCACCAAGTTCATTGCACCAATAATTACACCACTTTTATTTCCAATCATTTAAGACCTCCGGTAAGTATAAAAATCGCTGAATTGCGATCAAGATGACGTTGCCACTGCTTTTCAAATAAAAAAAGCAGTGATTTGGAAACATATGTTTCCAAAAAGGAAATGAACTTTTAGCGCTTGAGTGCTTTGGCAGCGAACCTTGTACCACAATATTTACCATGGAAATAAATGCAGAAAAGTAAGGTGCTGGACGTAGTAATTTACAATTTCTGGATTTGATCGAATAATATTAATGCTCCCATAATCAAGACGAAATAACCAAAACCTTTTTTAAGCGCTTTTTCAGAGACTTCCTTCGAAAGTAAAATACCTACAAAAAGTCCGACAATCGCGATACTTGAAACTGTTAAAAGCAATTGCCAGTCGATATAAGCTTGGTGTTGAACGTCGCCAATGAAGCCCAGTAGCGACTTTGCAGCAATAATAAAAAGAGATGTACCAACTGCGATTTTCATTGGCATTCTAACAAGTAAAACTAGCGCGGGTATTATCAGAAATCCGCCACCAGCGCCGACAAAGCCAGTGATGCTGCCGATAATAAGACCTTCTAAAGAAATTAAAAGAAATCTATTTTTTACCGATACCTCTTTAGGCGCAATCGTTGAAATACTTTTAGTTTTAATCATTGAAACTGAGGCAACAACCATCAGAATGGCAAAGACCAACATAATCAGTAGCGGTTTCGAAATGGCGTGGGATCCAATTGTAAAAACAGGATCAGGCAAGTGCGGAATAACATACGCACGGGTTAGGTAAACCCCAACAAAACTAGGAACAGCAAAAATCAAACCAGTTTTAAGATCAACTTCGCCTTTTTTTAGATAAAATCCGCCGCCGATTAAAGCTGTAAGGCCCACTATAAAAAGAGAATAGGCAGTTGCCAAAACTGGATCAATTTTAAAAAGATACACCAGAATTGGTACCGTTAAAATTGATCCGCCGCCACCAATCATACCAAGTGACAAACCCATAAGTATCGAAGCTAGATAACCGTAGATTTCCATAAAAATCTCATTTCTTTATTTGCATTTTCTTATCAAGCAGTCGAAACAAAAACATTCCGGCCAGCATGCTGGCTACAAACAGCAGTGGGCGAAGTTCAAAACTTGCAAGCGATGTTACTGCAGGTCCCGGACAAAAACCCCCAAGGCCCCAGCCAATTCCAAAAAGCAAAGCGCCAGTTACAAGTGCTGGGGTGATCTCATTCTTCGTTGGCACATGCCAACTTGTATGAAGCAAAGGTGACTTTCGTTTTCTAATCAGTTTGTATGTTACAAAATGGACGATGATCCCACCGACCATTACAAAAATTAAAGATGGGTCCCACTTTCCAAACACGTCTAAAAAGCCAACTACTTTTTGGGGTTGTGTCATTCCAGAAATTCCAAGTCCGATCGCGAAAATAAATCCAACGACAAGGGCTGCTAATCTATTTTTCATAAAAATACTCCTAACCGTCTAAAAACAACAACAGCGACCACGCCAGCGGAAATAAAAATAATCGTTGCAACCAAGGAGCGTACCGACATGCGACTAATGCCGCAAACTCCGTGACCACTTGTGCAACCACTACCAAGAATTGTTCCGAAGCCAACAAGTAACCCTGCGACTACCGTTGTCCACGTGTCTGTTTCCAGATTTCCGGAAAAAATATTTGGATTAAGTACCTTTAGTGCTAAACCACCTAGTAACAAACCAATTATAAAAAGAACTCTCCAAC
>JAYTMU010000060.1:0-2222 GCA_043728195.1 Bdellovibrionales bacterium
CTATATATAGCCGTGTAAAAATCACCTGTACAGTTTTTAGTCGCGCAATATGTGTCGCTGCGTTCTGCAATTTGCGGCAAATAGCCAAGAAATATTTTCAAAGGAAAATTCTAAATAAATTCAGCGACCTTTACAGCAATAATTTTTGTGGGACCTTTGTTTGCTTCAACTAACCGTAAGAAGAACAACAACTAAACTTTTAAGGAAAAAACGAGGGTAATATGGGATTTTTTACAAATATGATCGAAGCTTTTAATCACGGCGGTTTTGTAATGTGGATTATTTTCGCAGGACAAGTCGTCTCTATCGCGATCATCATCGAACGCGTAAATGTGCTTTACTTCAGACGATCGTTAAATAATCGCAACTTAGCAAAAAGTCTTGAGGACGACATCAAAAAAGGTCAGCTCGAGCTAGTCATGAAGAAGACGCAAGCTATGACAGGTACAGCGAACGCTTTAGGTAAAACTATCTTAGCAGGAACTCAGGCTGCGTATCACCGCGGTGGAAATGAAGAAATTCAATCTAAAATGGATGAAGTTTTACTAAGTGAAACCACGATTTTAGAAAAGCGAACTAGCTTTCTAGCAGCCATCGGAAACATCGGAACGCTAGCTGGTCTATTAGGTACCATCATAGGTCTGATCGATTCTTTTCAGGCCGTAGCTAACGGAAACCCAGTCGAGAAAGCAGCGCTTTTATCACAAGGTATTTCAATGGCGATGCATGCAACAGCTTACGGTTTAATTATGGCCATCCCAGCATTAGTAATGTTTGCCGTGCTTCAGAATCGCGCCAATGCCTTAGCTGATGATTTAAATCAGTCGTCATTGATGGTTTACAACTGGTTGTCGTTTAACTACGAGCCTATGAAAGAAAAAGTCACTCGCCGGGTTAGCAACTAAATTTAATATAAACTTTTAATTAAGGACGTATTTATGGGAATGGCACAGCAATCACAAAATAAAAAGAATCTGAACGTAGAACTAAATCTACTACCCGTGTTCGACGTTCTTTCAGTTTGTATTTGTTTTTTATTAATGACTGTCGTGTGGGTGGAAATCCGCGCGATGGAAACAAAGCAAGCCATGGGTAGCCAAGACGTAGCTGAAACGGCAAAGATTGCCAGCGTTTGGCTAACAATTGATGAAGCCAACAACCTAACCGTTGTGATGAAGGCAAAATCTGGAGCAGAATCAAAAACGATGGTTCCCGTTAAAGCGGGGGCAATCGATTTTGTTAAAGCAAGGGCTGCCTTAGCTAATGCGTTTAATCTAAAAGCAACTGCTACCCACATCTTGCCAGCAAAAAATACCAAGTACGATCAAGTTATTAAATTGATGGATTTGGCAAAGCAAGCAGGAATTATGAATATTGGCCTTTCGCCAATCTAAGCCATTACAACTTTAAGTTTTACTTAAGCGAGGAACGTATGAGACCAAGTATTTTACGAAATTTAAAACATGCAAGTCCGCTAAAATCGATGAAGCAAATTCGTGGTAGCGGGGCTTCTGGAAAAGAAAAGTCTCTTTTCTTCTCTTTAAACTTAACAACACTTATTGATGCTTTTTGTATTTTGGTCATCTTCTTGTTGTCGAACATGAACGGCCGCGTGCAAAACATCCAAGAAAATCAAAAAATCGTTCTTCCGGTTGCCATAGCAAGTGATGTTCTAGATCAGGGGCTAGTCGTTCGCATTGAAGAAAATGGATTTTTTGTCGACGATAAAGCAACTACTGAAAGTGACCTTGCGAAAGCGTTACTTGGAGCTAAAAAATCAGATACTAGCTCTTTAATTATCCAAGCGGATCGCAACTCGAATTATGAAAATATAGCTCTTGTACTTAGGGCCGGTGGTCAAGCCGGATATGAAAAATACGTATTTGCCGTCATGCCGGGGATTTAATTATGAAAACACCTTTAAGCCTTTTATTTATGTTGGTGCTGTCACAAAAAGTTTTAGCTGCAAAGTTAGATTTAGCGACTCATGACAGTCTTATTCAAAAGTTAGAATCAGCTGTGGATACGGAATCATCGGATGCGATGCTTCTGCAACATAATATGACCTATCGATTGGCTGATCTTTACGCTGAGCGTGCACGATTGCTGTCGATGGATGAACAAGGAAAAGGTGATAAAATTCACGCCGTACAAATTCGTGCGGATCGAAAAAAATCGATTTCAATTTTAAATAAAGTTCTAACCGCATTACCGAAATCTGA
>JAYTMU010000061.1:0-8085 GCA_043728195.1 Bdellovibrionales bacterium
TTACACATTTCTGACATTCCATTTTTTGGTCCAACCGCTGCGTGCCAAGTGGCTCGTGTTGATGGACAATTTATTGCCAACCCCACACAAGAGCAATTAGCAAAATCTGATTTAGATATTATTGTATCTGGAACTAAAAACGGGTTGTTAATGGTTGAGGGTGAAGGCTTATTTATTACTGAAGCTGATGCCTTAGCGGCATTAAAATTTGGTCATCAATCGTTAATGCCACTTTTACAAATCCAAGATGAACTTCGTGAAAAAACGGGATCAAAAGCAAAACGCTCTTTCACAGCAGCAAAAATTGATGGTGATTTCCGCGGGACGGCTGAAACTTTTTTACAGCCATTAATTGATAAAGCCCTTTCATTAAAAATAAAACAAGATCGCTATTCATCTTTTGACGATGCTAAAGCTGCAGCAAAAGAAAAATTGATAGCGACAATCACTGACGACAAATTACGTTCGCAGCGTGATAAAGAATTATCAACCATCATTGAAGACGTGAAATACAAAGTCGCGCGCGCGATGATTCTAGATAAAGGTTCACGTATCGACGGACGTGATTTGAAAACTGTACGTCCTATTTCATGCGAAGTTGGTATATTACCACGCGCTCACGGTTCTGGCTTATTCACACGTGGTGAAACCCAGTGTTTAGGAACGGCTACGTTAGGTACTGCTGATGACGAACAAAATATTGAATCATTACGTGGTCAGCTAAAGAAAAAGTTTTTATTACATTACAATTTCCCTCCGTTCTCAGTCGGTGAAGTCGGACGTTTCGGCGGCCAAGGTCGTCGCGAAATTGGTCACGGAAATTTAGCAGAACGCGCAGTAAAATCGATCATTCCTGATCACGTTGATTTCCCATATACAATTCGTATTGTGGGTGAAGTGCTTGAATCAAATGGTTCAAGCTCAATGGGAACTGTGTGTGCTGCCGTTCTTGCGATGTTAGATGCGGGTGTTAAGCTAAAGCATAACGTTGCAGGTATTGCTATGGGTCTAATTAAAGAAGGCGATCGCGTGGCCGTACTTTCTGACATCTTAGGTGATGAAGATCACTTAGGTGACATGGACTTTAAAGTTGCCGGAACTGCTGCCGGAATTACGGCTTTACAGATGGATATCAAAATCGATTCAGTTAGTTTTGCAGTTATGGAAACCGCACTTAACCAAGCTCGTGAAGGACGTTTACACATCTTGAATGAGATGGAAAAAGTGATGAAAGCTCCGCGTGGTCAAATTTCTGAATTTGCTCCGCGAATTGTGACTATTAAAATTAAGGTCGACAAAATTCGTGAAGTAATTGGTTCGGGCGGAAAAGTAATCCGTGGCATCACTGAACAAACAGGCGTGAAAATCGAAATTCAAGACGACGGTACAATCAACATTGCGTCTGCTGATCCATTAGCAGTTAAAAAAGCGATCGCGATCATTGAAGGAATTTGTGCTGAAGCTGAAGTCGGAAA
Source organism: Bdellovibrionales bacterium (assembly GCA_043728195.1). Taxonomy (GTDB): domain Bacteria; phylum Bdellovibrionota; class Bdellovibrionia; order Bdellovibrionales; family Bdellovibrionaceae; genus Pseudobdellovibrio. The sequence goes on from JAYTMU010000061.1 coordinate 1,476, forward strand.
AACGTACTCTGGAAAAGTGATGAAAATTGCTGAATTTGGCGCGTTCGTAGAGATTTTGCCAAATACTCAAGGCTTATTACATATCTCTGAAATTGCTAACGAGCGTGTTCGCCAAGTGACTGACGTCTTAAAAGAAGGCGAAATGATCGACGTGAAAGTGCTTGAAGTGGACCGTGCGGGTCGCATTAAGCTATCTCGTAAAGCATTACTACAATAGTAAAGTTTAAGATCAGCTGTGAGCGCATTTAAAAAATCAATTCTGTCAAACGGAGTGCGAGTGGTGACTGAAACCCACCCGCATTCAAAGTCTGTATCAATCGGTGTCTGGGTCTTAACGGGAACGCGTGACGAGGACGAAGACCAAGTTGGCTTATCTCATTTCGTGGAACACTTGGTATTTAAGGGTACGAAAACTAGGAATGCCTATCAGATTGCGAAGTCACTTGAATCCTTAGGGGGCGATTTAAACGCCTACACCACACGGGAATATACAAATTATCACTGCTTAGTTCTAAAAGAAGATTGGAAACTTGGCCTAGAGGTTTTGGCAGACCTTGTCTGCAACATGGATCTTGCGAAAAAAGACTTTGAATTAGAAAAAAAAGTAATTCTTCAAGAAATTGCCATGTGTGATGATGCTGACGAAGAAATCATTTACGATCATTTTTACGCTGAAGTTTACAAAAACCATCCGCTAAGCCGACAAATTTTAGGTAAAAGCGAAACGATTCAACAGATGACACAAAAAAAGGTTATCAACTTTTATAAAAAGTATTACCAGGGAAGTAATTTAATCGTCAGTGCGGCAGGGCCAGTCGATCACGATCAATTGGTAATTCAATCACAAAAATTATTTCGCACACGCAAAAAATTCTCGGTACCTAATGTGCGTAGGGCGCCACGGTGGAAAGTGTCGCGAAAAATTTATGAAAAAGAAATGGAACAGGCCCACATTTTACTTGGGTTTCCATCTACTTCGTTTCAAGATAAGTACCGTTTTGAAGCTTTTATTGTAAATTCGCTATTAGGCGGCGGTATGACATCCAGGCTTTACCAAGCGGTGCGCGAACGACAGGGCCTGGCTTATAGTATTTATTCGTCGCTAAACACAAATGTGGATTCAGGAAACATAACGATTCAGGCGGGCACGGACACAGCTAAAGTGAAACGGGTCATGCATATCATTGCGGATGAATTACTTAGATTAAAGCGGGATGGGTTTAAGAAGTCAGACATTGATTTATTTAAAACTCAGGTGCGCGGTCAGCTATTAATGGGTTCAGATGATATTGAAAACCGCATGAGCTCGCTAGGTGTGAATGAAATGATTTTTGGCAAGTACCGCTCAGTAGAAGATGTGATTGCAAGTGTAGAAACGGTGACCGAAAAATCAGTCCAAGCGTATGTTGATGAACATTTCGATTTAACAAAAGTATCTGTAGCTTTGATGGGCCCTAAATTAAACGTTCACAAAGAGTGGCTGGAAAACTACGATTTTTCAAAAAAACGAAAAGCATAGGATAATTTATGACTGTTAAAATAAAAAAGTGGCCACATTTTAAAGGCGAACTACCAATGTATCAATCACCCGGCGCAAGCGGGTTTGATATTCGGGCGCAGTTATCTTCGCCTTTGATTTTAAAAAAAGGCGAACGGGCGATGGTTCCTACGGGGCTTTCGTTTGAAGTTCCAATAGGTTTTGAAATTCAAGCACGACCGCGAAGTGGCTGGGCAGCAAAACAAGGATTAACTGTCTTAAATACGCCGGGAACTATTGATGCTGATTACCGTGGTGAAGTAAAAATTATTTTAATTAATCTTGGGCAAGAGGATGTTGTCATTCAGGATCAGGACCGCTGCGCCCAGTTGGTGATTGCACCTGTGATCCTAGCGCACTTTGAATTGTCTACCGAACTATCTGATACAGATCGTGGAGTAGGCGGCTTTGGATCAACCGGTAAGTCCTAAGCAAAACAGGTATACTTAATTACAGAATGAATGGGTTGATGGACAATGATACCACATCCCAACGACCCTTGTGCTAATTAATAAGTAATTATTTTTTCAGCCTCAAGAACTTAAGGCTGAATTAACCAGCCTTATTTCTTCTTATGTGGTTTTCCATCATAATTCTCATAAATTTTTGATAATCAAGACCCAGCTTTTTAGCTTCTTGTTTAATGCCCTTAAGAAGATCTTTGCTCATTCTCAGTGTCACAGTTTCAGTTTTTGGCTTGGTAAGTTCAAATCGCGCCACTTTCCAATCCGCATCAAGCATCATTTCACTTAAATCCCCAGCCAAAGGGTCATCAAATAAATTTGTCTCTTTACTCTTCAAGGAGCTTTTTCCTGATTTCTTCATAAACCTTGTCCTCCTTACTTCCTCTGTGAATATACCTGGCACTGATTGGTCTAATTAACCTGTCTGTGCCAACAGTTCTTATCGCGAAAGCTACGAAAGCAAACCTGTTGGGTTCAATTTCACCTACAGCAATCCATCTTTTCTCACTGCTGGTGTTTTTAGTATCTAAGAAATAGAGTAGTTCCTGCTCAAAGATTTTCTCTATTGCTTCAAATGCAATATCATGGTGTTGAGCATGTAAGAAGTTTCCATAGTCCCAATCAAATCCTTCATACTCTATTTTATCTAGCTTCACAGGTTGAAGAATAGCAAAGTTAATAACAAATGTAAATACAAATGTTTTTTAATGTAAATACGACAGAAAAATCAACTGTTTAACATAATAATTGGTATTAAGTCTATACAAAGCTGTTTCTGTGAAAGCAGGCATAAGCATTATTATTTTTTGAGGACAGGAAGTTTAAAGGCCATATTCGACCACCGATACAGCCAAAGTAAAACGTGTCATGCATATTTGAGCTCGTTAGTTTTGCGCTTTTATTTTATACTATTTTAATTATTGGCCTCAAAAGTTGCTGCAACTTCTAATATCTTCTCTTCGAATTCATTCACTATTTTTTATTGCATGATCCGGTCCCAGTATCTGGCAACACATGAACCCCTGCAGTCTGCCTGACTCTATTCGCCTCAAGGGAGCGGGAGCGAGGATGGTATGTCCGAAGTTCAACCTCGGCTGCAATGATTCGTGCAGTTTCTCTTCCCACTTGAGACTTAAGGCACTCATAGGCCTCAAGCTCTTTAAAAATGACCGCCTGAGCTTGCGCTTCACTAAGTGCGGAATGGCCAAGTACGGTTTGAGTCTTTGCGGCATACTCGATTGCTGCTTTGTATTCCGAGGCCTTTTTTCCGTAACTTCGGGCTATGGCTCTGTCGACTTCGTCTCGGACGCCGTTGCCGTCGGTGTCAACTCCCGCAAGCTTAACGTTGACAAGCGCTTGACTTGGCTCTGCAGGCACAATATTCCCGTTTATCTCCCTGGCTGATTCCGAGCTTACTGTGTCAGGCAAGGTTTTACTTGAACCTACGCTGCCAAAACCAAGAGAAAAAAGGACAACTAGCCCATAGGCAATTAAATTCGCGCGTTTTAAATTCTTGAAATGTAGAAGCATATTTCATATTCCTTTTTTTCGGTGTTTCACCAATAGTTGCTAAATAAGTTTAGAAAATAAATTCAAGTAATTTACAAATCGGTATTATTGCCGATTTTATTTACAGCACTAATGACTAGTTTGTGTCACAGGTAGAACTACTTGTAATTTGAATTCAGGGTTTAAATTTCGCAGACTTCGAAATATTTCATCGCATGCATATGACAACTGACGCGATCAAGTGTTCCAACCAATTTTAAGTTAAGTCTTAATACTAGTTACTTCGCTACTTTGTGATGTCACAATAAGTCTTGCCATTTGGTAGCCAAATGGATACTATAATTGAGTGGATGCTACTCCGAAAAAGGTTGATGTGCGGTGGCGATAAGGGTGCACAAACTGACGATATTGAAACCGCTAAAAGTTATTGGGCGGATTTCAAAAGGAGAAACAATGCTTAAAGTTGGTCGTTCACACGAAAAAGGTTTAATTAAGTGGCTTCAAAAGAGTGCTGAAAACCAACGGGAATATCTCAAATCCTCAATAGAGGAGAATTCCGATATGCCCGAGGCTATTATCTCTGCGATCCGTGAAATTGCGGAAGCTCGTGGCTACGAATCTTTGGCAAAAGAAGCTGGATTGAGCCAAAAAGCTCTCTACAAAATTCTTTCTGAAACTAAAGATGCAAAGCCTCGCTTTGAAACCATCGTTCAACTTATCCAAGCCCTCGGACTTCGGTTCACCGTAGAAGCCGACCCACACAAGGCGAGAGTGAGCTAAGGCTCGCATTCATGGAAGAAAAAATACAACGTTACTCTGGATTCAAAATCTAACAAAAATGCAGCTGTAGCGGTTGCAGAAACTGAAGAAGTAAGACGCGGTAAAGCCTAGGCAAGAAAGAGATACTTAATTACAGAATGATTGCCTTTCTGGTCTTTAAAGTTTTCGCAGGTTACTTTGTTGAAAAAAGTATGTATTCCCCCAATTATATTGTTGTTGGACGAGGCGCTACTCATGCTATTGCTGACTGAGGTGATTTAGTCAGTGGTTTTAAGCACTTAACTAGCGCTTTACATGGTGTACGCCTAGTGGTACTATTTGATCTGGGGGCACTATGCAAAACACGAATCCAAAACAGCTTAGAGCTGAATTGAAAGATTATTTAGATTTAGCAGCAAAAGAACCCATTCGCATTCAGCGCAGATCAGGCGATTGCTATATTTTAATTAAAGAAATGGTTTACCAAGAAATGCAAGATGAGATTTTATCTTTACAGCGTCGTCTTTTAGGAATGTCAGATATTGTATCCGGGCAAACAAAAGAATATAAACTTGGCGATAAATCACGACTAGATCGTTTAACCAAAAAGAAGTAACCGACTGTGGCTCAATTTATATTTTCAGAAAATTATGATAATCAGCTTGAGCGTATTGAAGGTTATATTTTAGAAGCTGCTGACTCGATCGACAAGGTTTCTGAATTTTTGGATCAACATGATCAGGTGCTGCGATTCATTGAGCAAAATCCAACGACTGCTGCAGCCCACCCAACAACGGGCGATCAGTCATGGGTTTTTGGCGATGGCAGATACCGTATTTTCTTTAAATGTTCGGATTCAAAAAATAGTTTAATCATTTATTTAATTCACATTATCGATAATAAAGAACTTAACAAAAAAGTTTATCCCGAAAACAAATTTCCAACTTACGATGAAGATTGACGGCCATGTTCCTCGATCTTTACACTTCTAAAAAACAGAAAGATAAGCGTATTATCTTAGATACGTTTTTTAGCTAAAGACAATTAACAACGTGACCTAAAACACGCCATAAAAATGGATTAGATTAAAAAATTAGATAACCATGCAAGAAGCACGATCAAGAAAAGAGAACCAACTAGTGTGTAGGCGCGTTTCTTTTCAACCGCAAAATTTTCATTAAGCCCAACGATCGCTAGCAGTGAAGTGAAAGCAAAACCAATTAAACTGATCGGCGCGAAATATTCAGAGATAATTTGAAATAAATAAAATGGAATTGACGACAATATAATAAGAATAAATATTTTCTTATAGCTTTCCGTACGGTTTTCAAAAAATTGAAAATAATAATATACAAACAATGCCAGCAACATCGCACTTACGGTGGTCACGATGGGCATTAAGAATAAACCGTATAGCACGCGGTAAAAATTAAGCTTAATTAAACCTGCCAAAATTCCAGAAGCAAGGGCTAATAAAATTTGCACAGTAAAAACTGACGGCCAATTCCAATCGGGAAGGGTTTTTATTTTTTCAACAGGGCTTTTCACGAACTCTAATAAGTCGTTTAACAACCATTTTAAATCAATTGGTTTTGCACCCGGAGTTACGTCACGCATAGATTTCATTCTCGGCAAGTTTTACGCAATGGTCAAGAAATCGATCATAGGTTAACTGGTTGAAACGTAAGAAAGTGCGTTCAAATGGTGGTGTTTCGGTCTGTAAAACCCAGTTAAGAATTCGGTGAAGGGCATAATTTGCCGTCGTTAATGGTTTCTCGGTAATTTTAAAAGTTTCGCATGATAGTTCGGATTCTATCGATGAAATTACCGTTAAACTTTGGATACGCTGGGTACTTAGTTCTGCTTTTAGTTCATCGTAAACCAGTTGGTCCATTATCAGGTGCAGCTTGCCTGTGTCTAAGCTAAGCCACTTTTTAAAGGCTGCTTTTCGCGCGTTAGAACCGCGAAAGGGTAAGCTTAAAGTCGAAGTCACATAGCCGTGTTCGAACAAAAAACGGGGTAGCATCCCATACGAATTTTGGTAATGGAACAGACTTCGTGGTCCAGGAACGAAGACTAGCGGGCTTTTCGTTAGTAAACAGTTAGGTCTTAGGACGAGGTTATCGAAGTTCATAGATATCAGCATAGAAAAACAACAGGGCCTTTGGCAAACTTAACTTATGATCAAGCAACGCCGTTCGTGTTATTGTGCTTTTTGTAAAACCGCTCGAAAAGTCTATAAGCATAAAAGTTTAACTTACGTCGAAGTTTTAGGATTAATCTTTCTAAGCATTACATTTACGTTTGTATTTTTTAAATCCATGGACCCGCGCGGTCTGTT
>JAYTMU010000062.1:0-5363 GCA_043728195.1 Bdellovibrionales bacterium
ACGGCCTACGCTTGATTTTCCCTCTAGGAATGGGACGTGGGCCAGCGTTTCGGTATATTCGTGCGTGACGCCCAGATAAAACTGATCGGGCATCAATACGTAACCTTCAGGTGGGATTTCAAATGTTTTAATTTTGTTGTGCGCTTTAGCATCTAAGATATCCGCATCGTAAAGTGCAAGCGTCGATCCTAAGTGCACGTCATACGAATTCGTACCTAAGCATGATAAATTAAAGGGCTCCACTTTGATGAGCCCTTTTTCCATATAGTTAAGAATTTCTTGATCAGTAAGAATCATCGAAAAAACTATTTAGTTTCGCGGTGTACGGTGTGTTTCTGCATGTTTGGATTGTATTTTTTCTTTTCCAATCGACCTGGAGTTTTTGTCTTATTTTTAGTTGTTGTGTATCGAGAAACTGGTTTGCCTGCGGCTTTCGCTTCTGTGCACTCTAAAGTAACTATAATTCGTCCTGATTTTTTAGCCATATTCTATACCTCTTAAAAAAACGTGTATAACAACTGCAAATGAAAAACTGAAATAATAAGGTATCTTTATAAGTAAGTTTACAGCAGCTAGTCAATGGAATATAGATGGGTCGAGGGCTCCTATGAACAATTATGGCTTTTTACGACTGATTTTGCCTTTCTTTATGTCAACTGCAATTGCGGCGGTTGCAGTAGCCTCTGTGCCTGCCCCATTGCTAGATGGAAGAAGCCTACTGCCGGTTAATGCCAGCCAAATTATTGAACGCATCCGGCCCGGCAGCGTGCTTATACTTGGGGAAAACCACGGGATAGCGCCCCACCGCGATCAGCACCTAACCGTTTTAAATTTGCTACGCCAACACGGCTTTAAAGTTTCTGTAGGCATGGAGTTTATAAATCACACCGATCAGCCCTTTGTTAACCAGTACTTGGCAAAGCAGCTTGATGAGGACGCATTCCTTAAGGCAATTAGTTGGCAAGGGTTCCCGTTTGAGTTTTATAAGCAGCAAATTCTATTTCCAAATCTTTGTGATGGTGAATTAACTCTTGGGTTAAACGTTCCAAGGACGATCACTTCAAAAATAGCCAAGACGGGCTTAGATAGCCTTAGTGTCGACGAAAGGCAGTTATTGCCAATTGATTTTACCCTGGGTCGAGATAGCTACAAGGCCCGCTTTGCGAAAATTATGCACGTCCCCCCGGGACCGGCGCTAGATCGCTACTTTACTGCACAATCTGCCTGGGATGATACGATGGCCTTCCAAGCCGTTAAGTTTTTAGATTCAAATCCTAAGCACGTTCTTGTAATTATAGTGGGCGAATTTCATTTGCAATACGGTGGCGGACTTGCTGATCGTATTTTGGCGCGTCAGCCGAATACAAACATAGTATCAGTATCACAGGTTTGGGCCGTCAACTTTTTAGCTGACGGATCGGAAGTTCCAATGACTGAAGCAGAGATTCAGAAAGAAATAACCCCGTCAGACAGTGAAGGCCCGCGCGGCGACTTTTTGTGGATTTCTAAACCACTAGCTCAAGGTTCTTAATCAAGGTTTGCGACAACGGCATCATGACCAATCCAGGCGACTGGATATTTAGGTAATTTTCCTTCGTGCAACATGATGTAACCGCAAGCCTTAAATATCAGTTCGCTCATGGTTCCGGTCATCAAAACTTTTTCATCTTTGTGAAAGTTAATCACGTCGTCGGAAGTTTGTAATGTCAGCTCAAGTTGGTCTTTTTGTGAATGATGTGGCCAATTTTTATAAACACTTGTTTCGTGTACAGATGGTGCTTTAAAATAATTGTCCACTGCGCTATAAATGCGGTCTAGGTCCCCAGGTGATTTTAGGACACGCTCGCAGTCCTCACTTATTTTTGCGGTGATTGGGGAATTAGGTTTATCTTTTTTTAGCGCTCGAACTAAATTGTAAACAGCAATTTCGATTCCTTTAAAAACAGAGCTCGAATTCGTCAGAATTTCAGGGCAATTGTAAACACAACACGCAACACCCTTTGCAAACCATGATTTCGAAAAATTTTCTAAATCGACTTTAGCCCAACCTTGGATGTAGGGCGCATACGATTGCCACTGATACGTTCCGCTGATGATGACCTCGGTGCCATGGTAACCGTACGCCACATAACTTGCAGAGCCTCCGGATGTCTTTAATTTTTCGCGAAGACCACTGGATTCTTCGATTAAAATATTAAACGTTTGTGCCGTAACTTCGTGAAAGTTCATTTCAAGGAAACGGCCAATGCCACTTTCCCAGAATTTTTTAGAAGGTATGTAGCGATCTCCGGTCCCCTTGAAGACGCGGTTCATTAACGGCAACACAATTTTACAGCGTGGAACACCGCCCGCCATTAAGTGCGCGAAGTGAACATGTTGACCGGGTTTTATCAATTTTTCTATTTCCGAAATAAATTCAGCAGTTTGTTTTTTGAATCTAGCCCGACCCTGAGCGCGGCACTGCTGCAGTGTTTCTTGTGGAACAGCGGAAGCTTCCCAGTGACTTAGTTTGACGTCTTTCAAATAATCGTTCGGAGTTTTCCCAGTAGAATCTTTTTCTAAATCGAAGCCGGCTTCAAGTGGAACATTTATAAAAGGCTTAGGAATAAGTTCAGCTTCCTCGACCGTTAATTTACGAATGTTCTGATTTTCATCGCGCCGACCGACCGTGGCACGCACGACGGTGACACCAAATTTTTCAGCTTCTTCCACTAGTCCGTTGGCGTAGCCGCGGTTAAATAACTCACCGAAAAGGACAAGCAGATCGCCTTTTTTAAATGTGGCAGGCACGGGCTTTCCACGAACAGGATTAAAATCTTGCATGCAAACTCCAATATAAAGAAAGTACTGTACGTGAGAGTATTCGTTGACTCAACAATCAGACGTTTGACACGATCAGTTGATGCACAACAATTATACGAATAGTTATCCTAAAGTGGTAAGTTTAGTTCCGTCGTGGACTGAAACTTTGATAGAAGCTAACGTGAATGTTGTTGGGCGAACCAGGTTTTGCATTCATCCTGCTCAAAAAGTAAAAGATATTGCCGTAGTTGGTGGTACAAAATCTGTCGATATCGCTCAGGTATCGCGCCTTCAGCCAGATTTTATAGTCGTAGATCAGCAGGAAAATACGCGTGAAATGGCCGATCAACTGACCCATGCCAACCATAAGTTGATCATAACCAACATTACTGACTTCGGAAGTTTAGAAACTGCACTGACAGAAATTGGTTCTACCTTAAAAAATGGCAATCTGGCGCAATTTGCAACGCGCTACCAACAATTACGGCCATTAGACCGGCGTTTATTTTTAAAAAATATTATTTTTAAAGGATCTGTCGATGAGGTCATTCCAGGACAACATTGTGACTATGTCATTTGGAAGGACCCCTTTATGGTCGTAGGTCAGCAAACTTTTATTGCCGAAAATTTTAAACGCATTGGGATTCAGCTTATTCACAAAGAAAAATATCCACAAATTTCAGACGAGCAACTGCTAAAATCGTTTTGTTTTTTTTCCAGCGAGCCATTTCCATTTGCGAAAAAGTACGCCGAACTTAAGCGCCTCGGATTTAGGGGTGTTGTGGTCGACGGAGAAAAAGTCAGTTGGTTTGGACTTCGAAATTTGCAATTTTTAGAAGCTAGTCAGGTAATAAGTCCATAATTTTCCGAGTGGCGTAGCGATTTTTCTCTAGATGACCAATGAGTAGCTTTTTAAAATCACTTTTTTGCATCACTTTTATTTTTTTTACCGCGTCCAAAAACTCCTCGGAGCTTTGGACCACCTGTACAACTCGAATTTCATTCATCACCACATTGTTGTATTGCAAAGCTTCTGGTGAGTTACTGATGTGCGGTCCGGTAATTACCGGAATGGCACAACATAACGGTTCCATCACCGAATGAACTTTTGATTTAAATGAGCCTCCGATAAATGCAGCGTCTGCTAACCGGTAAAAGTCAGCTAAGTAACCAATTTTATCTATTAAAATCACATCCGCGTGGGTCGAGTTTATATCAGATAACTTCTCGAAGGTTAAATTTTGCTGCAGCAGAATTTTTTCGATCCGCTGGATGTTATCTAGTTCGACCTCGTGCGGACTCCATACCAATTGAAAACCGAGCTGTTTAATTTGTTTTAATACGGGTATGATCACGGCTTCATCTTCATTCCAAGTTGAACCCAGAACAATATACGGGCTAGCAATTTGAAATGGAACTTTAGAAGGTTGCTGCAAGCGCCAAAAAACCTGATCAAAGCGTGTGTCGCCTGTGGTAACTACCCCCGTACTTTTGGTAACCAAAGTTTTCAAGACAGCTTCCTGGGATGCGTGCGTGCAAAAAACTCCACTAAATGACTGCAAAAAAATCTTTGACCACAATCGATTCAAAAAACTTAAATTTGGATTGTAAGCAATCACATATGTTTTAATGCGTCGATTTGCTAATTGGTAAATTAATTCCGGCCACAAGTCAGTTCTACCGAAAAAGAAGGCTTCTGGTTTTAGTTGATCAAAGACCAAACCCAGCTGCGTGGGTTGATCCCACGGAAGCGGAAAAAAGCAGTCAACCGCAGACTTAATATTATCAAATAATTTTGGCGCTGAGGGGGATGAGTAAGACACAACCACCGAGACATGCGGCTTCAGTTTTTTATGTTCACGAATGAACGACTTAAGATATTCAATCTCGCCACTGGAAGCATGCAACCATATGACGCGATCTTTTAAAAGCGGAAATTGTGTCGGCTGTTGTCGGAGATCTATCCACAGTTTTAATTTTCTGTTCAATTTAGATTGAATACCTACCAATACCCATTTCAAGACGGCGTACAGGGGGCGGTAAAAAATAAGTAGGATATATTTCATCATGAAATTTGATTTAACCTTTCTGAAACGTGTTCGGGACTAATTGACCGCAAGCAATCTTGAAAAACCGGATTTACACAAGGGCCTTGACCGTGCTTGCTACACGGTCGGCATTTCAATTCCCGTTCAAGTATAACTGTCGAAGGTCTAGATGGAAAACCAAACGGGGCTGGGCCCATCAGCGCAATGGCTGGTTTTCCCAGTTGCTCTGCTATATGTAACAAACCCGTATCATTACTTACAACCGCGACTGCGCGATGAATGACTGCAGCTGATTGCAGTAAGGTAGTCTTTCCGGTTAGATTAATGACATTTTTGAATACATCTAAATGCGCTGTGAACGAATCATCTTTTCCAGCTAGCACTACAAATTTTTTCTCGGAGTTTATTTCGATGAGCCGTTGCCAGTGAGAAATGGGCCAACGTTTTAATTCGTAGGTAGCAGACGGCACAAGTACATAATACTCTTGTAAAGAAAATTTTGCTAGAATAGCG
>JAYTMU010000063.1:0-5141 GCA_043728195.1 Bdellovibrionales bacterium
AAGAAACTTAAATTTTAGTATAAATCTAGCCTCCTCAAGCTGGCCATTATCCCTGATCATATTAAAGTGATTCAACTTAAACACATTTATAAAACTTACGGCGCTGATCGCCACGCTTTACGCGATCTAAGTTTACAAATTAATAAAGGCGATTTTGTATTTTTAGTTGGTCCAAGTGGCGCAGGTAAAACCACCTTATTCAAATTAATTTCAGCTTTTGAAAAACCCACCAGCGGAGAAATGCAAGTTTGTGGACATTCGTTAAATACAATTCGTTTAGGGCAAATTCCGTTTTACCGTCGTAAAATTGGGTTCGTCTTTCAGGATTTTAAATTATTAAAAAATAAAACCGTATTTCAAAATGTTGCCTTGCCGCTAGAAATTATTAACTCACCGGTAGATCACAAGAAAAAGACTCTTGAGATATTAGAACACGTGGGCTTAGGCCACGTGCATGACCAGTACCCCGATTTTCTATCGGGCGGCGAACAGCAGCGTGTAGCTATTGCACGGGCTTTAATTCACGATCCCGAACTTTTAATTGCTGATGAACCTACTGGAAATTTAGACCCTAAAATGAGCGAAACTATTCTGCAGTTATTTTTCGATTTTGCAAAAAAGGGCACAACGTTCTTTGTGGCGACACATGACTACCGACTTTTAAAATTACAAAACTGCCGCGTTCTAGAACTTGAAAAAGGCCAACTGATCGAGGACCGCATATCATGAGATGGTCATCACTAAAATTAAGCCTACTGGTGGTGCTGACCTTTTCGATGGTGCTTATTTTAATGAGCTTTCTATTTTATAAAAACTTAAACATTTTATTAGGGTTCTGGGATAAAGAAAACCGCGTCAGCATTTATTTAAAAATTGACGCCAACGAGAGCGACAAACAAGGCGTTTTAGATTTACTAAAAACTAAGACAGATGAAATTTCAGATATCCAGTTCGTTGATCGTACTGTGGCGTCGACTGATTTTAAAAAGATGTTCGGGGAATATTCGGCTGGAATGGTAAGTGTAGATGAAATGATAGATTTAGTTCCTGAATCATTCACAGCAAAATTAACTTCGGCAGCCAGCGAAAAAAGTTCTTTTGATAACTTAAAAGCCAGCCTGCTTATAAATCCATTTATTGAAGATGTATCCTATGGGGGCGAATGGCTAACTAAATTTAGCAAGCTGGATCGATCATTGAAATTTTTGGGTCTTACACTGACCTTAGTTTTATCGTTATCGGTAACCTTAATATCTGCACTGATGGTTAGATCTTTGGTAGATGAATCACGGGGTGAAATCGAAGTATTATCGCTAATTGGCGCAACCCGGTGGCTAATATACGGAAAGTATTTGCGACAGTTTCTATATTTTTTTTCGTTAAGCTTAGTATTTGGAGTTCTACTTAGTTATTTGATTTTTTACTTTTTTAAAAATAGATTTTTGATGGGACAAGGCTTTCATTTTGTCGCTTCAAGCTTACAGTTTTTAACACCAGTCGAAATTTTAGCAGTACTTCTGGCATTATTTATTTTCGTCATGAGCGGGGCTTCGTTAAGTTTAAGATCAACACTTAAACGGCTGAGTCTGTTTGCGTATGAATAAGCTTTTACTGTTGGCTGTCTGTTTCCTTGTCAGGACGACATTCGCGTCCGAAAAAGATTTAGAAAAAAGTATTAATTTAACCTTAGATAAAAAAGCGCAAATTGATCTTGAGCTTTCTAAAACAGACGAGGATGTCAAACAACTTGAAAACACAATTCGGCAAAAACGAAAAGTGCTTTTGCAGCGTGCGCGCGCACTAAGCTATCTGAAAAACTTCAAGTGGGGTGGTCTTATGTCATTTGATGACCCGACAACCTTCGAAAGAAATTTGCGTATCCTATCAAGTCTGAACAAATTCGATTTTTCGCTTTTTCAAGACTATAAAGCGTCACTTCGAAACTTAGCACAAGGACGAGCCGATCTATCGGAATACAAGAAAGAATTAGACCAGGTAATTACCCAGCTTCAAGCTGAGGAATCCCAACTGCTTGCCGACGACCAAAATAGAAAAAGTCGTCTTACTACCGAAAAGAAGAAATCGCTTCTTTTGTTTAAAGGCAAAATGCATTCACCGACTGAAGGCCAGGTAAAGCTATCATTTGGCTCGTACCGTGACGAACAAAACCAATATGCGTTTCTTATACGCGGACTGCTGTATGAGGCAAAAGCCGGTAAAAAAGTTTATGCTGTCGGTCCAGGCCAGGTCATTTTTCGTGACGTGATTCCCCACTGGGGCGAAACTTTAATTATACAGCATGATGACAATTACTTTTCAGTTTATGCTGGGATTCAAGTGGAATCATTAAAGTTAAAAGACATGGTTAAAACCCAAGATGTTTTGGCTATGACTATGGATTCAGACTTTTATTTTGAGTTAAGGCATTTTGAAAACCCAATAAATCCAAAAAATTGGTTTAAGGAAAAACTATGAATCGAAAATATGGAACTTACTTACTGATCGCGCTAATCATCGTGCTAGGCGGAAAACCTTTGGTATCCTTTGCGCAAGATCGTTACTCCGAACTGCAAAATTTTAGTAAGATTCTAAACTTAGTGCAGCAATATTATGTCGAAGATGTAGATACCAAAAAATTAGTAACAGGGGCTATTAAGGGAATGTTGAAAGAATTAGACCCGCATACAAATTTTATGGCACCAGAAATTTTTAAGGACTTTGAATCTGAAACATCCGGTGAATTTGGCGGAATAGGAATCGAAATTTCTATTCAAAATGGCGTCTTAACTATTATTTCTCCGATCGAAGATACTCCAGCATGGAATGCTGGCATCAAGCCCGGCGATAAAATTGTAGCGATCGATCAGCAGTCGACGAAGGGTTTCACCCTTGTTGAAGCTTCGGCTCTTTTAAAAGGCAAACGCGGCAGTAAGATTGTTTTATCCGTTGTTCGTGACAGCCAAGAAAAGCCGCTTGATATTTCAATTACCCGCGGTAGCGTTAAAATTAAATCAATTAAATCTGCAAACCTTGAAGACGGCTACGTTTACATTAAAGTGACTAGCTTTATTGAAAACACTAGCACCGATTTAGAAAAAGCCCTTAAATCTTACAAAAATAAAAGCGGCGGAAAAATTGAAGGTATTCTAATTGATCTTCGTCGCAATCCAGGTGGCTTACTTGACCAAGCTATTAAAGTTAGTGACATGTTTTTAAAAGACGGTGTCATCGTAAGTACCATAGGCCGCGATCCAAAAAATAAAGAAGTCAGCAATGCGACCAAAAAAGCATTGTACCCCGATGTTCCTATAGTTGTATTAATTAACGAATTCTCTGCCAGCGCCAGTGAAATTGTGGCCGGTGCGCTACAAGATAATAAGCGCGCCGTCATCGTTGGTGAACGCAGTTTCGGAAAAGGTTCAGTTCAATCTGTAATTCGCTTAGGTGATGGCAGCGGGCTAAAATTAACTGTGGCCAGATATTACACGCCAAGTGGTACATCAATTCAGTCAGAAGGAATTCACCCCGATATTGAAATTGAAGAAGTCGATGCCGAAATTTTTGCAAAAGCCGTAAATAAAACAAAAGGGCTGCGTGAAAAAGATATTTCTGGCCACTTAAAAAGCGATAAAGAAAAACAATCTGCAAAAAATAAATCTGACGTGCCATCAATGGAAAAAAACGCCGTTGCATGGTGGAAAGATATTGGCAGCAAAAAAGATGCTGATTTATCAGAAAAAGAAAAATTATTTAAGTCTGATTACCAAGCATACCAAGCATTTAGTTACTTGAAAGCTTGGAAGGCAATGAAAAGCTTAACTAAGTAATCTAAGCCTACTGTGTAACAATTTTGGGTGTTTCTTATTATGAGACACCTAAAAGCCGTTTCGTTCTATTTTAAAGCCTCACGAAAATTGCATTTCAATGGCTTTATGAAAACAAAGCCTAATTTTCTAAAAGCCATTCTTTCATTATTTGCGTCAATCATTTGTTCCAGTTCGGCTTTGGCCAAAGCACCAATTGCTGACCTTTCGTTAAAAGAAATTTCTTACAAAACCATCGATTACGCCCTGAAAACTCAGATTCAGACGCAAAATAATCCGTTTTATTTAAGCGGCGAATTTCCGACAAAAATACAATCAACTTTAGTCCCAGCCCTTATTGGAGTCGGCGAGGCCTTTTCAAAAAACGATGAGGCATCGGCATTTACAACGGCCTCGGTTTTAAATCTGCTTTCACAAATATACATTGATCATCCCGAATTTAAAAATGAATCACCCCTAAATTTAATTCCCCAAAGTTTACAAAACGGAGTCAGTACATTTGACAAATATAAAAGCACGGGAACATATAACTTTTATCCTGCACGAGTTATCAATGGTCAGACGGTGCGACGGCCAATCAATATGCGATTGTTCCCGCTGTGGCATGGCTTTACGAATATACCAAATGATGCAGATACCACCTCTGTCGTGCTGACCACGCTTTTGTTAAATTCTAAAATTAATAAAGTTCCCGTTACAATTCCCCAACAAACTTACGATATTTTTTCGCAGTTCAGTGATGTGAATCGTAATCCGATGTTTTACAACTACTTCGCGGGCCGCAAGAATACCGGCGCATTTATGACCTGGCTTCTTGACGAAAAAAGTCCCAATATGCCCAGATTCTATTTCGCACAAACTGCAAAGGGCGAGCGCATTCCTTTTATTAAAAATGATGTCGACTGTGTGGTAAATGCCAATATATTAAGATTGCTAGCGTTAGGCAATACGACTACGGCAGGGCATGCAAAATCATGTCAAATGCTTAACGATATGATCGATAAAAATGAACATGCCAGTTGCGGTGTCTACTACCCCAATACTTTGAATTTATCATTTGCACTTGGCCGCGCGAAAAAAGCCGGCGAAACTTGCGTCACTGAAAAATCAGAACAAAAAATTATTGAATTAATACTTAAAATGCAAAACGCAGATGGCTCGTGGCTTAACGAAAAAAACGTATGGCAAGATCCAATCATCACCACAGCTTTCGCGCTAGATGCGTTACTGCATTTTTCAAAGCCTAGCGATCATAAAACCTATATAGCCCTGATGTACGGCGTTCACTTTTTATTAAAAAACATGAAACAAAAAGAC
>JAYTMU010000064.1:0-4285 GCA_043728195.1 Bdellovibrionales bacterium
TTTACGATTCGTCTAGTTAAGGGCGCTTACTGGGATTCAGAAACAATCGAAGCAAATCAGCGGGGCTGGTCAACCCCGGTGTACACGGTTAAAGCCGAAAGTGATGCCAACTACGAACGCTGCGCTTCGGTGTTGCTAGAAAATTACCGCTTTATTCGTGTGGCCTTAGCGTCGCACAATGTGCGCACACTGGCTGCGGCACTAGTGAAAGCTGAGCAACTGGGGCTGCCAAAAAATGCCTACGAAATTCAAATGCTATACGGAATGGCCGAGCCTATTAAAAAAACGCTGTCAGAAATGGGTTACCGCGTGCGCGAATACGCTCCGGTCGGCGAACTTATTCCTGGAATGGCCTACCTTGTGCGACGACTTTTAGAAAATACCTCGAATGAATCTTGGCTTCGTGGAAAATTTGCCGAATCGAAAACTCCGGCAGAACTTTTAAAAGATCCTGCTGCAAATTTAGTTTCAACAAACCCTGCGTATGTTAAAAAGCCAAATCTTTTTCATAATGAACCGTACTTAGATTTTGCAGTTAAATCTGTACGTGAAAAAACTCAGACGGCTTTAAACAAATTAAAATCAGAATTGCCAAAAATGGTACAACCCATCGTGGGACAACAAAAGCTAACTTCAAACGATGTGTTTGAAAGAAAAAATCCGTCTAACAGTTCAGAAACTGTGGCACACGTACAAATGGCAACTACAGCTATGGCCGAAAATGCCATGCAGTTAGCGCACACAGCATTTTCCACCTGGAGAAAAGTTCCAGCCCATGACCGCGCCAATTTATTAGACCGCGTGGCTGAATTGATGACACAAAAAAAATATGATCTAATGGCCGAACAAATTTTAGAGGTTGGTAAACCCTGGGCTGAGGCCGATGCGGATGTTGCTGAAGCGATCGATTTTTGTAAGTACTATGCTAACCACATGCGTGAACTTGCAAACCCGCTACGCGTAGGTCACGCGCCTGGTGAAATCAGTCAGTATATTTACAAACCACGGGGCGTGGTCGTTGTTATTTCACCGTGGAATTTTCCGCTAGCTATATTAGCCGGCCAAGTTGCAGCTGGGGTGGTGGCTGGTAATTGTATCGTGATGAAGCCCGCCGAGCAAAGCAGCTTGGTCGCACAAGGATTAATGAATTTATTCATTGAAGCCGGAGTACCAAAAAATGTGGTGCAATTTTTGCCAGGTTACGGTGAACAGGTCGGCGATTATTTAGTTAAACATCCGCTAACTACGACGATAGCTTTTACGGGGTCTAAAACTGTGGGGTTACTGATTGCGCGAAATGCCGCCGTTGTACAACCCGGCCAGCAGCATGTAAAAAGATGCATTATTGAAATGGGCGGAAAAAATGCGGTCATCATTGATAACGATGCCGATCTTGACGAAGCTGTTGACGGTGTATTGTATTCTGCCTTTGGATTTTCTGGTCAAAAATGCTCGGCCGCATCCCGTGTCATTGTGCTTGAAGATGTGTACGCTAAATTTGTGCAACGACTAAAAGAAGCAGCCGCTTCTATCGAAGTGCTTTCTGCTGAAAATCCGAAGTCTTATTTTGGTCCCGTCGTTGATGAAGAGGCTTACCAGCGCTTGATGAAAGTTATCGATGACTATTCGTTGAAACACACTTTGGTCTTTAAAGGTTTAGCCCCTACCAATGGCTATTACGTTCCAGCCACCGTTTTCGGCGATGTGAAATCAGATGACTTTGTTGCACAAACAGAATTTTTTGGGCCCATCATTGCGGTAATCAAAGCAAAAAATTTAGATGAAGCCATTACGTTTGCTAATTCAACTGAATATGCCTTAACTGGTGGAGTATTTTCGCGGTCGCCGGCAAATATTCAAAAAATTAAGAATGAATTAGAAGTTGGTAACATGTACATCAATCGCGGCATAACCGGCGCCATGGTTGATCGTCATCCTTTTGGTGGTTACAAGATGTCAGGAATTGGATCAAAAACCGGAGGCCCTGATTATTTAAAGCAATTCGTCGAGCCCATCGTTATTACTGAAAATACCATGAGACGCGGCTTTGCTCCGGAAGAAACTTTGCATTAAGTAAAGTACACCCAAGCTTAGCCCCGTCAGTGTTCCACCCACATGGGCCGAGTGCGCTATCGTGGATACGATGCCCTGGGGCTCGAGCAGTAGTGCGGAAAAATCAGTTAGCAAATAGATTGGAAAAATGAGAAATGCCGGCAAATAAATCTGCCCGTAACCCCCAGGAATAGGCGCTAGCAAATACGTCCACGGCATTGTCTGATTTTTTTTTACAACAAGCAAAAAACCAAGTAGCGCACACACAGAACCACTTGCGCCAATAACAGATAAATCTTCATTAAGACTTAAAAAAAGAAATCCGGCCCCGCCGCCAATACCGCCAAGCACGTAAACTAGCGCAATCCAAGTGGCGGCCACTTTTTTTTCTAAGTATGATATAATTAAAAAAATAAAAATAAGATTGCTTAGCAAATGCATGAATGAATAATGAGTAAATTGATAAGTGACCCATGCCCACGGCGATGTGTGACGTTGTCCTAAGCCAAATTGATATTGCACAGAATCTTGATACTGACTTTTCAAGTCTGCCAATATAATTTTCAATTGCCGAATTTGTACCGCATCACCCTTAAAGGGAAAATAGCTAGCACGGGCCCAAAATCGCTGATCTTTAATGGCTAACTGTGATAACTGATTAGGAGTCATATCTGCATAATTTTTTTTCTCGGTTGGATCTAGCGTTTGCACGTACATTTTAGCTAAAGACTGATTAAAACTTTTAGCTTGAAAATCCTGCATGTTGTTTTTTTGCGGCCACGTTTGAAACAAAATGTTTGCAATAACAAAAACCAAAATATTTAACGTAACAAAGGTCATCGCAAGATTAGGCTTTGAAAAATTGCTTACTTTAAGATCGCCGGGGAAAATCATAGGTCGTCCATCAGTTTTTTAATATAGTCTAAGTCTTGTGCCGGCACCGAGGCCGGACTTCTAGATTGGTTAGTGATGGATTGATTTACAAATTCACTAAGCAAATATTTTTTTACTACCTTTAATTCGTCGTAAGCTTTCAGCTGATTTAAATATTCAGCCGTCTTTTCCGGCTTGTTCAGCATGTTTGATAATTCGTATTTTAAAGTGCTTAGAAGTAAGGTGTCGGCAGTTTCACTGGTAGATAACTTAGTATAAAAGTTTTCCAATGCATCGGTTTGAAATGCAGTTGCGATCTGGCACCCTAACTGAGACTTCAATTTACCCGCGCAGGCTTGTCTTAAGTACGCGCGCTCTTGTGTATCATCAGTTTCATTTTCAGTTAAGGATTTGGCGTAATAGGCAAGGCTTCGCTGAGCTTCGTCCGCTGATTTCCACAGCACGAAGTCGGCTTCTTTATCTACGCAAATATCTTCAATTTGTCCGACTAAGTTAAGTGCGATAACTGTTTGTAGGCGGTCCCGCATATCAACCGTACGAAGCTCTGAGCAAAAGTAATTTGCCTTTTGTTTTTTCATGAAGCTAAAAGATTTATTGCGAATATTTGAATGCGTGTTCCAGCTGGCCGCGGCTACCAGAAGAAATACAAACATGCTTAGCGTACTAATCAGTGATCGCCAGTACTGCCCTTCCGTTTCAAATGTGAAGCGGACCGGATTTTTTTTCAGCGATTTAATTTGCGTTTCGGTTAAACGGTCATAAAATGTTTTTCCATCGGGATGTCCCATAACTGCTAAAAACGGAATACCCAGCAAGGCTATTGAAAGCCAAAAACTTAATTGTCTGATAAAAATACGCAAAAAACTAAGACCTATCTGAGAATTAAATTCTACTTTTATTTTAAGAAAATATTGGCCCGGAGTTGCCTGCCACTTCCAAATAAAAATAGTCTGCATAGCGCTAAACAATATAATGAAAAATGCACAGATACTAAAAAATAACGGCAAGCTTTCAGCACCGAAAGCCGCGCTACTACCGACATTTCGCCATGCTATCATTTCATTTTTAAAGATAAGTAGATTAATAAAGCTTACTGCTGGAGCCAAAATTAAATAATCCAGGAGAAAGGAAAAGACTCTTTCAAGGACCGTTGCCGGCGCTAATGACTGTGATTTTTTTAGATTAATTTCAGCAGAACCGTCATGATATACCATGACTATTTATCGGCATTTTTTTAAATGCTATTGAACTTCAATAGACAGAACTCGACCTTTGTCATCGCGGCTAATTCGTAAATTTCCGACAACCGCTCCGCTTTTATTTTTTAGCTTGACGGAAT
>JAYTMU010000065.1:0-8114 GCA_043728195.1 Bdellovibrionales bacterium
AAACCCGCAAGTTCAGCAACCTTAACACCGTAACTTTGCCCGACCGCGCCGTTTTGCAGAATGTGTAAAAATTCAATCTGCCCGTTTTCTTTTGTTACCACTTTCATGTATTTATTTTTAATTTGCGGAAACTGGGACTCTAGCACTGTTAACTCGTGGTAATGAGTTGCAAAAAAAACGTGGGCCTTTTTCTGCTGCAGTATGTATTCTAAAATGGCTTGCGCTAAACAAAGGCCATCGTAAGTAGCTGTTCCCCGTCCAACTTCATCTAGGATTAATAAACTTTTTTCGGTAGCAGATTTTAGCATCTGCGCGGTCTCAGTCATTTCCACCATAAAAGTTGATAGGCCTTCAGACAGCTGATCACTAGCACCGATGCGCGTAAAAATAGAATCGTACAGTGGAAGCTTAGCCGCCGATGCTGGAACATAGCTACCCATCTGCGCTAAAATTGCAATAAGTGCCACTTGGCGCATCAGCGTTGATTTTCCGGCCATGTTGGGGCCTGTTAGCAAGATACAATCCTGTGCCTGCATAGAAACGGTATTTGCTACAAAACTTCCGCGAACGAACTGCTCGACTACCGGGTGTCTTGAATCTTGTAATTCTAGTTTTTTGTAGCTTTCTGCTTCATCATAAAACTCGGGGCGGCAGTAACTTTCTTCTAAACTTAACCAGCTTAGGCTTGATACTACATCCATTTCATTGCAAATAGCTGCTAATTTTAAGATATCACTGGCCGTAGCTAACACTTTTTGTCGAAGCTCAGTGTAAATATCATATTCTAATTCAAAGCGTTTTGTTTGCGCCGACAAAACTTTTTTTTCAAGTTCAAGTAATTCGTCGGTATAAAACCGTTCAGCATTTGCTAAGGTTTGTTTTCGCTGATAGTGCATAGGAACTTTGTCTTTATGGGTGTGCGTAATTTCGATATAATAGCCAAAGACATTATTGTATCTAATCTTTAGTGAATTAATTCCGGTACTTTCTTTTTCTTGCAACTCTAGTTTTTCAACCATCTGATTGGCATGCGTTGAAATAAAAACCAGCTCATCAAGCTCTTTCGAAAAACCTTTTTTAATTAAATGACCCTGTTTGACTGATAGCGGCGCTTCGTCATCAATCGTCATATCAATTTGGCTAGCTAAGTCTGACACCACAGTTAAACACGGGCTATGATCAAACGTAAAAAATTTTTCGCACCATCTGATAGCTTGCAGACCTATTTTTATGGAGCTTGCTAGCGACACTAAATCACGGCCGTGGCACTGCGGTTGCGCAATTTTACCGATACGTCTTTCGATATCACCCATACCAGTTAGGATTTCCCGAACTTTTTTAAGCTCCATCATGTTGTCACGAAACAAACTAATTTTTTGCTGTCTGGCTTCGATTTGGATTTTACTTCGCAGCGGAAAGCTAAGCCACTGCCGTAATAACCTAGAACCCGCCGATGTTTTTGTGCGGTCGATGGCCTTAAATAAACTACCCTGCTCTTTCCCATGGTAATTGGAAAAAACCTCTAAATGCCTAAGTGTAGTTTGCGAAAGCGCTAAACGGTGTTCAACTTCCCGCTTTTCAAATGGTCGTAAGATCAGATTTAGATCTGCGACGCAAAGTTTCGTAACATAATCAGTTAACAACTGCCGAGAATCGTTAAAATCACATTTATGTTCTGAAACTAAAAAGCGTTCATTTAAATTATGGTCTTTTATCCAAAGAGTTGTGATGTCGGCAACTACCACTTCAGCAACTGGAAGGATTTCTAACAAACGAAGTTTCTCGGTGATTTGTTTTATTTCGTAGTAAAACGCCTCACCCGTTGTGGTATCGATAAAGCTCATGGTGCTGGCGTCCACAGCGCAGACATAGTGCGCTTTAGTTTGATCAAGCGTATCCGCATCAAATACCATGCCCGGTGTTAACACGCGGGTGACAGCACGTTTTACTAAACCCTTAGCAAATTTGGGATCTTCAATCTGATCACAAATTGCAATTTTTAATCCGGCCGCTAAAAGTTTATTTATAGGTCCCGCAATCGAATGATGGGGTACACCACACATAGGCGTTGAATCTTCAGATTTTTTATTTCGCTGGGTAAGTGCGATACCTATTATCGGTGCAGCCTTGACAGCATCATCGTAAAACATTTCAAAAAAATCACCCATACGAAACAGTAAAACTTTATCATTGTGGAATGCTTTGATATCCCAAAACTGCTTCATCAGCGGGGTCAGTTCGCCTGATTTTTTTGTCTGTGCCATGCCTTGTTTTATTTTTTAATAAACAGTGATTCAATCGCTAAGTGGATACACTCGCAAATGATGCAATGTTCTTACTCTAGGTTGATTAAATCTTAAGCCAATGAAGTTAGCAATTTTTGGTAGATGCCATCAAATCCACCATTACTCATGATAAGGATTACGTCGCCGCGCTTGGCGCTGGTTTTTAAGAAACTAACAATCTGGTCGGCCTTTTGAAATGACTGCGCTTTTTTACCAATCTTTTTTAGATCGGTTACTAGTTCACCCACAGAAAAACGGTCGTCTTCCACAATTTTACTTAAATCGAAAGCTTCAGCTAAGACAATTTCGTCAGCAAAGCTAAAGGCCTCAACATAATCTTTTTGAAAAATTTTTCTTCGTGATGTTGCAGATCTAGGTTCAAAAATGGAAAACACTTTTCGACCAGCATAGCGGGCCTGAATTCCTTTTACGGTTTCCTTTACAGCTGTTGGATGATGGGCAAAATCTTCAATAACAAGTATGCCTTGCGGTTCGCCCAAAATTTCTTGCCGACGTTTGACTCCGGTAAATGTTGAAAGCGCCTTTTGCACTGAACTAAAATCCCACTGTTGCACATGGGCCTGCGCAATGACTGCAGCGGCATTTAAAATATTATAATTACCAGTCATAATCGTTCGAAAATCACCTAATTTTTCATTCTTAAAAAACATAGAAAATAAAGTAAAGCCATCTTTCTGTTCCACAACCTGCACACGGTAATCGCTAGTTGGATCAAAGCCATAGGAAAATAAATTCTTAGCTTTAGCTTTTTTTGCAATTTCAGCGACGTTTGGATCGTCGCCCCAGTAAATGAATGAGCCATCCACAGGAACTAGGGCTGCTAATTTTAAAAATGCATCTTTGACGGCCGCAAAATCTTTATAAATGTCCGCGTGATCAAATTCAACTGACGTTAAAATAACAAATTGCGGTTTGTAGTGAATGAACTTTGGAACTTTATCAAAGTATGCCGTGTCGTATTCGTCGCCTTCAATAATAAAAGTTCCACCCTTTGGATTTTTAAAACTTTGCGAAAAATTCTTTGGAATTCCACCAATTAAAAAACCCGGCTGCTGACCGCAGCTTTCAGCAACCCAACTTAATAGCGACGTCGTTGTGGTTTTTCCATGCGTGCCCGATATAACAAACGATTTTTTATCAGCAATGATCAATTCACCCATAGCTTCGGGTAATGAACAGTATGAAATCTGTAACGTATTCATTTGCTGCGCTTCCACATTTGAAGCCGAAATAACATTTCCCACAATAACAAAATCAGGTTTTGGATTTAAGTTTTCGGCACTGTACGGAGTTTGAATTTTAATTCCCATAGCTTCAATTTGTGTCGACATGGGTGGGTACGGGTTTGAATCACTACCAGTGACGTGATAACCGCGATCTTTTAGTAGACCAGCAAGCGAAGCCATCGCCGTACCGCAAATGCCCATCATGTGAATGTGGCTGCCTGCTGCCAGTTTTTTTATCGATGCGTGGGGCATTTAGATAGTCCTTTTTAAAGATTCAAAAATCCAGTTATGAATTTTTGGCCGCAGTTGAATAAAGGATTTATTTTCCCGGCCGTACTGAATGCGGTTACTTAAAATTAATACCAAAAGATCATGACGTGGATCATACCAGAACGATGTACCTGTAAAACCTGTGTGTCCAATAGACAAAATAGAAAAGTGCGGACCACAACTAGCGCCCTCAAGTGTTGGCATCATGTAACCCATGGCCCAGTCGCCCATTTCAACGGGTATCGCACGTGCTGCAAACAGCTGTGCTGTTTTTTGCCGAACTTGGTACCGGGCAATTCCTTGTAACTGAGACCTTACATTTAACCCGAAGGCTGACACGTCTTCAATGCTACCAAAAAGACCCGAATGAGTTGAAATTCCCCCAAGGGCCCAGGTATTTTCGTCATGCACTTCGGCACGCATTGTTTTTTTTCTCCACACGCAATCTTCGGTCGGTGCAAATTGCTTTACCGGCAGTGTGGTTTTATTTTCCACGTGAAAATCCAAAGTGGTATTTGGATAGTAGCGTGATTTAAATTCGTTCCAAATTTCTATCACGTTTTTTTGCAACATTTTTTCTAAGACAAAACCTAAAACCAGTATCCCAATGTCTGAATAGATCGCTTTACCGGTTTTATTCATTTCTGTTTTTTTCAATTGCTCATAAAGCCAGATCCGTTTTTCAAGCCACGTTTTATCAAGCGGAACTTCTTTAAACAGTGGTAACCACCACGGAAGCCCTGACGTATGCGTTAATAACTCAATTAAAGTAATTTCGGCATGAGGAAAATCTGGTAAGTACGTGCCAACCTTGGAATTTAATGACCACTTACCTTTATCGAAAGCTTCCATCAGCGCCTGCTGCGTGAAAATAACTTTAGTTAACGACGACAGATCATAATAGGGAAAAGTTTGTCCAACACTGATATCACAAACTAGGCGTCCCACATGGTACGCCCGCACCGTTACCCCAGGCGTTACATCAGGAATGGCTGCGCGAATTTGTTCAACTAGTTTATTTTCTTGGCTTGAGTATTTCATTTGAATTATAGACTACCATTTGAAAGCACGACTTATCAATTACACTCTTGGTAATTTGCGCTTTCGTATTAAAAAACAATGGTCGCTGTAGTGGTGCGTGCCCAGACTGGACTCCGCTAAATGCCGGTATTTGTAAATCCTGAAAAAATTGAATTAACGTTGGCAGTGATAAATCGGTGCCGTTGGGTTCTTGGCATTTGATAAAATCACCCAAGACCACAGCTTTGACTTTTTTGAAAACTCCGGCTTGCTTCATCTGCTGCAAACAACGATCAATGCGGTACCCGCGTTCGCTCATCTCTTCGAAAAATAGTATTTTACCATCACCGCGGATTTGGCTAGCTGTACCTAAACTTGAAGTGATCACCATCAAATTTCCGCCAATTACCGGACCTTCTAATTTTTTAACGGATTTGGCTTTATCTGTTAACGGAAGCAAATTTTCAAACACAGTTTGCTTTGCTTGGCCACTGACGACAGCTTTCATTTCTTCAATGTTTTCAACCGATAATAGCCCTAATCCGACCCGATCTATTAGCGGTCCGTGTAACGAAGGCCAGTTCCACTTTTGATTTAAAAACAAATGCAAAGATGATACATCGCTTATTCCTATAAAAAGTTTTTGCTGCTTAGGTTTTTTTAAATCGTTTAACTGTGGTAGCAAACGAATCGATCCATACCCACCCCGTAAACACCAAATGGCTTTTGAATCCGTTGCTAAAAGCGCATTTTTTAAATCTTTAAAACGAAACTCATCTGAGTTTGATAAAAAAAGTTCTGGTTTCAATAAATTGCTGACGACGCGGACTTGGTAACCCCACGCTTTTAATGCTGTGACACAATTCTCTAAAACAACAGCTTCTGTGGCTGAACCCGGAGCAATAATATCAATCAAATCCCCTGGTTGTAGGAAATAGCTGGTACTTTTTTTAGATATTTTTTTCGGCTCTTTTTTGGATTTCGACACCCTTTAAGTTTGTCGGATAATCCCCATTAAAACAAGCCGCACAGAATGTTTCAGGACCAGCGTTCATGGCTTTCCACATGCCTTTTTCGCTTAAATACGCAAGCGAATCAGCGCCGATAAAACGTCTGATGTCTTCTAAACTTTGATTGGATGCGATCAGTTCACTTTTTTGTGGAGTATCAACGCCGTAGTAGCATGGTCCCACTGTCGGCGGTGAAGCAATACGCAAATGCACTTCTTTGGCGCCTGCTGCGCGCAGCATGTGGATAATTTTTTGGCTCGTTGTTCCACGAACTAACGAATCATCAATAACAACAATGCGCTTACCTTTTAAAATTCCAACTTGTGCGTTTAATTTTATCTTAACCCCGATGTCACGCACCGCTTGCGTTGGCTGAATAAAGGTTCGTCCAACATAATGATTGCGGATCAATCCAAATTCAAATGGAATGCCGCTAGCTTGTGAAAACCCCAATGCTGAAGGCACGCCACTGTCTGGAACTGGAATGACCACATCAGCTTCAACTTTAGATTCAAGCGCAAGCTGCTCACCAAATCTTTTACGCGATTCATAGACCGAGCGTCCAAAGACGACGCTATCAGGTCTAGCAAAATAGACGTGTTCAAATACACACTGGGCTGATTTTCTTTTAGGATTTTCAATCTTAACTTTTTCCGAAACCATTTCTTTAGCGCTAATTTCTAAAATCTCGCCTGGTTCGATTTCACGTACGAATTCTGCGCCAATTAAATCTAGTGCGCAGGTCTCGCTGGCTACGACATAGCTTAAGCTTGAGCTATTTTCAATGCGTCCAAGAACCAGTGGTCGAAAACCCAGTGGATCCCTGGCGGCAATCAAGCGGTCATGAGCAAGTATGACAAAGCTATAAGCCCCATCCAGACATTGTAAACTTTCTTTTAATGCCGAACGCAAATGCGTAGACGGATTTTTTGCCAGTAAATGCAGTAAAACTTCAGTGTCATTATTACCTTGAAAAATGGCGCCGTCTCTTTGTAAAGCTTCACGTAAAATAGAACTGTTCACAATATTCCCATTGTGGGCCACAGCTACGGGACCTGAAAGTAAATTTGACGTCAGCGGCTGGGCATTCATCGACGAATTACCACCAGTTGTAGAATACCGAACATGACCAATTGCCGATAAACCTTTTAAACTTGTTAAATGAGATTCTTTAAAAATATCGGCAACTAAGCCTAAACTCTTGTATATATGATGCGTGCCTTTCGGACCATGAACTGAATTTTGCGTTTCAAGTGAAACTATTCCCGCGGACTCTTGACCGCGGTGCTGAAGAGCATACAGACCTAGGTAAGTCAGTCGTGCGGCCTCGGGATGATTCCATATTCCAAAAACGCCGCATTCATCTTTCCAAGAACCTTTTAACATTAAATTCCTTTTCTCATGTTACTTTGAAATTCAGTAAAGTTAAACTCCAACGAATTTGATAACTTCATTTTATTTTCCACTGTTTCCCCAATCTTTTTAATTTCAAGTAGGGGATCAGCAAAATGACGCTTCAAAAATTCTTGCATTTCTACAGCGTCAGACGTGGTAATTAAAAAACTATACAGTTCATCTTTGAAAAACTCAGTGTCTTTAAGCACTTGCATGTCAAAACTCAGGTCAAATCCCACATGCTTTGCCATTTTAAAACACGTAACCGCAACGCCCCCAAGACCCACCGCCTTAATGGCACCTGCAGATAGCTTTTCACCGTGAATTGCAGAATCTAACTTTTGGCAGCGCTTAATAAATTCCGCTACATCAGCGTTTGGATTTATTGTGAATCCGGTCGTCTTCCCATCAAGGGCACTTGTCCACGCATAGGCATTCACCCAATTAAGCGTCACTTGAATTATAGATTCAAACGGGGCTGTAAAATGATCGGGTCTAATCTCATCAACTGAATCACGTATACCTACAATACCTGTCGCGGGGGTTGAAACAATGTTTTCCTCTAATGTTTCATTATAAAAGCTGACGTTACCACTGATCACCGGAGCGTTCATTTTAACTGCGGCATCGGCAATGGCATCAACGCTAGCAACAAATTCGCTCATGATATTTTCTTTTTGCGGATTTCCAAAATTTAAACAGTCCGTAACTGCTAAGGCCTCGGCGCCCTTTAGTGCCATCTGAAAAGCTGGATAATAAACGGCGTCGTAGGCACCAACAGCAGCATCCATTTCCATTAAATCTGGTCTGCAACCAACTGCCAAAGCTAAACCCCTACCAGAGTGATCCAGTTTACAAAACGCCACCGCGCTTTCGCACGCTGCAGC
>JAYTMU010000066.1:0-8206 GCA_043728195.1 Bdellovibrionales bacterium
GCCTCAGATTTCAAAGAGTTCGTAAAAAAAACTTCCACCCCGGGTTCAATAGTTGCGTTTTTAAAAAGTGGTATTTGAATGCGGCGAACATTTCCAGGCAATGTTTCCAAGTTCGTGCTCAGTTTATAAGCGCAAGACGACATGACTGTGGTCGTTATTATTAAAATAATTAATACAAAAATAGATTTCATCTGCTTTAATAAACGCGCAAGGAAAGACGTATGTCAAACCCTATTCTTTTAGCTCCAGGCCCGGTTCAGCTGCACCCCGAAGTGCAGAAGATTCTGGGCCAACCAATGATCCATCACCGAACCCCCGAGTTCGATCAGGTCCTTGCACATGCGCTTAATGGATTAAAATTTTTATTTCAAACTGAGCAACCTGTTTTTATACACACGGCAACTGGAAGCGGTGCTATGGAATCAGCATTGGTGAATGCGCTTAGTCCCGGGGATCATGTGCTAGCGGTTGTCTCGGGAAAATTTGGCGAACGCTGGGCCGACATGGCACAAGCGTTTGGCGCTGATGTTCACCGGATGGAAGTTCCGTGGGGACAAGCTGTTTCAGCTGCCGACGTTGAGCTTTACTTGAAAAAAAATCCACAAACTAAAATTGTTATGTCACAAGCATGCGAAACCAGTACTGGGACCGCTCATGATATTTTCGAACTTGGAAAAATTGTAGCCAAAACCCCCGCCCTATTTTTAGTCGATGGAATTACCGCTGTTGGCGCATACCACATACCAATGGATGAATGGAAAATTGATGGCTTAGTTGCTGGCAGCCAAAAAGGAATTATGTTACCGACGGGTCTAAGCTTTATTAGTTTTTCAAAAAAAGCGTGGGATACAGTACAGACGGCAAAGTGCCCACGTTTCTATTTTGATTTACGAAAAGAATTTAAAGCTAATCAAAATGGCGAAACTTTATTTTCTTCCAACGTGCCGCTGATAAAAGGTTTAAGCTTTATCTTAAGTGAAATTCAAAAGGTGGGACTTAAAACACATTTTGCAGAAATAAAACGGCGTGCTGACTTTACCCGGGATATAACAATGAAAATGGGATTTACCTTGTATTCGCAACACCCGTCTGACTCTGTCACAGCGTTAAATTTACCTGCGCAAGTAACAGATGGGGTTAAATTTCGCACGCATTTTGAAAAAAAATATCAGGTGACAGTCATGGGCGGCCAAGACCAAGCCAAAGGAAAAATAATTCGGCTAGGTCACATGGGATACATTCGCGACGTGGATATGGTACAAACGATGACCCGGCTTGCAAGCGCACTGAATGATTTTGAATTTGCAGTCGATGTGGCGGCAACCGAAGCGAACTGCATCAACTGGTTAAAGGCCAACCCATTATGATAAAGAAAAGAATCTTAATTTGTGACCGCTTTGCCATCGAAGCTCATGTCTTACTGAAAAAAAATTCTGACTTTGAAGTTATCCTAGCGCAGACGCCCGAGCATTTAGCGGTACACATTACAGAGGCCAACGGAATATTAATTCGCTCAAAGCAAAAAATTGATGCTAGCTTTTTGGCACACGCAAAAAAATTAGAAGTGATTGTCACGTGCACTAGTGGTTTTGATCACATTGATTTAGTGGAAACTAAAAAAAGAAATATTAAAGTGATGTTCACACCTGAAGCCAATCAGGTGGCCGCTGCGGAATTAGCGTGGTCGCTACTGTTGGCTTGCGTTCGATATGTTCCGCAAGCGCATCACGAACTTAAAACAAAAACTTGGAACCGTGAACCTTACTTGGGTACTGAACTAAGCGGAAAAATTTTAGGTGTTGTGGGACTAGGGCGCATTGGCAGCCGCGTTGCCATCATAGCAAAAGCCTTTGGCATGCAGGTTTTAGCGTTTGATCCGTACTGTGATGACGCTAATTTCGAGAACACGCAAGCTGAACGCTGCAGTTACGACGAACTTTTAAAACAAGCTGACGTAATTACTTTTCATGTTCCTAGCACCAAAGAAACGAAGCACATGTTAAATCGTATTCAGTTCGATATGCTTAGCCCAACAGCGATAGTCATTAATACCTCGCGAGGATCAGCTATTCACGAAGATGACTTAGCCGAAGCCCTTCGAGATAAAAAAATTAAAGCCGTAGGCTTAGATGTTTTTGAAAAAGAGCCACTAGATCGAACTTCGAAACTGCTAAAGCTTCCAAATGTGATTATGACCCCGCATCTGGGAGCTTACACCGAAGAAGCTTTTTACAAAGCGTCGTTGCAAGGTGCTACGCAAATTGAAAATTATTTTATGAAAAAACAAACCGAAAATGAACTGCCACTTGTTAATCAATGGGGATCACTTTCGTTTCAGGAAGGAAACTAGAATGTCTGCAGTCGTAATTATCGGCGCCCAATGGGGTGACGAAGGTAAAGGGAAGTTAGTTGATGTATTTGCGACAAACTCAGATCTGATTGTGCGCTTTCAAGGCGGATCAAATGCCGGGCACACCTTGGTTGTTAATGGCAAAAAAACAGTGCTGCATTTAATCCCCTCTGGGATTCTACACCCGGATAAAATGTGTATTATTGCCTCTGGCGTAGTGATTGATATTTTTGGTTTGGTACAAGAGATTAAAAAATTAAAGGAAACTGGATTTTCAATTTCTAATACACAGCTATTGATCTCAGATAGCGCCACTGTGTTGCTTCCGTATCACAAGGCACTTGATCAAGCGCGCGAAAAAAGTTTGCTTGAAGGAAAAATTGGAACCACTGGAAAAGGCATTGGTCCCGCATACGAAGACCGCGCATCGCGCAGAGCTTTAGTCATGAGTGACTTGTTTGACACAAAAAATTTAATGGCAAAACTTGAATTTGTCTTAAAAGAAAAAAATGTTTTATTAACTAAAATGTATGACGCTCCTGAAATCAGTGCGAAAGATATTTTCGAGCAAATTCAGACCGTGGTTGAAGAATTAAAACACTACCGCGCAACCGACGTGGGACTTATCGTATCGAACAAATTAAAAACAGGGCGGCGTGTGTTATTTGAAGGCGCGCAAGGAACTTTGTTAGATATTCAGCATGGTACCTACCCGTTTGTGACAAGCTCGTCGACATTATCGGGCTCTGCGGCCACAAGCGTAGGGATTGGTCCACATCACTTGCAAAAAATTGTTGGCGTGTTTAAAGCCTACTGCACGCGCGTTGGCAGCGGACCATTTCCAACAGAATTAACCAATGACATCGGTGCAAAGCTTCAAAAAGAAGGGCACGAATTCGGATCCACCACAGGACGCGCGCGCAGATGTGGTTGGCTTGATATGGTCGCGCTAAAGCACGCGATCCGTTTAAACGGGATTAACAGCCTAGCGATGATGAAAATTGATGTGTTATCAGGCCACGAAGAAATTGGCGTGTGCACAGCCTACAAATTGAACGGTGAAATCATTCACGATTTTCCGACAGCAACTGATCTGGTCAGTAAAGTCGAACCCGTGATCGAATATCTGCCAGGTTGGAAAGAAGACATCACACAGATAAAAAACATTAAGGATTTACCAGTGAAAGCGACGGATTATATTCACTTCGTAGCAAAACATTCAGGCTGCCCGATCGATGTCGTTTCCGTCGGTCCCGACAGAGAGCAAACATTGTGGATCAAGCCCGTGTTTAAAGATTGAGCACAGAGAAAAAAGCGTTTGACTGGTCCCCTATCTTAATAGAAATTGTCGATTCGATTCAAATGGTTCGCTAGCTCAGCTGGTAGAGCATTTCACTTTTAATGAAAGGGTCGATGGTTCGAATCCATCGCGAGCCACCATTTTGAATCGTTTTTTTTTCGTCTAAAGGTTCCCATCGTCTAGAGGCCTAGGACACCTCCCTTTCACGGAGGATACGCGAGTTCGAATCTCGCTGGGAACGCCAAGTTTTAAGGGAGTTAGTTCAAATGACTCTAATTAAAGATTTAACTGGCCTGTATTACACAAAAATAATTAAATCGTTAAAATACTTTGAATTTTCTTATGCCCGCGTTTCCAAACTAAATACAAATCCAAATCAGCTGACAGATCAAGAATTCGAAACATGGGATGGATTTGCAACCCGTTTTTCTAGAACGTCTGATTTATTTCTTTCCAAATTTATAAAGGCAGCAGTCTTAAAAGATGATCCTGGGTTTGATGGGAATTTTCGCGATTACTTAAACCGCGCAGAGAAATTAAAATTAATTGATGGCACATCTGACTGGCTTGAAATCCGCAGCCTTAGAAATGTTATTGTTCATGATTATAGTGAAGATGATCTAGAAATAATTTTAAAAAAGATGTTAACCTTATCGCCGTTAATTTTAAACCTACGAACGAAACTGTTGCCATGAGACTGTCACCAAAAGAAGCTTCAGCTTTATTAAATGTATTTAAAAGCTTTGGTTTAATTCCAGACTGCAAAGTTTTTTTATTTGGTAGTCGAGTTGATTCAACCAAGAAAGGCGGAGACATCGACTTGCTTTTACTTTGTCCGGAAAGCAGGTACCAACAGATTTTAGAAAAAAAATATCTTATCAAAGCTGAACTTGAATTCTCGGTGGGCGAGCAACGAGTGGATTTAACTTTCGCGACGCTTGCTAAGTTAGATAAGGAACCGTTCTTGCTCAGCATTCGCGATCAGCTAATGGAGTTATAAATAGTCCAAAAAATTTTAAATAGCCGAGTTCAATTTCCTAAAAAGATGCGAATTACGGTAATGCGCTTAAAAAGCCAAGTTTCGAATTCATCAAACTTCCACCAAGGTTTTGACGAAAGTTTAAAACAAAACATGATGGATGATATATTCATTGATGGTTTTTATAAAAAATTAGCTTCTAACGGAAATATTGACACCATTATCAATATCGCTTACACCAGAACAAAAAAATTGTTGAAAATTGACCAAAAAACAAGAAACCCGCCGAAGACTGTATAATCGGCTGTTAACCACTTTCCTTTTCTACGCTTGTAAAAATAAAAAGCATAATAAATCATCCAAGGGGCAATCAGAGGATAAGCCATTGCAAACAGCTTCCAAGTTGGATTCAAAACACTTGGAACAGCACTCTGACATACTAAATTAAGCAAGAAAATCTCGATAGTTACCAAAACACCAAATAAATATCTTATAAACTTGATTGTTTTAATCTACTCCTCCCAAACAGGGCATTTTTCACGGAGGACATGAACTCGATTTAATGCAGAAACCTTGTTGAAAATCGGCAATTTTTGGTGTTCCTATCATTTTAACTATACAGTGTCGGATTTTCGGCTCATAAATTTCCTCATGCCTTAATATGGTATAAATGAATTTAACCGCTATGCCATATTAAGGAATTTCTTATCCTAAGAAGCCTTGTCTATTGGCGCCAGTGTCAGCTTAAAACCCATCGTTTTTAAAATTGAAGCCAGAGTATCGATCGTCGGATTTCCTTTTTCGCCCAGCGCCTTGTAAATTGTCGCTGTTGAAATACCGGCTTCTTTAGCGATATCTTCAAGTGACATATCAAATGCCTGAGAAACCCGGCGTAGTGAAAGTAAAAAGGCCGGAGGAAAATCGGCATTTTCTTCTAGCGAGGTTTTTAAATACTCAAAAGCTTCCTTTTTATTCTTTTTTAAACGCCCCATCATCCAGTCATCATATTTAACTTCTGGCTTGGAATTTTTCTTAACTTGTTTTTTTGTCACCGTTTTATTAGCCATGTTGCCAATCCTTTAAGTACTGTTTTGCTTTCTCGATATCTTTACTTTGCGTTTGCTTATCTCCACCTACCAGAAGCAATAGTATTTTTTGCCCCTGTATAGAGAAATAAACTCGAAAACCTGGTCCATAATTGATCCGAAACTCAAAGACGTCTTCTCCAACGGATTTGACATCACCCAGATTTCCGAAAGCCGCCCGTGTCCGTGCGAGCTTGTATAATCTGCCGAGTCTTTTTATCCTTCAAAGATTCCAGCCACTTTTCAAAAGGTGCCTTCTTCCCGTGTGGCTTGTAGATACTTAACTCGTACGTCATATCATACCTTTTCTACTATAGTAGAAAATCCTAAATTTGTCCATAAAATAGCGTCCTTTCTATATTTTAACCCTTGCACAAGGTTTTCCAACCCCATGCGATAAATCAACCTATTGTATCCACCTATACGATACGAGTTACGGCCCGAAATTTCTGCTACCACTAGCTACCATGACTTCCCAAAAAACCATGATACAAGACCGAACAAGATGGATCACCACCTAGTTCTTAAGTCTTCAAATTTGTTCAATATTACGCGAAAATGTGAGTCTTTTTAATTAGTTATTATCTCTATAAACGTGGCTCTTTCACGGAGGATACGCGAGTTCGAATCTCGCTGGGAACGCCAATCACAAAATACCGTATTCAGTATACCGTTAACAGTATTCAGAATTTTGAATCGCTGTGATTTCAGAGTTTATCAACTTATACAAACTGGCCACTAGATAATCTGCCTTCTGCTCAAGTCCATTATCGGAATTTTTTATCAACTTAAATATCGTTTTGCATTCTTGTATCGAGCCATAAGCCATTTTGTAGTACCGCTTTTTTTCTTTTGCCGAAAACTTCGCGTTACCCTCTGACAGGTTTAGCGCTATCGATGAGGTTGCCCTGGAAAGCTGATCCCGCATATGTCCGGTTATGTTTACTTATTCTGTTAATCCGTAAAATTCGATTGCCAATTCTAATGTTCTGAATTTCTTCATCACATCTCCCTGAAGAAGCATATGCAAATTATTGGTGGCGATAGAAACTTTCCCGAGCGTTGACGAGATTCAGGCGTGGTCTGCATTCGGAGGTAATACATTATAATTGTAATAACGGAAAATCGGAGTCCGATCGACTACGGCACTTCATGTTGTCGAACCCAAATCACCTTACCTAATGCTTTCAACAAAAGTCAAAGACCCGTCCGCATACAGCATAATCACAAATCGATCTCGAGTATTAAAAACAATGATCACTTACGTGTTTCCAGTATTAAAATTCACCCATCTCGACAGATTTAATTTTGGATAGCCACTTTTGCGGTGTAAAATGTAAACTCTGTGTCAGGACGGACAAAATTAGAAAACCTTGAGGCGCCCTACTTTGCAAAATTCTATTTCGAACCGCTTGCAACTGGGAAGGCATCGACAGGTAACTCAAATGCGATAAAAAGTATGCATGGAGTTTCGCTCACACAAATGGCGTCGTGTCTAAGTTTAGCTGGACTGTATGCGTAATTTCCAGGTTTGAGAACTATTTTCTCCTGCCCCACAAAGTTAATATGCATTTCTCCGGCAACTAGAATCATGCGTTCCGCCGAGGTATGCCAATGTGCAGGGATCAGAGACTTCGCAGGCAGTTTGAGAAATACATCCGCGTTTTTTTTAGCAGAATCACCGTGCAGCACTGCGAGTTCGGATCCAGTTGGAAGAAAGGCAGGGGCTGGCCCCCATTTCAGGGCGCTATCTTCCAAGCTTCGGGAAATAGCAGACTCGGTGGGCTTAGTTGCTTGTGCCGAGAAAGAAAGTGCGAAGAAAACCGTACTAAATGCAAAAAGTCGTAACGAGGGCATTCTCATATAAAATCCTTTCAAAAATGTAAAAGCTCAACCGAGCCATTGAAATTAACCTAGCAAAAAGCATGCGCAGAGTTTCCATGCACGGTTAGCTGAATGTCAGTGCGCACTCGTCGAAGGATTGGGCCAGTTCCGTTGTAAGATGCTCCAACAGGAAACGCCAATCACAAAATACCGAATTCAGTATACCGTTAACAGTATTCAGAATCCTGAATCGCTGTGATTTCAGAATTTATTAACTTATACAAACTGGCCGCTAGGTAATCTGATTTCTGCTCAAGTCCATTATCGGAATTTTCTATCAGCTTAAAAATCGTTTTGCATTCTTGTATCGGCGATAAGCCATTTTGTAATACCGCTTTTTTTCTTTTACCGAAAACTTCGCGTTAACCTCTGACGGGTTCCTTATTGAAAATAATGTGCGGCAAATAAAGATTTTACCAGACAGCTACAAAAATTTTCGTTCACAATTCTTAGAACAGCGATATTTAACCTGCCAACGTAACTTTGTAATCTAAATCTTCGCGCCGTAGCATTTCTTCAATTACAACCGAAATCCAAGTTCCAGGATGTTCACCGAGCGTCTCAGCCATATCTGCCGCAGCACCGAGGCTCGGAAATCGTCGTCCGTG
>JAYTMU010000067.1:0-1729 GCA_043728195.1 Bdellovibrionales bacterium
TACATGATTGATGAATATCAAGATACGTCACCTTTACAAGTTGAAATTTTAGATACCATTATTGGAAATAAGCCTCATTTTATCGTGGGTGATCCGCAACAAAGTATATATTTGTTTCGTGGGGCACGGTCGGAAGTTTTTCTAATCAAGCAGCGGCTTGCTGCAGCTAATGAAGGAACTTTAAGTTTAAAGTTCTTAGATACCAACTATCGTAGTCAGCCCAGTGTGATGAACTTCATTAACGATTATTTCCAGCACATGAGCAGCCAATTCGAACCCATGAAAACAAACCCAAATAAGCAGTTTGCTAAAGCACCAGTTAACTTTATTCAGGCAGAAAACGAAGCTGTAGGCGTGCTACAGCATATTACTCAACTGCTGCAAAGTGGAATCAGCGCCAAAGACATCTGCGTGCTTTCGCGTAGAAATCAAAACCTGGTAAAAGTTGCCGCTTTAGCGCAAAAAGTACATGTACCTGTGCAGCTGCAAATTTCTTCTGGGTTCGACCAGAAGCGTGAGGTTCTGGATCTAATAAGTATTCTTAAATTTTTAGTCAATCCACATGACAATGAAAACTTAATCCTTTTAATTCGTAGTCCTTGGGCCTACGTCAGCGACACCGAAATTGCTACAGCGGTAAAATTAGATCGATCACTTTGGTTTGCGCTTGTGCAGCAATCGCAAAATCAAAGTTCAAACCAACAGCTAATTAAAACAGTCCAGAGCCTAGCTAACTATTTTGCAAATTATCAAAAGTTAGGGGTTAGTGAAGCTTTCGTTGAATTTATAAAAATGACAAACTTCTTAGATTATTCACAAGCCTACGATAGCTCTGGAAAAAGGGAAGCCAACTATTGGAAATTTTTTGCTCATCTGAAAAATGCCGAACGTAGCGAAGGTTTTTCCCTGGCAAAATATTTAAGCGAAAATTTTCAATTTTTTCAAAGCGATTTAGGATCTTCGCAGTCCGAGGCCACACCCGTAGTTCAACCTGACCGCGTTAGCCTTATGACAATCCACGCCTCTAAGGGTCTTGAATTTGCTCATGTTATTGTTGTGGGATTTTCCGAGCAGCCGATGTTAACTTTGTATCAGCCATTAAGTGTAAGCTTAGATGAAGGCAAAATCAGCTTAGCGCCTTATGTTGTTTCTGAATCAAAAAATGCAGTCAGCCGCTGGGGGCAGCAGCTTAGGCAAGAATTTAATAAAAAAGAAACGGACGAGCACGAACGGCTTTTGTACGTCGCGCTGACTCGTGCCCAGGAAGGTTTAGCATTGGTCGCTGAAACCAAGTCCAGGCAAGTTTCAACATCGTGGCAAAAAAAGTCTTTTTGGCCCGAAGCCGGCACCCATGAACATGAGCACTATGATTTGATTTCAAGCGTAGCTGATGCCGAAGTCACAAAATGGACGCCTCAAAGAACTCAGGTTGTCATGGCAAAAGAAAAACTTGTATTTAAAAATGCACACGATCATTCGACAAGTGTAACGGATTCGTTACAGACACCACAGGCCCAAGCGTCCTCTAAGGTCGACTACGATCAGAAAATAAATGATATTCTGAAAGCAAAAAAGGGGACTGATTTGCACCGATTATTTGAATCGTTGCAAATATTTACTAAAAATAGTCAGATGTTCGACCGGCTCCAGAAAAATTTGTCGACCGAGCAAAAAAAATCTATTCAGTATTTACTGCAGGTAACAGATTACCCATTACATCAACTTATCA
>JAYTMU010000068.1:0-4122 GCA_043728195.1 Bdellovibrionales bacterium
CTTTGGGGTGATTTCGTAGATAATATTTGAGTGTCATACTCTTCCACTGCCACGATTGCATGGATGCAGATACGTCGGATCTTAAGTGAACGGCATTGAGTTATAGGTATACAAGTTACAGAGGGATTTAATACAACGGTTCATCAATTCTTGGATGTGCTTGCAGAAGCAGAATCGACACAAACTGATACTTTTCTAAGTCGGCTCCCAAAAAGTAAGATAAAAATTGCGCATAGTAACTTAATTTAAAGTATTTTTAAGATACAGCCGATTGTACGATCATGATAAATTATATTTTTGCCTTTAGTTTTTTAGTACTTCTTGCTTTAACTTACTAAAATCTTTCGGTAATTTCTTTGTATACTTGCAATAGGTTTTTTGCCGCCGCGGGCAGATTACTTTTCCAATTTGAAAAAACATCCTGCCCCGAATTATCGCTAACAAATTTTACTGCATGAAATGGAATGTGGGATTGCTGCGCCACGAATGCCAATGCATAGCCCTCCATGTCCATGATGTCATAAAAATTTTGTTCTGAAGCTACGCTTTTCACTGAAGCTACGCTATGCTCGATAAAATCGGCAGTTCCGCAAATGGCTTTTGGCAAATCTGTAAGGTAGTGCGACGTTATTATTTTTTTACTTGGCACTGTTTTTTTTGCAATATGCCGTTGGACAAATGCTGAGCATTCGACCGTCTTTCCTTGCGGAAGTTGAAAGCTTCCAGCTGTGCCTAAATTTAGAATTGCCTTTGGTTTTAAATTGTAAACTGCGCGAGTTAATGAATAGGTGGATTTAACAGAACCAATGCCTGTGTAGAGTGGCTGCAGCCCCGCATTTTCGAAAAGGCCTTGTGACTCTTCGGCTAATGCCATAACAAGTAAAATTTCTTTAGGGTCTAAACTTGCCATCTTTTGACTATGCAATGTAGAACTAAGTGATGACAAGTCTAACAGCACAACGGGTGGCCAGGCATATTGTAACTATTTGCGAACGACTGCATGCGCGAAACATGCTAGCTGCGGCCGACGGTAATGTCAGTTACCGGGTGACGGATGATGAAATTTTAATTACGCCGTCCGGAATTGCCAAAGCATTTATGGATCCTGAGCAAATGGCTATCATTAATTTAAAGGGCGAAACTATAAGTGGTAATCCTTCCAGTGAAAAATTAATGCATCTTGAAGTTTACCGACAGTGCGCTCGTGCGAAAGCCGTCGTACACGCGCATCCACCTACGGCAATTGCTTGGACGGTGGCCCGTCCCGAACTTGAGAAACTTCCCAGCGAATTCTTATCAGAAGTTATTTTAGCTACCGGCGATATTCCATTTGTACCTTATGCTCGACCCGGAACCGCCGACATGGGAAAAGTATTAATTCCGTATTTGGCAAAACATCAAGCAATGATCTTAAGAAATCATGGGGCATTAACCTGGGGCGCAGATTTAGATGAAGCCTACCGGGGTATGGAGCGCATTGAACATTCGGCACAAATTCTTTCGGCAGCTAGCCGGTTAGGGACTTTAACTGCATTGCCAAAAGCTGAAGTTGAATACCTGTATGAACTGCGAAAGAAAATAGGGGATATTTTACTATGACGACGAAGTCGACGCCATTATTGCCGATAATCACACTGCGCTCGATGGCTCTTGAAGCTGACGTGTTTGAAAATAAAATAGATCTACGTCTGTTAGATCAGACGCGCCTGCCTGCGGACGAAAAGTGGGTATTAATTGAAGACACGGCGCAAATGATCGAGGCCATCAAAGCTTTGCGCGTTCGGGGGGCTCCGCTAATTGGAGTTGCAGCAAGTCTGATGATTGGCAAATTAGCGCTTTCAGGCACTGCCAAAACCGATTTACTTTTGCATGCGAAACAGTTGTATGAAGCGCGTCCCACGGCGGTTAACTTAATGATCTGTATCGACCGCATGACAAAACTAATCAGCGAAAATTTTTCGGTGAAAGGCGTGGTTGATCTTTCATTAGAAATATTTCGTGAAGATGTGCTGCTATGTGAACGTATGGCTGAACACGGTGCTGCACTTATTGAAGACGGCGATCAAATACTAACCCATTGTAACACCGGGGGTCTAGCAACTGCGGGAATTGGCACCGCATTGGGTGTAATCCGTAAAGCTTTCGAAAAAGGAAAAAAAATTCATGTGTTTATAGATGAAACGCGGCCACTTTTACAGGGCGGACGGTTAACAGCGTGGGAATTAAAGAAATTAAATATTCCTTGCACGCTGATAACTGACAATATGGCAGCGCATCTCATGAGTCTTAAAAAAATTACCAAAGCCATCGTAGGATCGGACCGCATTGCTATTAACGGTGACTTTGCTAATAAAATTGGAACGTACAGTGTGGCTGTGAATTGTTTTTATCATCACATTCCATTTTTTGTAGCGGCACCGTACACGACCGTGGATCCAAAATGTGAAAGTGGTTTACATATTCCGATTGAACAGCGAAGCGCAAAAGAAGTAACCGGTGTTAGTGGCAGTTTTGGTGATGTGACGTGGGCCCCCGAAGGTGTCGCTGTTTACAACCCGGCATTTGATGTGACACCTGCCAAGTTAGTCACTGCCTGGATATTAGACCGCGGCGCCTTTGACAAACAGGCCGTGGCAGCAGGAATTTTAAAAAAGTAATATTAAATTTATTTAAAAGGAGATCACTGTGTTAGGTATTATCGGAGGTTCGGGCTTTGAAAAATTTGAAGAATTTGAAGCCGTTGAATTACTAAATCGCGAAACTCCGTTCGGTGAAGCGGCCAGCGGTTTTAAAAAAGTTCGCGTTGAAGGTAAAGAATTTCTATTTATTTCACGGCACGGCGATCACCACGAGCATTTACCCAGCGAAATTAATTACCGCGCCAATATCTACGCACTTAAAAAATTAGGTGCAAAAGCGATCGTTTCCTTCAGCGCGGTGGGCTCATTACAAAAAGAATTCCCTCCGGGGGATTGCGTGATCCCTTATCAATACATCGACCGTACTAAATCTATCAGGGCCCACACTTTTCTTGGGGAAGGCCTCATTGGTCATGTATCGTTAGCAAAACCTATTTGCGAAGTGATGGCTGAACGAACCAAAGAACTTGCCAAAGAATTTGCTAAAGAATCTTTAAGTACCGCAAATTTTAAGACTCATTTCGGACAAACATATGTATGCATTGAAGGTCCCTATTTTTCAACGAAAGCAGAATCAAACGCCTACCGACAGATGGGTGGACAAATTATCGGAATGTCTAATTTTCCGGAATATGCGCTAGCGCGTGAAGCAGGTCTTCCGTATTTACCCTGTTGCTTTGTGACTGATTACGACTGTTGGGATGATTCTATTGCTCATGTAACTGTAGCTGAAGTTATCAAAGTCATGAAAGGCAACAACGCCAAAGCGTTTTCAATATTAAAATCCATTTTAAAATCGGACGAGATTTATAAGGGAAGCTTAGCTTACGATGGTGGGCTAAAAACAGGACTTTTTATGCCACCAGAAGCGATCCCAGCCTCTAAAAAAGCGTGGGTCGCTACCTTAATGGCTTAGCTTTACGTTTTAGTTTTATTTTATAGACCACTTTTCCGGAAATGCGAAACTTGTGCCCTTTGATAAATAGGTAAAGCCTTCTAAATTATCAGGAAGCACGGCAGCTTCTTTTCGGTGATAAACTGGAATTAATGCTGTTTGTTCTAAAATTTCAGATTCCATTTTAGCTAAGATTGCGCCCCTTTTTTTCGGATTATTTTCTTGCTCATAATCTTTTAAGAACTGATCCATTTTCACGGATTTCCAGCGAATGTTATTACCACCAGCCCAACTGTTTTCTTTGGTTGGTATTTCTTTAGACGAAAACAAAGATGTCAGTGATGTATCAGGTAAAATAGAATTACCAAACATGGCTAATGAAAAACTACCTTTGGTGATGGTGTCACCTAAAAGCACGCGCGGAGGCTGATTTTTAATGCTGCATCCCACTTGAATTTTTGCGAATTCGTTACAGATGTAAACTTGAATGGTTTCTAAAATTTTTATTCCCGCAGACGTTTTAAAATCAATGACAAGCTCTTTGCCATTTTTCACACGGTTATTTTTATCAGATATTTTCCAACCGGC
>JAYTMU010000069.1:0-4085 GCA_043728195.1 Bdellovibrionales bacterium
TTCAAAATCTCGGATCAATTGATAGATGCACCGACAACCTACATTAAAGACCGTATAAGTGATTTATTTGTAGAGACTGTAAAAAAATCTTTTGAACTGAACGAAGAACTGAACTCCGCAGAAGTAGAGTTAATCATTCCAGATCTTAGTTTAAGATCACTTCAATCGTTCAGCATGTATTTAATCTCTGCAAATGAAGAACAGATTTTTAAAAATGCAAATAGTTTTGTACGGATTGGTTTCTTACTATTAGATAAACTTTTTGCAAACAATTTACGTACTGAACACACCCAGCTTAATTTGTTTCTAGGTCGCATTGCAGCTCCACTGCAGATAGCCGCCCTGGATGCTGAAGGCACTTTTCGCATAGTTGATAAAAAAGGTGGAATTTGGTATTTAACTGTTATTCGAACTGACTCTTTAGACTTGATAGCTGCACTTGCAGATGAAAACTGGAATGTGTTTCGAACATTCTATTCAATAAAGTATTTTCCAAAAGACAATGTTTTTATGGCGCAAGGTTCTGTTGGCCAGCAGGAAACAGACAATTCAATGATTAACTTTAAGATCGATGCAAATAAGAATATTGTGATGACTGATATGTTCGGCCCTGATTTATTAAAGAATGTCTCTGGCAAACTTGTTGAGCAGCCTCAAGCACAAAGCCATGCTAAAGTGCTAGCTTCACGAATTTCAGCAGTATACGAAGGTAGTGTCGCTTTCAGTGACGGCAAACCAGCGTACGTAAAACTATCAATCGAATTTGATGGCATCAGTACAACTGCACGGATGACGGATAAATTCGGTATTATTTACGACTTTACAAAGGGCTTTTTCAATGAAGCTGGCGAGTTCAGTTTAACCTCAAGCCGGATCCCAAACATGACATGGGTTCAGCTGCGTGGAAATTTTAATGAAAACGAAATTAGGACTCAGGTTATTATTGGTGGCCGAGGATTTATAACAAAACCATTTGTACTAAAAAGGATGAACCCATGATCAAAATAATTTTAACAAGTATTTCATTACTATTAAGTAGCACTGCCATTGCAGCAAACCCGTTGGTGAAAGGCTTCAAT
Organism: Bdellovibrionales bacterium; assembly: GCA_043728195.1. Taxonomy (GTDB): domain Bacteria; phylum Bdellovibrionota; class Bdellovibrionia; order Bdellovibrionales; family Bdellovibrionaceae; genus Pseudobdellovibrio. The sequence goes on from JAYTMU010000069.1 coordinate 1,080, forward strand.
CTTATTGAAGCACCGCCATTTTTATATGATGCTGACGAGACACTTCAAAACAAAACGGCCGCACAGAATGCAGTGGACAAAGCAAAGTCACTAGGATCAAACCATATTATCATCAACCTAAAAGGAGTGATGAAGGGCCCTCACGCTAATGAGGTCACTTCATTAACTTTGCCAGCTGATCGCGCTTCCGAAAAAACTCGCATCGCAAAATTAGTAAAGTACATTCGCACGCAAGGAATGACTGTTGGCTTTCGCCCAATATTTTTTGTTATGGGTGTAAATGGCGAATTTCCTTACAAAGAAAAAATGCCAGATGGAACTTTCAAAACTTGGTGGCACGGAAACATTCAGCCAAGCGATCCAAATCGTTGGTTTGAATCTTTCAAGATATTTTTAGACTCTTATCTAACACTTGCACAGATCTTAAAGATTGAAGAATTCACTATCGGTGCAGAACTTTATTCAATGACTGTTGGCTTAGAAGATCAGTGGTTAGAATATCCTTACGGATTCCCAGGACGCTGGTTACAAATATTACGTTACGTTCGTGCAAAGCTTCCGAACACTCGCTTGATGTATGATATCAACTTTACTGATGACAGCAACAATGCTGACGGAATCGCGTCTTCAGGCGGAGAATTCGAACGCTGGAGATATCGTTTAGTTGACCTTGCAAATCGCCCTGATCTAAAAGAACAAGCTATCTGGAAGGATTACGTCGCATTTTGGTCAGAGTTAGACGCTATTGGAATAGATATTTATCGTTCACTAGCAAGTAATGGTCAAATAATGCCAAAAGATTACAGACAATTGGTCGATGCACTAAAAATTCGAACTGATGCGTTTGCAACTCAAATTGATAACACTTTATCAGAGATCTCATTGGTAACTGATACGAACAAGCCAGTAATATTTAAAGAAGTGGGTTTTCGCTCAGTTGAAAATGGTTTTATTGATCCTTTTAGCTATGCAGGCGCAGGTACTGCAAACATTCCGCATCAAGCTGCAGCGCTTGAAGCATACTTCGAATCGTTTTGGCAAAGCAACTGGCCGTGGTTTGGTGGCATTAACTTTTGGGAAATCTCTTTAGATCCTTCGAAAGAAGGTCCGAATGATAATGGTTTCTCACCAATCGGTAAGAAACCATCTGAAGACGTTATAAAAAGATATTTCAATTAATTCCTAACCTTAAAAATATAAAAGGCTTCATAAAACGTTATGCACATAATTCTAATTTTAATTACCCTATTATTTTTTGTCGCGAACAGCACTGCGAAGTTGCTTGCTCCTACCAATGGATTCTATCAGGGTGCATTTATGGATTTTGGACCCACAGCTAGTGAAGTAACTGAAACTAAAATTGATTCTTACCAAAACTTATCAGGTCGCAAAGCTGTTTGGGCTTATTTTGCAAATGATTGGATCGATGGAAAAATAGAATTCCCTAAAAAATCTGCGCAGATAATTCGAGATAAAGGGTTAGTGCCATATGTTCGCTTGATGCCATGGAGTGTGATGGTTGGATCTGCAAAACAGGCAGACACGATTTTTTCAATGCAAAGTTTTTTAAATGGTACGCACGATGTGCAACTGCGAAACTATTTTCAAGCTGTTAAAGATTTCGGATCACCTATTATGATGGAATTCGGTCCGGAAGTTAATGGCGACTGGTTCCCTTGGAATGGCACTTGGAATGGCGGCTCGAAGCGAAATGGTTACGGGGATCCAAATCACCCCGACGGACCAGAAAGATTCAGAGACGTTTTAAAACGTGTCATCAGTACTTCGCGTGCACAGGGCGCTAATAATATCACTTGGGTTTTTCACGTCGATTCAGCAAAATCACCAGAATCAGAGTGGAATAATCCAAAATATTATTTCCCAGGAGACGATTACATCGACTGGATTGGCATTAGTGTTTTTGGCGCGCAGTTACCAAATCATGAATGGTCCATATTTCAACAAAAATTAAAACGATTTCTACCCGATCTGGTTGCACTGAATACAAGTCGACCTTGGATAGTATCAGAAATGGCAGTTATCGAAGATGCAGCCGATGCGGATCGCAAGGCTGACTGGTTACAACAGGCTCTACAAACAGTAGAATCTGGTACTTTTCCCTCGCTGAAAGGGATTACTTACTGGCATTCTCCTGGCTGGTTAAAAAATGGCTCGGCCAATTTTAAAATTGATTCCTCTTATTTAGCTTTGGAAACATTTAGACTAGAACTGCGCAAACCTTTCTGGCTCAGTGAAGCACAGTTTTAGCAGTAAATTATTTTGAACTGTTTTGTTCAGCTTTTTGCGGTACATCAGGTGTTGCATAAACTGCCCCCTTAAATTGTTTTTATACTGATCAACCTAGTGCGGTTGGCTCTAAATTTGTAATTTCCTATTGGAATGGAATGTAGCTACAGTTTAAATCAAAAACAGTGCGCCCCGGCGTCCGAAATCCAGACAACAGATCATGTTGTAATAAAAGCAGGACAATTTTTAAGACGATCAGACGGTATTCGAGTACTGCATAGTTTCGTCGATTGACTGAGGCAGTTACGTCTATTGACTGACCCGTCGTGCCGGGTTCGGAGCGTAAGCGACGGTGACTTTTTTATTCTTTTTTCTTCACCGTGTCAAATTGTTTACCCAGAGCCTCTCTGTAGCTGGGTCCCTTGAGATTAATTTTCACGGATGTGTGTTGGAGCCGGTCCATGATGGAGTCAGCAATGACGGGATCTTCAAGGATTTCTGGCCAGTTTTTTATCGGTAGTTGTGTCGTTATGATGATTGATTTTTTTCCTTGGCGCTCTTTTAAAATTTCACAAAAATCATGTGCTTCTTGCGTTGATAATTTTCGAAGACCTAGATCATCTAAAATCAGAAGATCATATTTTGCAATTTTTGCTTTGAACTTTAAATAGCCGCCGGATCCGTGCGCAATACTTTGCTGTTCAAGTAAATCACTCATGCCAATAAACAAAACACTTTTCTTTCGCTGACACACGTGAT
>JAYTMU010000070.1:0-3507 GCA_043728195.1 Bdellovibrionales bacterium
ATTGAAATTTCACACCAAAACTGGCGAAATCAAACCACGACTGATGAATTCATACTTCATCGAATGATCAAATGTGGCCTTTGAACTTCCTATCCTCCATCGCGTAAATGCAAAGGTAACGCCGTGATTAAAGTTCCAAAAACTTCGACTGTATCGAAAACAAAAAGTAACGGATAAAAAGGTGCCGTCCACCAGCCGCCGGCGCGAATAAACTGGGCCACATTTAAATGCATCGGATCAGGTATCTTCCAGTTATTTTCAGTGTCGCCAATTCGTAATACATTTTGTGCGAACATTCCCCGTTTCGCCGTTGCCAAAAAAAGCCTACCCAACCTAGGATAATCTTCATAAGCGGCGCAGTAGGCAATCACAGGTAAAACTTGGTCGTGCGAAGTAGCCAGCGGATTTGAATACCACTTGGTAGGGTCAGGATGGCGAATATAGATGCCGGGCTCAACTTCAAATTGACTAATGATATCATGCGAAGCGGGCCTTCTTAAAGGGGCGGAATGTAAAGAAACTTGGTTTGTGAAATTATCGTAGTAAAGCTTTTTACCAAATGCATACATACCTTCTCGGTGGAGAGTATCTCCCCCGTCCATATTTTTCTGGACGATGACGGCATAGGCGTCGATATACATATTTACATTTTAAAGCATTTCCGCCTAGTCGTGAGATTATTCCAGAAAAGTATTTGCCAGCTCAGTCTTATAAGAGGTCTCATTATTCTTGTCTCATTTTGAACGGCTTACGCCCAGGGCAAACTGCTTAACCCAAAAATAGGGTAATTCAAAATACGTCTCAGTGACCTTATTTTCTATAACGTTATGATGTGCCTTCTAAAAACCTTGGCATTTGGAACCTATTCGTTTGAGCCTTTGCCAAATAAAGGTTTCCATCGGTCAAAATAACGTAAGAGTTTTTCAATCATGTTTGATTTCGCCACATCCTCTAAATTGATTTTAAGTTTTTTCCACTTCATGGGAACTGATTTAATTGCAATTGAAGGTTCGACTACTTGGACGTCACCTGCACCATTTCATAAGTAGAATTAAGCAGTTACAGTTTTTTAAAAGTCCTTAAAAAAAAATTTATTGATTTTTTTCTTCAATCCGCGACCTAACTGCCACTGAAATTACGAAATACTTGAAAGTCGTGTGATTCAAAAAAAAGTCCTAGGCAGCAAAGTCTCATTTATAGATTCTTATAACTATAATTTAGTTCAAAGCTTAGAGTATAATAGTCTAGATATTATCCTATTTCTTGTTTTTCCAAGGTTTTTCATGGATAATAAAGCCATGGAAAAACAGTCAACTCTTTCTACTAATATAGATTCTGATCTTAAAAAAGCGTTGGCAGCATTTTGCAAAAAGCGAGGACTTAAAATTCAAAGTGTCGTTGAGAATGCAATCCGCGAGCAAATCGAAGATGAAATTGATCTTGCTAGTTATGATGAGCGAAAGAACGAAGAGGAAGTCTCGCTAGCGTCGATTCTTAAGAAATTAAAGAAATGAGTTCGAAGGTTTATGTAATCGTCTTTAAAAAGAGTGCTATTAAAGAACTCAATGGTTTACCTCAAAAAATCCAACAGAAAATATTAGATGCAGTTCAACTTCTCTCTTTAAATCCATACACAGAACTACTACAGATAAAAAAGTTGAAAGGTGCCGAATCGCTGTATCGAGTTCGCATCCAAGACTATCGAGTAATCTATCTGATTGAAAATCAACTTATCAAAGTCACAGTTATCAAAATAGGTCATCGCAAAGAAGTCTATGAGTGAGTGCAGCTAAAATGAAATTGATTTTTTCCGCTTTTATTTTTGCTCAGTCTTTACTAGCATTTGAATGTAAAGTCGACCCTACTATGTTAGCAATCGCCAAAGCGACTGGCGGTGGTGTTTTTTGTCGTGAAAGTAAAAAAATTATTATTGATGACCCCATTTCGTTTTACGATATGGACCAAATATCTTTTCAAGCGTTCTGGAAAGTTCTGGGCCACGGATCACTAGACACGTTTAGTTATCCCGCAGCTCAGCTTCCTTTCGATAAAGTTAAAGTCGAAATAGCTAACTTCCCTTCGAAAATTTTTGAAATTAGTAAGTTATACACCGAGGACAAGTTTGGAAAAAAAAGTGATATCGCAGAACTTTTATCTGATGCTGAGGTTGGATCTGGGACAGATAAAAAACTAAGAATATTGCGATTTAAACTTAAGCCCAATTCAAAAGAGTTTAAATTAGTTATTGAAGGGAAAACCCATTTAGGGACGCCCTATATTCAGTTTTCTAAAACAGAATATAAAACCGGAAGCCGTTCCGACAAGGAGCAGGGTTTAAATGTTTGGTCAAAGATTTTTGAATCGCAGGCTTCTTCAAAAAAGCCTTTATCCGAAGAAGTTAAAAGTAAATTTTTAAAAGATGCATTTGCTGAATAGTCTAGACTCTGAGCCAAGCGTGTCTGCCAATTCTACCAACTGGGCAAAGAAAAGCGATCTTAGCCCCCGATCGGGGTTCAAAACGCACATTTTTAATTCAATAGACCCCGATCGGGGTATAAAATAACAGAATATGTAGAAATAACCCCCGAGCGGGGCTTATAATTTTTTTATGAAAAAGAAGAGCCAAATGAATTCCTCTAGACGGACCAAAAAGGAAATCGAATCAGAACTTTCACCCGTTTCACTGTTTGTGCGTATTCGCCGCGAAGAATTAGGCTACACCCAGACAGAATTAGCTTTTCGCGCCGGCCTTAGTACCCGATTCGTTAAAGAGTTTGAGCTAGGTAAAAAAAACGGCTCGCCTTGATAAAGTGACTGAACTGCTGAATTATTTAGGGGCAAGTCTTGAAGTTTTTTTTGTTCCCACATGCCCTTTTGAGCGCGCATGTGGTTACCGGGATGATCACTATGCGAATCCAAGGTGCCGCTGTCAGCTTCTACCGTATACGAGGATGAATTAGCCAAACCTTCTTTGAAAGCAGCAGCAATATAATGGCCGTCATTAAGCGCGATCTTCTGCGCAGCGAGTTTCAAAATTTCTTCATTCATGGCAGTGAATTTTGGCAAGTTCGCGCGTTTCGATAGCAAAGCTTTGGAAATTACTGACGTCGGATTTCTAAATTCTAAATCAATGCTATCGTCAGTAGAAATTGCTTTTAAATCACCAACAGACGTGAACGGTACGGCGCTTGAGCCTTTATAAAGCGAACCTTTCGATAACACGCCAAGGATACTTTTTTCCTTAGACAATGCATACTCGGCAGCTATAGAAGCGGCTTCGCCACTTCCTTTTTCGTTTTCAGTTTGGGGAGTACCTGTCTTATTCGAAATTCGGCAGGGAAAATAGACTAAGGGCTAATGTTATTAATCTTCTTTTAGAGGATTACTATATCAAGTGCGGGGTTTATCCGTACTGTGATCGTTGACCAGGTCTCTTGATTTTTTCCTGAACATTTCGATGAGTACTTCACAAGATGGAGGTACTTATGAAAATAGAAGACAAAAGAA
>JAYTMU010000071.1:0-5955 GCA_043728195.1 Bdellovibrionales bacterium
CCCATAGACCAGTGACCAAGCACATATAAAGACAAAGTCCCAATTTAAGACGTAGAATTTTTGTATAGCAGAGACAATTTTGGACCTTCTTTTGCTATTCTATATCTTCAACGGGGGAAGCAAATGAACGCATTTCCAATAGCAAAAAGTTTTACAGCTGTCGTGATTTTCTTGGTCGCAGTAAATGGTTGGTCGCAGGAGATAACTAGAGATCAGTGTGAAGTTGATTGTTTGCAAAAGGAAGTAGAGTACAAAAAAGAGTGCGCTATTGAATATGCAATTAATAAGCCGGATACAACGGCAAGTGCTCGGCAGGATTGTAAATCCGCGAAACTTCTTTCATGTAAATCAAACTGTATCAATTTTGATTCAGTTAAGGAAAAACGCAGCGAATGTACTGCATTACTAAAAGAATATGAAAAAACGGGAGAAGAGTTAGATAAGCAGTGCGTGCAAGCAGGCCAAGAAAAAATCCCAGAGTGCAAAAAGAAAGCTAAGTCCTGCGCGAAGGATCTTAATGTGGGCGGCTTCGGTGAACCAAGTGAAGATGACACTGAAACTCAACGGATTATGAAGTCAGTTTATGGTATCGCACAAACAGCAACTGGAGCGGGAAATGCAATAGCTTCCGACAACAGCTGCGCCTACCAAGAAAATGAAAAAGAACAAGATCGGGCCGAACAAAAGATAGAAAAAATGAGTAAACTTAAAGCCGATGTCGCCTCACTAAGGGAAGACATTGCTAAAGCGGATGATGACGTCGCAAAGAAAAAGCAAGACGTTGATGAAGAAATTCTAAAACTTGAAAAAGAAATGGATAAAAAAACGACCGAGCGAAAAACAGATGCACAAAAAGAAACTGTGAAAATGCAGCAAGATGCACTTGAGTCTGTGAAACGAAAGAAAGCTGCAATCGATGGCATGGACGATAAAAATACAGAAATTTCAAACTTAAGAATTACCCAAGTTGAAGAAGCCATTAAATTTTCCGAAAGTAATTTGATGAAGGCATGTCGCGATCAAGCGCTTGAACTTAAAGGAAAACTTATTGAAAGTGCAACGAAGGCCGCAGCTTCATCAAGCCAAGGAACTGCTACCACGGGCAATATTAAAAAAGATGTGGAAATATTTGCTAAGCAATGCATTAAGCTAGCGGCCGTTGAGCGAAATAAAGTTATTAAGGCAACCCAAGATAAAATTACAAGAGCTAATCGGTCCGTTGCCAACTTGAAAGATGTTATCAAACAGGAAGGCGAGTCTTTCGCTATTCGGCAAAAAGATATCGAGGCCCGAGCAAAACTTTCTGATGAAGAGCAAAGCGCAACTGAGCAAAAGAAAACAAAAGAGCTTACCCAATTAAGTCAAAAAGTCGCAGATATTCAGACATTTGCAGAAAAGAAGAAAGCGTCGTATCAAGAAAAAATAGAAGTAAAAGAGGCAGAATTCAACGCGTTACAAGCAAAAGCAAATAATATGAAGCCGAAATTTGACAAAATTACTGCTGATATTAGAACGGGAGATCGCAAAGCAAATCAGTTTATTGGACAGTGTTGCTCAAACACGAAGTTTGAAAAAATCTGTAAGAAATTGAGATCGGATTACGATGACAGATCAGCAGCTGAAATTAGAAAAGAAGAAAAAGAAGAAAAAGCCGCAAAGAAAAAAGCAGCTGCGGCAGCAAAGTAAACCCTAACCCGGCAAAAGATCCATCAAGCATTCGCGCCAGTACTCGGGCGCGTCTTTGCTGTAGTCGATTGCGACCTGAAAGCCTGACTTACCCAAAAACTTAGTTCTAGCCACGACGCCAGAGATTTCTAAACCCATTTCATGAATGGTGAAGTAAACACTTTGGCCTACAAGAAAATCGATATTTAAATTTGATCTTAGTTCTTTGCCGACGAAGTCGTCGCGCTTGAATTTAAGAAGTATTCCGGTGGCTGACGCTTGTACGACTTCGCCGTAAGAGGCTAGCTTTTGTAAGTTTTCAAGGGAAGCAAAATTATCCAGTGTTAGTGGTGTTAGTTCTTTGCGTGGTGCTTGTCGTAAATTTCGTGCTTTCATTTCTTAGCTCCTGTCGATAGTTAATATATCGTCAGGTGCAGGACGAAAGTTAATACGCGCGGTCTGAAATAAACAATTTTGTTGGTTATTTAAAGTAAATTGCAAACAAAACATCTTCTTCTGAGAATACGAAACGTTTATCTCAGAATGAGAATGGTCTTTGCACATCAGCTAGGGCCTGTAAATCGTTGTTACTTCACTGATATTTTGTTTGGCAGTCGCCATTTAAATATCTTACTTTTTTAACTGTAGCTCTTTCTCCGCGGTCGCTTTTATCCAAACTGAAAAAGATCTTGTTGGAAATTTATATTCACCTTTTTTAGCATCATTAATAAGTATGATGCCCCTTAATTTTAACGATTTTAATGCGTTACTCATAATTCTAATTTACCTCTAAACCAACACAGTAGATTTTAGCATCTAGTAGTAGTCAGTAGTAACCAATAGTAGCACTTGGCAGCAGTTCGTAGAGGCCGTACCAGGCCAGTCGTGGATAGCAGCTTTTAAACGCTCGAATTTTAATAGATAAACTTGTTAAATCGGATACCTTAGTTTTGGTAAATTATGGCAATTAGCCGACATACCCGGAATAACTAATTAGTTTTTGAAAAGCTGTTTAATACCACTAGACCAGTTTACATAATTTACGCCGTCGATAAGTGCTGGCTTAGCAGCATTATTTATCACATACATTTCTGGTTTTTTAAATTCAGGTTCTAGTAGTTTTAAATGTTTCGCATGGTCGGTATTATTTTCAGCGGAAGATTTAATCTCGATCAAAACTATTCTTTCACCAGGGCGCTCGATAATTAGGTCAATTTCGACCCCATCCTTAGTAACTAGATAAGAAAATTTAAACCGCTTTTCATAGTAATCATTTAGCCGCATTATTTCTAGAATGACAAATTGCTCGAAAAGATCCCCATACTGAAAGGTCTGATCTGTTAAGGCGATTTTAAGGTTATTTTGCAAAGCACGGGTAACCCCGCAATCGAAAAAGTAAAATTTTGCCTTTTGACTTTGGCGTTTACGAACCGAATGGTGGTAGGGTTCTAAAAAAACTCCAATAAGGGTGTCATGTAGTATTTGAAAATAGCGTGCCACGCTTTTTTGTTCAACATTCGAGTCGTTCCCAATTTTTGCGTAGTTTAATATTTTTCCATTCATTTGCGCTGCTACTTCTAGAAACTTTCTAAAGGGATCAATTTTCCGAATTATTTGCTCTACAAGTATTTCTTCTTTCAAGTATGTAGAGACATAAGAATACAGGGCCCGCTCTTTTTCAATTTTACTGAGCTGGTGGATTTCGGGAAGGCTTCCGTAGGATAGAACATCGATTAAATCAAACTTTTTTCCGAGCTCTAAAAATGTTAAGGGGTGTAAATGAAATTCTGATGCGCGACCGCCCAATAGGTTAGATGAGCCCCGCCTTAACTTTCTTGCGCTTGACCCAGTTAAAGCAAAGTTAATTTTGTACTTGGAAATTCCAAGTTGAACTACATCGAGAAGCTTAGGAATTTTTTGAATTTCATCGATGATAATCCAGTCATGCTTTTCGGCTAACCAGTTGTCGATAATAGTTTGGGGTTTATGGTGAAGAGTAGCCTCGACCGCTGGATCAAGTAGATCATAAAGAATCACTGATTTTTCCTTAGCCCACTGTGATAACAGCGTACTTTTACCTGTGCCCCGGGGCCCAAGAAGCAAAAAACTGCGTGATTCCGACAGGTTAGATATTCTATGTATCATATGTCATAATTGTACGCCAAATCTGACATATAGTACAGGGTTTTTATTTCAGAATGAGAATACGCGATTACACATCAGCTAAGGGCCTTTTCGTCGTTGCTTCTTAACTCATTTTTTATTTGGCTTAGCAGGGAAAAATATTTTTAGCTCTTTTAATATGCTACCGAACGCTTCTTCAAAAGTCGGCGGGTTTTTAATACTAGCCAAGGCATTTTTCCACCCTCGTTTTAAAAGCGTTTGGTCAATTGACGCGATAAACTCAGTGGGGCCACTAGGCATTTCGGTATCACGGAACGCAAAGCACTGCTTTACGGCTTTTTGCAAAATTTTCGCACCTGCTTTTGGCAGATAGAAATATAGATCAAAAACATCTTTAGCTCGCGAGTTTTCGTTCCCACGCTCAATTAAAGTTTGTAGTTTTTCTGCGATAATAGTTTCTACGGGATAAACCTGCCAACTGAGCTCAGAATTACCAATCATCTCGTGAGTTTGAATCTTAAATGGCCCCGGTGGTACGGGATCGCCAATGCCAATATCGAAGTTAATCAATTGTGACCGTCTAATATCTTTGGGCCGATCACCAATCCCGGCTCGAAATGTTTGGCGAACTCCGCCGTACTCTCCTTGAGTAAGTATATCTACTTGAGACTCAAGTGAAAACCAAGTGCCATCATCAAGATCTTTTTCAATCGCTACTACTGTTTGCTTTAAAGTTGATTTAACATCAGCATTTAGTAAAAGCGCGTCAAGATCTACGGTATATCGAGCCGAATTATAAACACGAAGACCAACGTAGCCGCCCTTGAAAACTAAAAATTTATTAAGCTGTGTGTTAGCCAGCAGACGAGCAAGAAGCCTTTCGATAAGAAAAGCCGTTGCAACATTCGCATAAGGAATTTTCTGAACTTTTGAAAGCTTCGACAGTTTAGCGGCAATAGATTTTGCGTGATCCAAGCGCTTCATACTACAATCGCCGCCCAGTATTTTTCAAAAACCGATCGAAGCTTTAGTTTCCTTGCCATTTCGCCAAGCTTTTTTTCTGTCGTCATACCTTGCTTGAGTGCAGTTCGTGCAGCGTTGATTGCCGTGCGCTCTCCGATTTTAGTTCGGAACCAAAGGCCTTCGATGATGCTACGTTCGATGTTCGTCATTCGATAGAACTCGAAACGATTAACTCCTTCTGTCGGTGAAGACTTTGTTCTTAGGGTTCGGTAAAACGTATTGTGATCGGATTTCTCAGGCGGACTTATAACCCAGATTTGATTTGGAGGGGCATCGGTTAATTTGTGATGAAAAAGTGCCGTTAGTCCACCGATTGCTGATTTGGGTCCGAACCTTGCGCACGCCACGGCGAAATCCACTTCTTGCGGTAAAATTTTACAGTCGGGGTGGGCATAAAGCCCAAAGCCTAGGCGTAGAATAGCCGTGCTTTTTACTAAGCGAGTAAGTGTCGCTTGTGAAACACCTAAATGTTTTCGAACCTGTGCCGCCGTAAGCAAGCCGAAGTATTTAACTGTTTTGTTAGTTGTCTTTCTTGTCATCTAATCATGTTGAACGAGTTTACCATATTGTCAATACAATGGTAAACTCGTTCAACATGATTTAGCCGAGTTACCACAGGCCAAAAATTTCGGATTTTATTTAAAGTAAATCGCGAACAAAACATCTTCTTCTAGGAAAACGAATCCTAGATTCAGTGATTGTTCTAAAGTTTTTTCCGAGGTTATTCGAAAACTGCAGACCGCAGTTTCAGGATAAGATTTCCATTCCTTACAAATCAGGTCGGTTACTACCAAAGAATTCGCGCTGTTTTCACTGCGAACATTCAGCGCTTTAAATGCTGCTTCTTTGGCAACCCACAAAAACTTTACATTCGGAGCACCGGCGCGTTCCGGTTCTGAGCTAGTTCGGTCAATTACTGGTTTAGAAATGCGAGCCATATTTTCAGCATCAAAGCCATGGGGTAATTTCGAATAACTAAAGCCACCTAACTGCTGGTTATGGGTGATACTGAAATAACCTTCGGAAGCTGTGGGTATAACATTTAAATCGGACAGGTTCGCTAACTGTTCGCGGCTAAAGTGTGCGGTAAATTCTTCTGCTAAAAGACTTCGGATAGCTTCGCGGTACTGGGGTTGCTTTGCG
>JAYTMU010000072.1:0-6210 GCA_043728195.1 Bdellovibrionales bacterium
ATTTGCACTTTTTTTTCAAAATCTGAATTTTTAAATATATCTTTTTCGCCCTTATACTTTAGGAACCCCGTCGAGCAGGATAATGAAAGTGTTGTAACGACAAAAATAAGCATGTGGGTAAGTGCGCTGCGACCACAAAATTCCGAATTATTTTTTTTCATTCAAAAGTTTTCCATCTTCTGTGAACCCACATCCAATGCTCGGGATGTTGGCGGATAACGTTTTCAAGTGCCAAATTAAAGCGATTTGTTACATTACGTTTATAACTTTCGTCATCATCGCTAGAAAATGCTGACAAATCAATTCTTTCACCAAAACAGATATGCAACTTGTCGTTATTATCCCAGTACGTATGGATACAAATCACCGGAGCTTGAGTTTTCTTAGCAAACACTGCAAGTCCATACGCTGTACCAGTCTTATGACCAAAAAACAGGGATTCGACGCCGTAAGGCATACCCATAAATTGGTCTAAAACAAAAATAACCCCGTGTTGTTTTTTTAAGGCTGCTAAGATATCGAATGCATTTCTTTTAGCATGAGCATCGATAAACTGTGTTTTAGACGCTCCCCGAAGTGCAAACCAAAAATTATCAAGAAACTGATTTTTAAACCGTTTTGTGATGATATAACTAGGTATAATATCACGACTGATGACTGCAGTGGCTAAATCACCACTTCCTAGATGCAGCGACAAAAACAAAATCCCTTTTTTTTTAGCTTTTGCCTTTTCGAAGTTTTCAATGCCTTCCACAATAACATTAGAATTTATCCAGTCTGTAGAAATGGAGGGTATTTTTATCACATCAAAAAAACTTCGACACATATTCTGCATACAGGCGCGCGCAATTTTTTTCTTTTGCTCCTGGTCCATATTGGGGAATGCTAAATTTAAATTGCTAAAAATTACCTGGCGACGAACTTGAAAAACGTCAATCCACAGAAACGCTAGAAACTTTCCCAAGTAAAGATTAAATCGGCTGGGTAACCAGGACCAAATGTGGGCTAATACATGACTACAAATGACTGCGAATTTTTTCAAAGAATTCCGTCCTTTTTGCAGGCTCCATTTCGATGGCGTAATCGACCTCGTTTATTAAATACAGAATGGGATGCTCTTTAATTTTTATAATGTCTTTTGCCGTCGTCACCAGTTTTAGGTAAGGCGACTGCTTTTGAGCTAATTTAAAATCTGCCAGAATTGAATTTAATTCGGTAGCCGTGTAGGGATGATGATCTGCAAACTTTCGTAGGTGACTGATCGTAAAGCCAAGCTTTTCAAGTGCCGACGTTAATGAATCGGGATTACCAAGCCCACAAAAAACAAAAAGTCTATCACGGGCAGGGTCCAAATTTGTGGCCTTCATTTTGGCCTCAGCGGTAAAACAAATGGGCTGAACTTTTTCAATCATTGCAGTAACCAATTCCAGTTTCCCACTGTCAGCAAGATTCGTTTTCGTTACAAGTATGGCACTAGAACGCTTCAGCTCGGTCATGGGCTCTCGAAGTCGGCCGACAGGAAGCGTGTGAAAATAATCAAGCGGATCTGTTGCATCAATCAACACTAAGTCGAAATGTCGCCCTAATTTTCGGTGGCTAAAACCATCATCCACGATTATTAAATCGGGTTTCTCTGCTTTAATGGCCGCAAGCGCCGTGCGGTATTTGCTGGGTCCTGACCAGACACTGCAGTTCGGAAGTTTTTTTTGCAACAAACAGGGCTCGTCGCCAAAGTAAGATGGTGCATCTTGCCATGATAAGTCCACGCGTTGTGGCTTTCGCAAACTGCCACGATAACTTCGGCTGACAATTACAATTCGTGAAAAGTTGTGATCTTTTAAAAATTCACCAGCTATAAGATAAACACACGGGGTCTTGCCAGTGCCACCAACAGATAAATTACCCACAGATATGATAGGCACGGATAACTTGATCGTTTTCAATATCCCTACGTCGTACATTTTGTTCTTTAATCGTGATGCAAAGTTGTATACAGCTTGCGCTGACTTAAGTATCATAAATAAGCCTCAAGTGACTTTGCAACGCGTGCAGTAGCCCCTTTTTCACCTAGGTAACTTGCGATCTTTTTCAGCTCAGCAATTGTCTGTGCCGTGTATTCAGCGTCAGAAACAAAGCGGTCCATCAATTTGAACATTTCATTAGGATTAACGTCAGCTTGCATGCGCTCGGGAACAACTTCTTTACCAAGAATTAAATTGACCAGGCCGAAGAACTTTACCCCACGAACAAATAGCTTTACAAAAATTCCGGTGAGTAGGCTCATCTTGTACATTATAACCATCGGCTTGTGCAGCAACCCGATCATCAATGTAGCTGTACCAGAAGCCGCCAGCACATAATGAGCTAAACTGATCATACTATTTGGATCATCTTGCAATAAAATGTAGGGCGACTTGAAATTTTCTAAGCGGGCCTGCATTTCTTCTTTTTTTATAGTCGGTGCAACAAAAATCATAAGTCTTAAATGCGAATGCTTCTGTAGTAATAACTTAGCGGTCGCTAATTGTATTTCTAAAAGCTGATCAAGCTCGCCGCGACGAGAACCCGGCATCAGGGCCAAAACTTTTTCATTCTGAGTCACACCAAATTTTTCGCGTCTTGAAGCAATTTTTTGTTCATCAAATAGGGCTGGATCTAATTCATCAAGTAGCGGATGGCCAACAAATTCATAGGGAACGTTTCTACTTTTGTAAAAATCGACCTCGAATGGAAATAACAAAAAAGCCTTCACACAAAACTTTTGAATTGTTTCAACCCGGCTTTTGCGCCACGCCCAGACCTGCGGGGATATGTAGTAAAAAATTTTCAAACCGAACGCATGTAATTTGCGTGACAGGTACAAATTAAATTCAGGATAGTCCATCACGATAACGACTTTAGGCGCACGTGTTTTAGCAGCGATCACCAGCGCATCAAACACTACTTTTAGCTTTGAAAACTGGGCAAATATTTCAGCGGCTCCAACCACGGCCATTTCTTCCGATTTTCCGATTCGCTCGAACCCATGGCGCTCCATTTCGTCAGACCCTACACCAAAAAAATGATAGTCTTTACCTTGGGCTTTCCAATGCTGCATCAGTTTCAAGGCGTAATGTGCACTTGAAGCTTCTGCAGCCACAATCATAATTTCAGTTTTCACGGCGCACTCGGGGCAGTTAGGCGCTGAACTATTTTTTCTACTAAAACTAAAGCCTGGGTTGCTTCCTGCGCCGTGATAGCTACAGTTGCTTTTCCAAGTAAACATTGAACAAAGTGATCCACTTCTAAGGCTAGCGCATCTTGTTTCGGAATAGTTAATTTAGTGATTTCATGAAACGGATCAGTCGATAAAACCTTTAAAGTTTCAACGTCCAAAGTTGCCGTGTTGGCGAAAATAACTTCGTCTTTTTTTATCAATCGAAAATTACGAATAATTTGCGGGGTTACACGTGAATTATTAATAGTAACTTGCATGCCGCCTTTAAGCTTTAAGCGAACAGACACATCATCAATAGTTGGCTGTATCAAGCAGCTACCAGCCACTTCAAAACTTTCCACAGATTGGCCAAACAACCAGTGCACCAAATCGATATCATGAATTGTTAAATCGTGAAGTACACTGACATCACTTCCGCGAACACGAAATGGGGCTAGACGGTTAATTTCTAAATACGTTGCACCTGATAAATTATTTTTTAAAAACTGAAACGCAGGATTAAACCGTTCGATGTGACCAACTGTTAACAAGGTTTTTGTTTTATCAGCAATGGCGCATAACTTTTCTGCTTGCGCCGCAGTGGCTGCAATTGGTTTTTCAACTAGGACCGCTACTTTGTTGTTTAGGAAAAATTTAGCAAGTTCATAATGGGCCTGTGTCGATGCCGCAATGTGCACAAAATCCACTTGGCCTATAAGGTCTTCAATTTTTTCAAAAGCTTTCACTGACAATTCACTGGCTATTTTTTCGGCCCTGGCAAACGAGTGATCGCTTACACCAATCAGCTGAACTTCAGGATGCGCTTGCAGTTTTTGCGCATGAAACTGTCCAAGATATCCAACTCCGATAACGGCAGCGCGCAGTTTCATGATTTTTTACTCCTCAGCTGATGATGATCGATGAGAATTTCTGACAATCGCAATGCCGCGACTAGAGCTTTTAATAAAATTAACTAAGTAATCAATGTTTTCAGAGGTTTTACATTCATTTTCAATGCGCTGGTAAGCCTCTTCTAAAGTTGCCGAACCCATGATAACAATACGAATGGCTTTGTGAATATTTGAAACCTCGTCCTTTGGAAAACCTTTTCGAAGTAGGCCCACTTTATTTGTCGCGCGCACGATAGCGTAGTTTCCCTGCGCCCTTGAAAAGGGTAAGATATCTTTATTAATGATACTTGATCCAGCCACAAACGAATTTTTTCCAATTTTTGAAAACTGATTAAATGCACAGACCCCGCCGATAACAACGTTGTCTTCAACAACACAGTGACCACCAAAATGCGAGTTATTCGCAACGATCACATTATTTGCTATTTTGCAGTCATGTCCTACATGCGAATAGGCCATAAAGTAACAGTTGTTACCTATGACTGTTGCGCCGTCGTGTTTGCTAGTCGCAATATTCATTGTTGAAAATTCACGAATAACGTTATTATCACCGATGATTAGTTTTGTAGGTTCGGCCTTGTAGCTTATGTCTTGTGGCGGGCCACCTATAACTGCACCTGGTGAAATATGGTTATTCTTACCAATCTCGACCACGCCAAACCGTGATCCCACGGTAACATGACTTTCAATGTAAGTTCCTTGGCCGATTTTTACTCGGCCCTGGATATTACAATAGGGACCAATTTCAACGTCCTCATGCAGTTCAACATCAGATGAGATAATACTAGATGGGTGAATTTTCATACGGTAGCTAATTACTTCTCTTTGTCGAAAGCTTTGACAACTTCTTCTGTAATTTCGGTATCAGCTTGTGCGTATAAAACAATTTGCGCGTTTGGATTACTTTGAATGACCATAGTAATTCCTTTTTCTTTTGCGACACGCTCGATGACTTTTTTCATGCGCTCAACGATTGGTTGCAATAAATCAGCTTCTTTTTTACCAAGCTCATTTTGCGCCTTCTGCGCGATTTGATTAAATTTCTGCATCTCTTCCTGAAGTTCTTGAGCTTTCTTACCAAGAGCTTCTTCAGCTAATACAGATTTTTTCTTTTCATAGTCTTCGCGCATCTTATCAATGTCGGCTTTCTTTTTTTCTAAATCCTTATTCTTTTTTTCAGCTTCCTTTTTCATTTCGTCTTTAGCTTTTTTACCAGCGACAGACTTTTCGATAGCCTTCTGTACATCGACATACGCCAATTTAAATTCTGCAGACGCAATAGAAGTGGTCAGCAAAACAGCGATCAGGGTTGAAAATAGTTTCATAAAAATCTCCTTTTATTAAATTTAACGTTAAAGCAAATTAAAACGGCGGTCCAATTGAAAACTCGAAATTAACAGTTTCGCGGTCCACATTGTCAGAACTTAGTGGCCAGCCCCATTCAAAGCGAAGTAAACCCAGTGGCGATTGCCAACGAAAACCAATTCCAAAGTCACTTAACAGTCCAGCCCCTGATAACTCATCTTCGGCCTGACCAATATCATAAAAGAAAACTCCGGTAAGACCGGCTTCTTTAATTAATGGATATTGCAGCTCGGACTGAAATAAAACTTCTTTTGTTCCACCAAAAATTAGCGTCGCTCGTTTACGGCGCTCTTCGGGGTTAGCAACATACAGGCTTGGCACGGCTGGATCACTTAATTTGTTGAATGCGTTTTGCGAAAAAATACGCCTTCCCACGGTGCCTGAACCAAAACCACGCAGTGAATAAGCTCCACCCATTTGGTAGCGTTCGGTGAACGGCACATCAGCAGTACCTTCGGTCGGTTGGATATTTAAATATGTTAAATTGTTACGCCAAACCACATCCCAAAAAATATTTTTAAAATAACGAAGTCGTGTTGAAAATTCTTGGTACTTAAGCTCGCCGCCCAGGCCCGCACGCTCGTATGAGACATCCGCAAAAATACCTTTTGACGGGGTAAAACGATCATTCCTGGTATCATATTCTAATGTCAGCGTGGCCGAGCTAGTTGTTCCCTGTGCAGTACTTAGCGGAAACAGAACAGGATCCGTGTCTTTGTTGGCAAATAAATCTGTCTT
>JAYTMU010000073.1:0-2400 GCA_043728195.1 Bdellovibrionales bacterium
CGCTTTAAATCTGGATTGTATCCTAACTGAATCATTAGATCGCGGGCTTTACCCAAAGTGATAGCAGCCTTAGGCGATTTCGCGAAACGAACTTTCAAAAGTTCGTAGCTTGCATAACTTAAAGTTTCAGCTCTGGCTTTTTCGATATCTGTTGCAGAACGCTTGTGGTTTACTAAGTACGACTTTTTATTTGCGTCATATAGCGACCAAGAATCATACATCACTGCAGATAAATGAAATAAAGTTCTTACTATAACTGTGGGCCTAGCATAATCGCCGCGTACGCACACAAGCGCCATTTGGTTCCACTGCCTAGCAACACTAGGCTTAAAGTTAGGCGTAGGTTGTTGCTCTGCAAAGGATAGCAGGGCAAACAAGTTTAAAAGCAAAAAAGTGATTAGGGTTGCAAAAGATTTTATCATTTATATTCCTTTAATTAGTTTGGCAGTTAGATGTTAGAAATTGGCGCACGCTTTGGGCCAGAGTGTATTGGCCCTGATTATTTTTATAGTAGTAATACATTGTTATTTTCAATTGATCTGTTTCGGTTGGCAGGCCAGTGGTTACATCAACTGTTTTTTCTACAATTTGTTGTGAAAAAAAACTGACTTGATCATCTTGGGTTCTGCATGAAAACACAAAGGCCGATTTGTTCGAAAATTTACACTTTAGACCGATTAGGTATTTGTAAGTTGTTTCGTTACTGGCGAAATAAAAACCATCATTTGATTTGATAAGCTCGATGAAGTTGGGCACGGTGTCGGCAACATCATCATGGCATGATATGAAATTAGGATTAACACTTTGCGCAGAGCAAATTAGTGTGAACACTGATGCAAAAAAGAACGCAGAAAAAAACTTAGCGTTGGGAAACAAAGGTACCTCGCTTGATGTATGCGAGGAACCTACTTACTGGTGCCGTTTTTGGTCAACTAAAAACAAGAACGAGTATATTTTATACGAGCTACTATTTCTTTGCTGGCACTACTGGGGTCTTTTGCAATGGGGCTGCAGTCGAAGTGTTGTTAAATAGTCGACAAGCATTTTGAAGCTCTTGGGTTTTATCGCATCTAGACCAGATTTTAGCCACTGGCCCGAAGTTGGGCTTTTGCTGAAACTCAGTAACGAATTCGACGTAGGTCCCACTGTTTAATTCCAAGAAAAAACCGATAATTAAGTATGATTAGTTTATGGCTTTTACTTGGATTAATAATCGCAACTGTTTCGGTGGCCACACTTGGCGCCGCATTTTCAGTTTTAGGTATTGGAGCTTTGTTTTCTGGTGCGGCACTTGCTGCAGGCGCTATGGCGATATCACTCGAATTTGCAAAGTTTGTTTTATCAGCGTATTTGCATCAGCGCTGGTTAAAATTGAATGTAATCTACAAATACTATTTATCATTTTCAATTGTCGTTTTAAGTTTAATTACTAGCATGGGAATTTTCGGATTTTTATCCGGAGCTTATCAGTCGGCGACCAACGTTCTAGATGCTGAAAATATAAAGCTTGGCGCGCTAAAAGATAAACAAAATCGATTAACTGTCGAAGTCGAGCGCCTGAATAAATCTGTTGATGAAATACCTGTCAACCGAGTTTCAAAACGTATTCAGATTCGCGCTGAAATTGAACCTGCGATTGCGGACTTTAATAAGCAAATTTTAAATTTGGATGCGTTAGTAACAGAATCAAATATCAAGATTCTAGCGGTAAAAGAAAAAGTAGGTCCCTTGATTTACATCGCTAAAACTTTTAATATGGATATTGATACTGTAGTAAAATATCTTATTCTGCTATTTGTATTCGTTTTTGATCCGCTTGCAATTTGTCTAGTTATCGCAACCAGTGAATCGCTTGAATCTCGCCGCAAAGAAAAAGAAGAAGTTCTTGCGAACGTTGAAAGCACTTCTACTGCAGCAAGCCCAGAATCTGAGTCTGATATAATTCAAATGCGTTTTGTCGATTCTAAAGACAAAAACGTGGTGTAGTGAAATGGAAATTGTAAAAATTCTTGAACGAAAAAGTGTTATTCGCTTTTTTGGTATTGCCCTTATTTTATCTCCTTTTTTTAATACGTTTTTGACAATCCTGGCGTTTCCTTTTGCGCAAGACCGCTGGAGTTTGCGTGTGCTTTGGTTTGTGACGTCAAATCGCGCGCCAGTGGATCAGCTTTTGTACATCGCTACTTTTATAATTGGAATTTTGATGCTTCGGGGGGCACCATGGGCATGGAAGTGCTTGCTGGTTCTTTTGGGTGGGTACATCTTAAACCAAACTTTTCATTTTGGTCCTAACTTCAAAGCCAATAAGTTATCAGCTTTATTTTTTCTGATGAATGTTGGAATTTTTCTTTTCATTGCGGATCAATTAGCGTGGAAAATAAAACAAGCTATACCGGTCCC
>JAYTMU010000074.1:0-8269 GCA_043728195.1 Bdellovibrionales bacterium
AATTCTGCCAATTCTGCCAATTAATGCTACCGGACCAAGGTCCAGTTTATCTATGCATGATTAGTTTAGTATTCGTGCGCTGAAGTTTTAATGCTTAGATTCATAGCTAGATGATAGCAGCAAATAAAGCGACAAATAAAAGTTTAAGCATTATTCCAGGTAGAAATTTAGAAGATTTAGCGATTATAGGCTCGTGGTTATTTCAAAAATCAACGAAGACGCAGCGATATTACAGACGCATCGTGAAAGAATTTTTTAATTTTTATCCCGAGCTTTTTTTAAAAACGACCCAAGTGACCCATCTGTCGCTATTTATTAAAACCTTTGGCGATCACGCGGATTCAACTCGGAATACATATAAAAATGCACTGAGTTCACTGTTTTCATTTGCGCAGAAAACCGGTTACACCGAACGAAACCCGGCGCTAATGCTTGAGACTATAAAAACCGTTGACCGATTGTATTCGAAAGTTTTGTCGCGTGAACAAGTCGAACAAATGATTACCAAAGAGATAAACCCCCGAAATAAATTAATTTTAAAAATGTTTTATTTTACTGGAATTCGCGTTGATGAGTTGTGCAAGTTAAGACGTAACAGTTTGCAAAAATCTTCGGACAATTCGTACTACCTGCTAGTTGAAGGTAAAGGTAAAAAAGTAAGGTCAATTTTTTTACCTCAGCATTTGGTCGATGTGATTTTGGAATATGTTTTGGACTTACGAACGATGCATTTGTTCTGTTCACTTCGAATTAAAGAAAGTGAACTTGAGAAACCGCTGAATGCTAGCCAAATTTTTCGGCTAGTGAAAAAAGCTGCCGTAAACGCTAAGGTGTCGGTTCAGCCGTCACCCCACTGGCTACGTCACACGTGCGCTACACATTCAATCGAGGCTGGTGCACCCATTCATGTGGTACAGAAAACGCTTGGTCACGAGTCGATCTCGACAACTGGAAAGTACTTAGATATTCGACCACGGGAATCAGCCGGTAATTACCTAACTGAAATAAAATAAGTTGTTCACAACTAAACTATTACTTAATTAACTTTTCCCGGTAATTGTGTCGTAAAATAAAGACTGAGTAACTGCTGACTGCCAGTAGCCCGCCACTGAAGATCATCAGTTTTGAAAGGTTGTAATTACAAAACGCATAAACCGAAAGTGCCGCGTAAAAATGTGGCCTGAGTTCATATAAGAAATGCTCAAAATGCTTTATTGCTGCACCAACGTTAAATCCCATTGCGTTACTCCCCGCTCAAATACCAGTTTCGGATACTTCCGAGAAATAAAATATTAAAAAAGACGGGGTCTCAAATTAGTGATGTTAGAAAGACAACGACTGACAAAAGGATCGACACTATTTAGTTAATCCCTGACCCATTTCTTAAATCCTAGCTTCAAAGCCTTATCTAGATCAGTGCTTAAGATTTCATAAACATTACAGTTGCCCGTAGGATGCCCACACATCTGAATCCGCATAAGACCGTCGTGCTTGCTTTCGGCTGAAAACACTTGTACGGCGCCTAATTCTTTTTGCATCACACTAATATCTGTTTTTTTGTTGGTGCCACACTGTTGTGAACCATCTTGCTTATAAACTCGAACGCGTGACGTAAGGTCTTTAGATGCTGTCATCGATTTTTCAGTCCCCTCGGAAGCGGCCACAACCGGACGCTCTTCAATTTTACACGGTGTCGTGGAACAACCAACAGTTAGAAGAACTGCAAGGCTTAGAGTAATTTTACGGAAATTTAAAAAACAACGAACTAGCATACAAACTCCTTTATCTTAAATAATCAATCGAGGCCTTGGTAGACGATTCAGCCCGAATAGAATACGCATTGCCTTCGCCAGAAATAAAATAAATAGCTTTTTGCTCTACACTTGCAGTAGGTCTTGAAAAAACACCGCGACCTGGTTCAAAAGCACCTTTTTTAATTCCGCTTAGCATATCAATGAAAATTAAACTGCCTTGCGATTCACCTGCAGTAACAAACCCACTATATAAAACAGGATCTGATAATATCCCGCCACCATCACTGCTGTATCTCCAAAGCTCTTTTCCATCTTTTTTTGCTAACGCAACTAAGTCACCCTTTGAGGTCGTGTAAAATAATTTGTCTCCGGCAACGATTGGGGTACTAACCCCGCCACCTTTTACCGACCAAATGATTTCACCGTTGGCTTTTGAAACACAGTAAAGCTTGTCATCGTAACTGTTGATGTAAATAAAATCTGAATCTACCAAGGGGCTTGAATCAATATCTTTAAAACGCGAATTTCTGTTTAAAGTAATTTCCCATTGCTGAGTTCCGGTTTTAGCGCTGAACGCAACTAACGATCCATCGCTGAAGCCCACATATAAATTACCATTTGCAAGAGCGGGCTTAGAACCACCACGAATAGTCATAACGTTTGTCGTATCTTGCCGGTTGTAAGTCCAAAGTTGTTTGCCAGTGGCCGCGTCTAAGGCAAACACAGACTGACTGCCTGACAGGAAATACAATGCACCATCAGCTAAAATAGGCTCGGCCACGATTTCTGATTTGGTATCGAACGTCCAAAGAATTTGCGCTTGTTGTAAATCGATGCCATACATTTTCCCGTTATTTGAGCCCACAAATAGACGATCACGAATAACAGCAGCACCGGATTCCACTCCGTGGGGGATGGCTATCCGCCAAACTTCAGCTCCGCTGACACGGTCGAATGCAACCAGACCATCTAAGGCGTTGCCGGTAATAACACTATTTTTGTAAAGTACCGGGCTCATGCGGTTAATTTTACGGAAGCCCTCATTTTTTTTCGCCAGCGTATCGCGCACCCAGTTAACCGTAACTAAAAATTTCGCTTCCGGAGGTTTCTGCGAATGCGTGCAGCTTAAAGCAAAAAACAAAGTGAATAAAAGTACGGCCAACAATTTCAACATTACGTGCCAGACACTTTTTTAATTTGCATCAAACGTAAATATCTTGCCGCTTCTTTAGCACTTGAGGAATTCTGTGATGAAGAATTCTGAGGATCATCTACTTTTTGATTAGCAATGTTTGTTAAAAGCTCTTCGGCTTTTTTAGGGTCGTTCAATTTTTGATAGCAAAGGGCTTGCTGAATTTTAAGTTCGTTATGTAAAAAGTTAGCTTCTTTGCGGGTTACAATTTTTTGCCACATGTCGATGGCCTCTTTGCATTTTTCAGTATCTGCCAAAAGCTGACCGATTTGCTGCTGCACCAGTGTGTTTACTAGCCCTGAGTCGCCGGTCTGAACCTTTTGCAAAGTCGTAAGCGCTAATTCCTTATTATTTTCTTGCCGTGCAATTTCTGAAAAATAAAGCGCCGCCATCTGGGTTGCTTTAGACTTTGGATAGTCGCCAATGAATGTTTGTAACTCGGCCTTTGCTGTTGTTAGATCTGCCGCTAGGGCCTCAGGTGTTGGTTTTTTTTCTGCCACTGCGCCTTGGGTTGGCTCGGGCTTATCTGGAAGCTGGGATTTCGTTTTATAGTCGGTATATTTTTTTTCAACTTTGAAAAAAGCTTCTTGTGCTTTTTTTTCTTTCGCTGTTGCTAAACTTGCTTGTAAAATAAAGCCGGCTCCACCGATTATAAGCAGTGCAAAAAGGCCAGCAACTAGTTTCCAGTTTTTTTCTAATAAGGTCATAAAATTCAACTCCATCGTTTTAAATTATCGGTTGTTAACTTCTTTTAAGGTTGTAAAAGCGCGATTTGATTTTCCAGGGTGATGTTGCTTCAAGTAACCAATCGTTTTCATTCGCTCTTCAGCTAAGCGATCGGCTGCCGTGTGGGTTCCGATATTATCGCGCTTAGCAATTTCAAAAACTTTTTTAACGTTGTCGTAAACCTTTTTGGTTTTTTCAAACGCACGCTCGGGCGAATAGCCTTCCAACTCAACAAATACATTCATCAATCCGCCTGCATTTACCACGTAATCAGGTGCATATAAAATTCCAAGTTCGCGTAACTGGTCACCATGTCTAGCTTCTGCAAGCTGATTGTTGGCCCCGCCGGCAATGGCTTTGCATTTTAGTTTCACAATCGTTTCATCATTGATAATGGCACCCATTGCGCATGGCGCCTGTATGTCGCAGTCGACAAATAAAATTTGATCCGGAGACACCACTTCGACGCCGTATTTTTCATGATGGACTTTTACCCGTCCCTGATCAATATCAGCAATTATAATTTTTGCACCTTCTTCGACTAAATACCTAACTAAATTTGAACCAACATTTCCTAAACCTTGCACAGCAATGCGCATTCCTTTTAAAGAATCAGTTCCAAATTTTTCGCTAGCAGCCGCTTTGATTCCCATCAACACGCCGTGCGCTGTGTACGGCGACGGATCACCCGAACCGCCAAAATCTTTTGGAATTCCTGTTACCCACGGAGTTTCCATATAAATATGTTCCATGTCGTTAACGGTCGTTCCAACATCTTCAGCGGTGATGTATTTACCATTGAGTGAATTGACAAATTGTCCGAAGGCACGAAAAAGGCCTTCCGTTTTTTGGGTTTTAGAATCACCTAAGATCACAGCTTTTCCGCCGCCTAAATTTAATCCGGCTGCGGCCGCTTTATATGTCATGCCTTTTGAAAGTCGCAAAACATCTGTTAAGGCTTCATCTTCATTTTTATAATTCCACATGCGCGTCCCACCTAAGGCAGGACCCAAGGCTGTGTTGTGGATAGCAATGATGGCTTTTAATCCCACATTTTTATCATGACAAAAAACCACCTGCTCGTGGTCACCATGCTTGCTAATCATTTCGAATGAACCCACGCTAAGACTCCTTTAAGCTTCTTACTTTAAGCTACGTACTATGTTCTTGTGTAAATCTGGTCAAAGTGTTGCAGATTTGGCTAAAAAGACCAGTCGTTACACCTAGCGACACTTAAATACTATTTGGCTTGTTTTTTAGAAATTTTCAGGTCGGAGATTACGACTTGGATTTTTTTGTATTCCTGAGACAAATAACTAAATGTTGCCAAGTTTGTGGGAGCCTTTTCCTCGATAAAAAAACGAGGCAGACGGTAGGTATTATTCTGCTGGTTCACAGGGCATTCTAAGGTCGGATTTACTTCTATTTGGTTTTTATTTTGCCGATACACACGTCTGAAAATAGCGCTTAATGTACGTTTGTTCTCCTTATCAAAGTGATTCACTTTACTATCACGTTTTATAAAGGAAGGGTCCAGTCTAGTTCCTTCGTGCTTAGATGCACATTTTTTCTGTTTCAAACTGGGATGGTTAGGTTAAATCCTATCCAGATTTCGTCAATTTGTGCCGATACATAACATGATGTCAAAGCACGTACCACCCTTAACATTATTTGCGATTCTATTTCTGTTTTTGGCGGCTTCCAAGGTTTATGCCGTGCCGACGACATTATCATTTCAAACAAAAATTTACAAACCGGATGGCTCACCGTTAGAAGCAACCGCGGTAAATTTTCGCTTTACCACAGTGGATTCAACTGGAACGTGTATTTTGTATGTTGAAGATTTCTCGAATATAAATATGTCAACATCCGCGGGAATGGCCATTTTTAATCTGGGCGCTGGCTTGCGCGTTTTTCCAGCGGCACCTTACATTTACACTGACATTTACAACAATTTGCAGTCATCATTTCCATGTCAAGGAGGCGGAACATTTTCGCCTGCGCCGGCAGGAACTGACAGGCGTAAGATTATCGCCCAATTCATAGATTCGACTCCTGCCGGGTGGCAAACTCTTCCAGCGATTGACGTGAATAGCGTTCCTTTTTCTAATTTTGCAGGTGATTCAAAGAAGTTAGCCGGTTTTCTTGCAGCAGATTTTCTGCGCTTCGCTACGCTACCTGTGTGCGTGGGGGCTGATGTTTTAACTTTCAACGGCACTGCAATTGTGTGCGCTGCATCAGGCGCTGCTGCAGCTGCCGACACAACGACATCGTCTAAAGGTATTGTGCAAATTGGAACAGGACTTAATGTTGCTGCCGGTGTGGCAAGTGTTGCTTACGGCATTACGGCCAGTACTGCAGCGGCTGGAAATGATTCACGCATTACCGGAGCGTTGCAAACAGGCACAGCTGCTGGCGGAGATTTAACAGGTACCTATCCAAGTCCTACTTTAACTAACACAACTGTGGCACCGGCCTCTTACGGTTCAGCTTCAAGTGTTGCAACGTTTACCGTTGATGGAAAAGGAAGATTAACCACTGCTGGCACAAGTGCTATTGCTATTGCTCAGTCGCAAGTGACCGGTTTAATAACTGATCTTTCTAACAAACAACCACTTAATCCGCAGCTTACTGATGTTGCGGCGTTAATACCAACAGTTGATAATTTTATTGTTGGTGATGGCACTAATTTTATTTTAAAAAATCCTGCTGCTGCACGCACAAGTCTTGGTCTTGGCGGCGCTGCTATTCTTAATGTTGGCACAGCTGCAAGCACTGTTGCTGCAGGTAATGATTCACGATTAGTAAATGCAATTCTAAATACAGGCGCTGGCGCTGGTAACATGGTTACATCGATGCAGTCAGGAAATACGGCAAGTCGTCCCGCTTTTGGCACTGATGGCAGAATTTATTTTGATACACAAGCGCAAGTTATTTACCGCGATAGTGGTACCGCATGGGTTGCTATTGCAAGCAACGCCGGCGCTGGTGGAACTGTAACAAGTGTTACTGCAGGCACTGGTTTAACCGGCGGAGCCATTACCACTTCTGGAACAATTGGACTTGGTACAGAACTTACTGGCGTAAATGCGCTAGCAACACTTGGCTTTGTTAAAAGAACTGCCGCTGGAACATATTCGACTTCTGCGATTAACTTAACTGCGGATGTATCTGGAACTTTACCGATTGCAAACGGTGGAACAGGTGCTACGACGGCTGCTGCTGCATTAAATAATCTTTTACCTACGCAAGCTACCAACGCAAATAAATACTTACAAACTGATGGCATCAATGCCACGTGGGTTGCTGGTAACGCTGGAACTGTGACAAGTGTATCATCCGCTAATGGTGATATTGCTGTATCAATGGCTTCACCAACGCCAGTTTTAACTGTAAATTCTGGAACCGCTGCTAGTCAGCTAGTAAAACTAAATGCTTCGGCACAGATTCCTGCTGTGGATGGCTCTTTACTGACAGGTTTTACGGCGGCGCAAATTCCAAATCTAGATACTGCTAAACTAACTTCAGGCACACTACCCGTTACGCGTGGTGGAACTGGTAACTCAGTTTACGTTGTCGGTGATATCCTTTTTGCTTCGACAACAACTGCATTATCACCACTAGCTGCTTCAACAGCTGGATTTGTGTTAACAACAAACGGCGCGGGAACTGCGCCTAGTTGGCAAGCTGTTCCAAGCGCCGGAACAGTAAGTAGCGGAACAATAAATAAAATGGCTTTCTACGCAGCTACTGGAACAACAGTTTCTAGTAATGCAAACGTAACCATGTCTGCTGGCAACATGACCCTTGGTCAAGCAGGATCAGTGCTTGGTAGCTTAAGTGTTTCTGGAAATACGTCTGGCGTTGTTAGTATTAATCCACAAGCTGCGGCTGGAACATATAATTTTAATTTACCCATTTCAGCTGGAGCTGCAGGACAAGTACTTGCATCCGGTGGCGGCGTTGCTGCACCTATGACGTGGACTACACTTGCAGCTTCTGCAACAACTGATACCACAAACGCAACTAATATTACTTCTGGAGTATTAGCCATTGAGCGCGGTGGAACGAACAACACAACGCTTCCAGTAACAGCTGGTGGAGTCATCTATACCGATGGTACTAAATTTATGAACGTCGGTGCTGGAACTTCCGGACAAGTACTAAGTTCAAACGCTGCAGGCGCGCCTACCTGGATTAATGCGGCTACTGGAACTGTGACTTCAGTCAGCTCAGCGAACGCAGACATTGCTGTATCGATGGCATCACCTACCCCGGTTCTGACTTTAAATTCTGGAACTGGTGCAAGTCAGCTTGTAAAACTTGATGGTCTTGCAAAATTACCTGCGGTTGATGGATCAGCACTTACTAATTTAACTGCCACAAATATCTCAACTGGAACATTACCAGTAGCGCGCGGTGGTACTGGTGCTACTACTTTTACAAATAACACAGTCGTTGGTGTAACTGGTACTGGCGTGCAAGCTTCACTAACTGCCGGTAGCACTGGTAGTTTATTACAACAAACCGTATCTGGTCCTGTCTTTACTACTGCTGTGTTTCCAACAACGACTTCTGCTAATCAATTACTATACTC
>JAYTMU010000075.1:0-8148 GCA_043728195.1 Bdellovibrionales bacterium
TGTGGTGGTTTCAGATCACGGAATGAAAAGTATTGAAAAGACTGTCGACTTATCTTCTGTGGTCAATTCATCGCTTAAAGGTTTTCAGTCTTCAGGTCGTGGTGCGACGGTTAGCTTTTATTCTGAAGACAGCGCCGCAATTGAAAATGCATACCAAGACCTTCAAAAAGTTCCTGGCGATTTTACGGTTTATCGCGGAAATGAACTTCCACAACGATGGAAGTTAAATGATAAGGAGCGTAGGGGGGATATCGTGGTCGTAGGGAAACCCGGCGTGTACATCGGATTTCAAGAAGGCTTCACGACCCAACAAAATGTGGGCTCGTCAAATTTAGCCACGCACGGATGGGATACCGCAGAAACTACCGAGCTTAACGGGCTATTTATTGCTAGTGGTTCAAGATTTAAAAATGCCCTACGAGTAGGAGCGATTGATAATGTTCACGTCTACCCACTAGTAATGGATATTCTGGGGCTGAAGGTAACAGGTCCTATTGACGGTGACTTAGCCGTTTTAAAACCGGCTTTAAGATATCGAAAAAATCAGTAACCTATAATGTCGACGTAGGTCATGCCGGCGGCTAATCCAGATGCAGGTTTTGCACGCTGGCCTTTGATTTGAATACTGCCAGTTAAAAATAAGCTTTTTAATTTTGCCCGAGAGATATTTCTTAAGTCTAAATTTTCTTTCTGTGCTTTTAAGGCATTTAATAAAATTGTATCCATGCGACTGGCGCGCGTATTTAAATCTAAAATAATACGAAACGAATTTTTGGGCTGTTCAGGTACATGCTCTTGCATTTCAGGGCTCCAGTGCGATTACTCGAAATTTAATTTTAATAACTCAAAAGTATTATAAGCAATAGGGCATACCTTTAAATTACTCAACACATTTCCTAAGCGGGGAATAAAATTACCGGTTTCAAGATGCGGGTAGGTTCTGCAGGTGCTGGGTCTATTTTCATACACTGAACACAGATTACTTTTTAAAAAAGAACAGGGCCTGCGCTTAAAGACCGTCTGACCTTGCAGATCACGGTTCATAAACTGAGTTTTAAATTCGTTAGTTGAAAGATCTAAAGCTGTTGCAAGCTTTTCCATGTCCGGGTGATTAACTGCTACCGTAAGCGATTTGCAGCAGTTTGCGCACTTTTTACAATCAATTCCGGCGGCCACGTTTTGACTGATAAACTTAACCAGCGTGTCTATTTTTTTGGGATCATCTTGGGTTTTTAAGAAAGTTCCAAACTTCTGATTGTCTTCCTCATTGCGACCCGCCAGGTTTTCAATTACCTTTAAATCTGTGACCCAAGCGCCTTCTGTCATGGGTTAAGTCATTTCTGTATTAAAGCGAAAATGTAACTCATCCAGGCCAAGCTCGGACAAAATAAGCTTCAGTCGCTCTGCCGGTCTTTTTTTAGGTTGCTCAAATAAATTTGCCACGATCAGTTCATTTTTCATCGAGTGTTCTAAGCCAACAAGTTCGGTTACGGTAACTTGGTACCCGTAGGATTCAAGCAAAAGGCAGCGAAGCACATTCGTCACGTGGCTTCCGAATTCGCGGGTGTGTATAGGATGGCGCCAAATTTCGGTGATGGGATTAGCCAGCTGTTTTGCTTTGTTCTTTTTTAGGTACGTCGCCACTTCGGCCTGACAACACGGTATTAACACAATATGTTTTGCTTTTTTCGCAAGCGCAAACTGAATCGCATCATCTGTAGCTGTGTCGCAGGCGTGCAGTGCAGTTACCATATCCACGGTCTGTGGAATTAATTCCGAAGATATGGATTCGGTCACAGACAAGTTCAAAAAAGTCATATTTTTAAAACCCAATTTTTTTTGCAGCTCAGTCGATTTTTTGACTAACTCTTCACGTGTTTCGATGCCGTAAACGTGGCCGCGGCCCAGTGACTTATAAAATAAATCGTAAATGATGTATCCAAGGTACGATTTTCCGGCGCCGTGATCGACCAATGTTAGAGGGCTTTCCGTGGTTGATAATTTCTGTAACAGCGGTTCGATAAAATTGTAAAGGTGGTACACTTGTTTTAACTTGCGTCTGGAATCTTGATTGATTTTTCCATCACGGGTTAAAATATGAAGCTCTTTTAAAAGCTCTAAACTTTGTCCGTCGCGTATTTCTTCCATCGGTTTTAGCATAGCGTTAGGTTGTAGCAGTTATTGCAGATTCTCAATCATTTTTAAGCATGCGAGTTCTAACATGCACCAAATAAAGCAAAACAATTTTATAGACTCACTAAATCGTTTAAGTTAATTTTTCTTAAATCTTTAAAGGAGTTTTAATGAAATTAGCAATCGTCTGTATGGGTATGATTTTAACTGCCACTGGTTTCGCAGCAACAACTAAAGCCAGAATGCCTGCAACTACAACCACGACTACAACTGTAGCAACCCCCGCGGCAGAAGAAACTACAAACCGTAGTTCAATGTCAGCCCCGGCTTTTTATACTGCGCAAGCAGAACCTAAAATGCATTTTTCAACAAACATGTTAAGCCTGATCAACGGCAAACCTAACGTCAATGCTAACTTTTTCGTAACTCCACAAGCGGCTTTAAGCGTAGCTTTTGTTAATGAATCAGAAAGAACATCACCAATTAAAAAATTAACACCGCCGTCAACACAAAAATTCACTGTATCAACGACTCAGTTTGGTGTGGGCGGGGCGTACTACTTCTACCCAATGCAGCAGAAGTGGAATATTTCAGTTAATCCTTACTTATTAACTGAAAAGCGTACGGATCCATTGGACGCAGAAAACAATCTTGGTTTTGGTTTAAAAGCTGACAGCATGTTTTTGTTAAACAGCCTAGCACTGGGTGCAGGCGTACAAACAACATCTGTTGCCGGTGATACCACGACTATTGTTAACGCTGGTGTTGGTTATATATTTTAATTAAATTTGACCCCTAGATGTTATCTACTATAGTGGATAACATCTAGGAGGTTTTTATGTTTCCTGTCCTTACAATACTTATTTCTTTCATGTTTTTTTCTTCTGCGTCTTTTGCAGATTCTGAGCTACCTTCCCAGTTTAATTATGAACAGCAAAATTGCATAAACAACGGCGGCCACATCGTGCTGGTGAAAGCACGTACCCCGCGACCAATGATTTTTGAATTTTGTTATTTCTGGGCAGAATACGGTGGCATGACGACCCGGGCCTTAGCGCAAGGTCGTGGAAATTCTTTCGGCGGACCGGACGCAAACCGCGCTTACCGAAACACGGCAAATCCAACCTTTAGTGCCTGTCAGCGAAATGCTGGAACGGTTTACAACGGCGAAAGAAAATTAAATGATGTGGTTGGCAGCGTGCGAATTTGTGCATTTTGGGATGGCTCGGCTATTGATAATCGCACCCTTGAGGACGGCATGAATTCACTTTGGAACCGCGATCTTAATCGAGCACTGGGAATCTTTTAAAATCTTTCGATTGAAAGAGAATTTTCTGAGGCTTTGTCTAAGCGCCGCTCGAACCTATCAGACATCTGTGGCGCGTTTTCACCGGTGTAGTCGGTGTGAATTTTTGCAATGATTTCCGAGGTTACGGGCTCGTTGTAAAGACCATAGCTATTAAGTAAAATTCCTTTTATACTTCGCTTTTTGCAACAGACGGCATACAGCACGCTTTGATCATCTGGGTCAGATTGATTATCAAAACGAAATGTGTTTTCGATAATAAATTGACTGGGGTCATCGTGAAATGCGGTGCACGAATTCGGTAAATTAAAATCTTCGGTGTAGCCCTCTGCTTTTAACAAATTAATTACTTCGCTTAGTGTGTAGTTATTATTTTCAATGTAAGCCATACTAGATGCATTGCAAGTCTGAAGCCAAAAATGAAAAAGTATGGAATCAAATGTGATCGTTAAGGTTTGCGACTTCATCCATAATAAGTTTTCGAGTCTGCGCAACATTCCAGTTCGGATAATATTGCAAGTGAAGTTTAATATCAGCTAGCAATGTCTCGGCGATAGGGTCAGCTGTGGCTTTCACTTTGGCTTCAAGTTCCATTAGGTAGTGATTCGCTTTACGCATGAAATCGCCGTAATCGAGTTCGTTAATAGATAATATTTTTTCAACAAATAGCTGAACTGAGGGGTCCATAGGTGGGCCTTCCATATTAACCTGCTCCCCGTGCGTCGGGTGCTTTTGCGCTACGTTGATAAATTGGGAAAGATTTTGGAACAAGTCCTTCTAAGGTTTTTATGCGGGTGGAATCAGACGGGTGCGAGCTTAAAATTTCAGGGGGCTTTGCGCCGCCAGCTGCGCCCATTTTTTTCCATAGATTAACTGCCGCATTTGGATCATAACCAGCGCGCGCCATTAATTCCAGACCCATGACGTCGGCTTCTGTTTCTTGTTTTCTGCCGTGGGGTAAAGATATTGTTAGCGCAGTTAGCATGTTCGCAGCACCCGCGTATTTGGCATCTAATTTATTAGTAGCTACTAATAAATTTAAACCTAACGATTTAACTAGCTCTTCGGACATGCGTTCACGGCCGTGTTCACGTAAAGCATGGGCAATTTCGTGGCCCATGATGGCCGCAATTTCAGCGTCAGTCAGACTTAATTTATCAATAATGCCTGAGTAAAACATTATTTTTCCACCGGGCATACAGAACGCGTTTAACTGATCCGATGCTATGACATGCACCTCCCACTTCCACGAGGACGCATCTTTTCTAAACTGTGCCGTGTGCGGCACTAGGCGATTTGCGATTATTTGTAAGCGTGCTAATTGCTGCGGATTTTTATCCAAAGTGCCGGCAGCGGCAGCCTCGCCCTTAACTTTTTCATAGCCTTCAGCAGACAGCTGCGTGATTTGTTCACTGGGAACTAATAGTAATTGCTTTCGTCCGTCGCTGATTTCGCCGTTTTCAGTCGAGCTTGAGCAGCCGGCAACAACAGTTAAAATAGTAGTTAATAACAAAAACACTTTTTTCATAGACATCCTAACGGTTCGCAGACACTGCGGTAAGAGAAGCACTTAGTGATAGCATGGTTTTGGGCCCGCTGGGCACTACTTCCCACAACGCGGAAAACTAAACCCCTAGAATTTTGCGCGTAACATGTAGCCTCGGAATGAAAACCACGCAGCTCCATGAGCTCGGACGGTTGTGCATTGTTAATAAACTTAATAAAGCCCTTCGTTTGCTGCAAATACATTTGGTCATGATAGTTCGCATTTAAACGTGCAACATCAACTGCCTTCATTGGACCGTTTTCTAATTCATAAATATACGGTAGTTCAGTTTCTAAGTTTCCCTGGCCTGAGCGGTGGGTAAATTCGGCCTCTGAAGTCATAGCGACTCCCGCGCGCAAACAAAGTGCTGAGATAAGTCCAATCATTAAAATTGCCGATTTCATAAGTCCACTTTCATGAAGAATTTTTTTTGCTTTGAAGGCTGTAACCCTAAAAAGCAAAGTAAGGACCACTGATTTTCACGAGCACGACGATTGTAATGGGTTGTTTCGGGGAATATTACCCCAACCGCATTGCTAAATGGTCGGCATCCCCCGAGGAAATAAAAAGTTTTCAGGACCACCTTTCTGATTAACTGGCATTTCTTGTAAGCTTTCCAAATCATCGGCAGCAAAATCAAGCGGTTCTAAATCGGTAACAGAAGGCCCCTCAATTATTTTTCCATGACAATCAAAGCGCGACCCATGACATGGACAATCCCACGATTTTTCCGCCGTATTCCATTGCACAACACCTTTTAAATGAGGACAGGCGGCCGAGAAAAACTCGACACGACCTTCTTGGTTTTTAAAGGCTGCTACTTGGCGTACGCCGCTTCGAAACACAGCGCCTTCGCCCCATGCTAAATCTTCAACATCTTCAAAGCTGCGACCAGATGTGAACCAGTCTTTGTACTGCGCCGCTACGTTTAAATTTTCACGTAAATAATTTCCGGTCGCCCGTAAACTAATTCGCGATGGATTGTAAAGTGATTCCCATTCGTTCGCTCTGGCCATGATCTGATCGGTAATTAAAATGCCACCAATCGTACAGTGGGTCATCCCGTTTCCAGAATCCCCGGTAATAATATAAACGTTATCGCGGTCCATTGGGTTGTGTCCTAGGTACGCAAGTCCATCGACGGGTTCCATCACTTGTCCCGACCAGCGGTACACAATTTCTTGAGTCATATGAAAGCGGTCACGCATCCATTTTTCAAGTCGAAGATAACAATCATTCGGATTTTCATTTTGACCGGTTTTATGATCTTCGCCGCCAACAATTAGTAAGTCGTGCACCTTTCCAGACTCGACACGCACGTAGTGGTACGGTGTCGCTGTATCCCAGTACAATGCTGTCGGAATGCTACCCTTTGGAATTTGAGCAGCGATGACATAGGTACGGTAAGGTGCTTGCTTTGTGTGAATGGCAAATAAATCGTTAATCGGAGTGTTGGTCGCAACAACGATAGACTTTGCAAATACCTGGTGACCTTCCCGAATTTTTACGAAAGCCTTGTCACCACCTTTAACTTCAATGACATGAGTTTTAGTAAAAATCTGACCACCTGCTTTTGTCACGCAATCTGCTAACCCTTTTAAGTATTTCAATGGGTGCAATTTTAATTGTCTAGGAAAATGTAATGCCGGACCGGTATCAAAACCATCCATCGGGGCACGTGTAATAAGATTAACACTAAATAAACCTGCACGGTGCGTAGCTTCTAATTCTTTAAATAGTATTTCTTCGGTTTTATTTTCTGCGCCGAACAAGTAGCCGTCGACTCGCATAAGTTCGCAGTCAATTTTTTCATCGTGAACAATTTGTTCAACTTTTTTTATAGCGGCTGCATGGCTTTCCGCTGCTAAGCGTGAACCTTCTAAACCATGAATTTTTTCAAGTTCAAAATAGCGATCATCTAACGCGGTTGTAAAATGCGCTGTCGTACGTCCGGTTTGCCCGCTTCCAACTTCGAAATTTTCAAGCAGACAGACTTTTTTGCCTTCTTTTAATAGAAAGTAGGCCGTGGTTAAGCCGCCAATACCAGCTCCTATGACGCAAACATCCACTTCAATATTTTCAGCAAGTGCGGGATAGGATGGCATTTCAACTGTATCTAACCATTCAGAAAAGCTTTCACCTTCATGAAGTGGTTTGTGATTTGGCACCGTTGTGTATTCATTTTCAATTGGCATGGTCGAATCCCTTCGCTGGTAATGCATAATGTCTTATGCATTACATTGAAAGCAAAACGTCAGCCAGTCAGGCCTTTGATTAGCTGCGCGTAGCATTCCTTAAGAGAAAAAAGCTGTGGCAAAATTCCCGCAATGTGGGTAGTTATACACTATGAAGCACTGGGTATTTGATCTTGATGGAACTCTGGTCGATTCTGGTTTTGCCTATGAAAAAGCGGTTGAATTAATTTTTGCACATTTTCATTTGCCATGCTCAAAGCTAGATTTGCAAAAAGCGCATCTGTATTTTAATCCTTATGAATTTTTTGGCTTGTATTTACAAAATCCAGCAGATGTGCAAAAGGCGATCAATCTGCTATTGCAATTTAATATGGAACACGTCCCTGACATTCCTACATTTGCAGGTATTCCAGAATTTATAAATGAACTGGCAAAGCAAAATGTAGCCATTAGTGTTTGGACGGGCCGTGATTTCAATTCAGCACGAAAAATTTTAGATCACACTGGACTTGGCCGAAACATCAGTCGCTGCGTAAGTCGCACATGTGTCACCAACACCAAGCCAATGCCGGATGGTTTGCTAAAAATATTAAATGAGTCAAATCACGCAAGTGATAGCGTCGTTATGATCGGGGATCACAAATTTGACGTGCATGGGGCCCGCGCCGCACGTGTTAAACCCGTTAGCGTCAGTTGGAAAGCAACTGATCCCCAGTTGCTTTCAGAAATATCGGATCATCATTTTAATCACGTAGGTGACCTTCATGCATGGACACTAAATCATTACCGCTAATCGGTTTAAGATGATTATTTTTTCGCCAGCAAAATGATGTTCGAACGTTATTAAGTTAAGTTTTCTCAATCAGTCCAATTTTATTGAATGGCTATGCATCCACCCCTTAAACTTGCTGGCTTATCGGGGGATAAAACAATGCTTAAAAAATTCGTTTTTTTAATGGGCAGTCTAT
>JAYTMU010000076.1:0-4470 GCA_043728195.1 Bdellovibrionales bacterium
TCACGAATCAACTTAACCACTGAATCGGGCTTCATAAAATCAGCGACAGCGCTTCCCGCCTGATAGACATCTTTATTCCCAGCATAAAGTTTTTTAAACTCAGACGCCAGCTGACCATTTTCACCAAAAATTAGAATTTTTATAAATTATCCTTTAATTTACTACGAATAAAATCCATCACGCCCGCACGCAAGTCTTCGCGGTCTAGCGCCACTTCAATATTAGCTAGTAAAAACCCTAGTTTATCACCAGCATCAAATCTGCGCCCGTTAAAACTATAAGCATTAAGAACCGATGATTCCGCCAATCTGTTCATGGCATCACTTAATTGAAATTCGCCGTTATGACCCGGGGGAATTTCTTCTAACTTTTTCATAATTTCAGACGTAAAAACGTAACGACCCGGTAGCGCCCACAGTGACGGCGCCACCGCAGATTTTGGTTTCTCGACCACGCCAAAAACTTTTTTACCTTTACTAAGATCCGTCGACGTTTTGTCTTTGATATCTACAATTCCATATTTATGAGTTTCTTCCTGCGCAACTGGTAGCACCCACACACTGCTATGACCCGTTTCCATACTTTTCTGAGTTAGAAACTTTGTAATATTCTTGTCAGGACTGTTCGAGATTGTGATCTCATCCCCTAACAGCACGGCAAAGGGATCATCTCCCGTTACGATGTGCGCGCACTTTACAGCGTGACCTAGCCCCAGCGGACTTTTCTGCCTGATTGATATGATATTCACGCTGTTTCTGATTTTATTTATTTCATCAATTAAATGCTGCTTCCCATCTTTTACTAATTTATCTTCAAGTTCGTAGCTGATATCAAAAAAATCCTCGATCGCTGTTTTTCCACGACCTTGAATTAAAATAATATCTTCAATACCCGCTTGAACGGCTTCTTCGATAACATAAAGCATGGTCGGTTTATCAACGATCGGAAGCATTTCTTTTGGAATTGTTTTAGTTGCCGGGAAAAATCGTGTTCCTAAGCCTGCTGCAGGGATCACTGCTTTCGTAATTTTTTTCATTAGCCAAACCTGCCTGTGATGTAATTTTCTGTTTTTTGTTCCTTCGGATTGGTAAACATCTGCGAGCTTTCACCGAATTCGATAAGCTCTCCGAGGTACATAAATGCGGTGTAATCAGCTGTGCGCGCAGCCTGGTGCAAATTGTGCGTTACCATTAATATCGTCACTTTTTTCTTTAAACTCCCGATCAATTCTTCAATGTGCGCCGTTGAAATAGGATCAAGCGCAGATGTCGGTTCATCTAGCAGTAAAATATCAGGCTCGGTTGCAAGCGCCCTAGCAATACATAAACGCTGTTGCTGCCCGCCTGATAATGAATTTGCACCAGTATGTAACCGATCTGAAACCTCTTGCCACAGGCCTGCCATTTTTAACGAGTCTTCAACTTTCTCGTCGATATACGATTTCTTCTTAATTCCGCGTACGCGAAGGCCGTAAGCAATGTTTTCATAAATGCTTTTTGGAAATGGATTAGGCTTTTGAAAAACCATTCCAATTTTCATGCGGACCTCTATTGGATCAATATCCTTAGATAATATGTCGACCTTATCTGGAAACAAATGGATCGAGCCATCGTACTTTACGCTTCCATACAAATCATGCATGCGGTTAAAACAGCGAAGCAGCGTGGTTTTGCCACAACCTGACGGGCCGATAAGTGCTGTAATTTTATTTTCAAAAATCGGCAGGCTTACGGATTTCAAAACTAAAGCATCTGTATAGCTAAAATTTAGTTTAGAAACCTCTGCCTTTTTGCTCATAATCATAGTCGAGTTCCACATCCTGCAAACGTTGTTTGCGCTACCATTTATACTTCTTTCTAAAACGATAGCGAATAAAAATCGCTGTCGCATTTAAAAGTAAGGTCATTGTTAAAAGAACTAAACCCGCAGCTGCAGCATTGACGTGAAATTCTTCTTGCGGTCTAGACACCCAATTAAACATTTGTATTGGCATCACTGTATACGGATCCAATAACCATTTCATACTGACAAACGGAGCCACATCCGTAATTGGCGACGACGGCAAAAACGCAATAAACGTTAACGCACCCACCGTTATTAGCGGAGCCGTCTCACCAATCGCGCGCGAAAGCGCAATTACAACGCCAGTCATAATTCCGCCCGACGAATATGGCAAAATATGATTCCAAATGGTTTGCCACTTGGTCGCGCCCAAAGAATAGGATGCTTCGCGGATGTGTGAAGGAATCGTACGAATTGCTTCCCGAGTGGTAACTATGATGATCGGTAGAATTAATAAACCTAAAGTTAAACCCGCCGTGATAATACTTTGGCCTAAACCGAATCGATAAACAAAAATTCCCAGTGCCATTAAACCAAAAGTTATCGACGGAATACCCGCTAAATTTAAAATATTCACTTCAATGATTTTAGTTAACCAGTTTTTGGGCGCGTATTCTTCAAGATAAACGCCGGACGCCACCCCTAGCGGAATAGCAAGTAATGCAGTAACTAAAACCACGCAAAGACTACCCACCCACGCAGATAAAATACCGGCCTTTTCAGGGAAGCGTGACGGAAAATGAGTGAAAAAATCCATCGTAATTCGTGGCATACCCGTGATGGCCATATCAACGATAAGACTTAGCAGCGTTAGCAGTGCGGCACTCATGGTTAAAAGCCCTACGATCCAAAAAATTTTATCCTGGCGCTTTAGGCGCACGACCAAATTGTTCACTTAAACTTCTTTTCCATGTTCGAACGAATGCGCTGACCGATTAAGTTAAAAGTTAACGTAAAAATAAGTAATACCAACCCCGAAACGTAAATGGATTTATAACCAATCGATCCCTGCGGTAGGTCCCCAAGGCTTACTTGCACGATAAAAGCCGTGATCGTTTGTGTCGATTCAAGCGGATTAAATGAAAGGCGCGGCTGTAAGCCCGCAGCAATTGCAACCACCATGGTTTCACCTAACGCACGTGAAATTCCTAAGATGTAGGCTGACGCTACCCCTGAAAAAGCAGCAGGCAAAATAACTTTAAACGAGGTCTGAAATTTTGATGCCCCAAGTGCCAAACTTCCTTCACGAAAATGTAAGGGAACCGCACGCATGGCATCTTCTGAAAGGCTACTGATGTAAGGAATAATCATCACACCCATCACCAGGCCCGCGCTTAACGCATTAAAGCTAGAGATTTCAGGAATTATTTTTTGCAACAACGGCGTCACAAATAACATCGCAAAGTAGCCATAGACAACCGTAGGTACAGCGGCTAGCAGTTCAAGAATAGGTTTAAAAATCTCGCGTGTTCGTTCGGCTGCATATTCACTTAAGAATACAGCTGTAATTGTGCCAAGTGGTATGGCCACACTTAACGCAATGACAGTTGTTAATAGCGTACCACAAACCAACGTCATAATGCCGTACTGTGCGTTTTCAAATAACGGGGTCCACTCTTTATCAAATAAAAATTGCTTTAAACTGACTTCGCGAAAAAAAGGTAGGGCTTCAGCAATTAGCGTCCATACCACGCTTAGGGTAATAAATACTGAACTTGCAGCGCAGATAAATAAAATACCTTTTATCAGCTGTTCTTTAAACTGTCGAAATCGGCGCTTAGTACTTTGCGGAGTTGAAAATTCAGTTTTCAATTAAACTCTGTCCCCAGTATTTACATCACGTTTTATGATCTCGACCACATCTTTTACTTTTTGCGAATGCTCTTTTTTACATATTAAAATGGCATCGTCGGTGTCGACCACGATTAAATCATCAACGCCAACAAAACTGTAAATCTTTTTTTGCTTTGAAAATACCGTGTTACCGGAAGCTTCTACTTGTACTGAAGGTTTGATTAAGCCTAATTTTTTTTCACTTTTTGAGTTGATCTGCTCAAGCACATCCCACGAACCTAAATCGCTCCAGCCAATGTCACAGGGTACACAGCTAAGCTGTTCAGTTTTCAATTTCTCAACGATTGCATAATCAAATGAAATACTTTTAATACGTGAATAAATCTGGGCAATGTTACTTAGATCAGGTTGCAGTTCGCTGACCGCGGCCCACATTTCAGGTTGATGCAGTTTAAATTGCTGAATCATTTTTTCGACTTGAAAAATAAAGATGCCTGCGTTCCAAAAATAGTTCCTATCAGCAACAAATTTTTCGGCAGTTTGATAATTCGGTTTTTCGTGAAAATTTAAGACTTTAGTGGCTTCATCTAAATTGGGGTTCTGCGCCAGTTGAATGTAGCCAAACCCAGTTTCGGTGCGGTCAGGTTTAATTCCAAGTACAACAACTTTTCCAGCCAGGGCTTCAGCAGCTGCAACTTGAACTGCATGGTGAAACGCGTCTTCTTTGGTAATCAGGGCATCAGAAGAAAAAACGCCACACACGTTGTTTTGCAAACCCTTCATTTGTAAATACTTACACGCCATAGCTACTGCCGGGGCTGTATTTTTGCCTTC
>JAYTMU010000077.1:0-4980 GCA_043728195.1 Bdellovibrionales bacterium
TTTTCAATTCATCGCGGATGGCTTCAACCCCCTTGGCTAAACTTGCGCGTTGCTTCGTATCTTGCGCAGCTAAAGTTTTCGTTAACATCTCTGCAACAAAATTATTCGAAAATTTATTCATGTCCGCTAGAATTTCTGCTAAACTTTTACTTTCCGAGTTTGCAACTAGTGCAGCACTGGGTGGCGTTGTACCAACCCGCACATTACCGCTAACTAAAATTCCACGTTGCTTTAGAAAAGCCTTAAGTTGTTGGCCCGACCACAAAGCGGGATCATCGATACTTTTAAAAATAGCTTTTTCTAAAGAGTCTTTTGAAATGTCGCCAGAAACCGTAATTTTCTTGTTCGCATTTGAAATGGATACGACCAAATCCTTTTTTGCTTTTCCTGAAACTGTTGTGGTTAAATTGATCAGCTGATAGTAATCGCTAAGTGGATCAATGTGCACTGCCGCTTTGCCGCCGACACTGCCCGGACGAACAAAAATATTTACAGCATTCCAATTAAAACTCATGGCGCCGATTGGTGCATCGTAAGCGCGGTCCACCCTAGTACTTTCACGGCTTTCATCGAAGCGAACCGAGTCAAACAGTGAA
Organism: Bdellovibrionales bacterium; assembly: GCA_043728195.1. Classification (GTDB taxonomy): domain Bacteria; phylum Bdellovibrionota; class Bdellovibrionia; order Bdellovibrionales; family Bdellovibrionaceae; genus Pseudobdellovibrio. Next base: position 597 of record JAYTMU010000077.1, read on the forward strand.
TCATCCACAACGATATCTTTTATGGATGCATTTTGGGTGCGTATAAATTCATTAACTAAAAACCACATTTTTTCTGATACAAATGAGGGATCCCCTGCACCTTTTAGATAAAGCTGTCCATCTTCGTAATACAATTGGGTCTTGAATCGGAATCCTAATGGCAGTCGTTTTAAAACTGCAAATGTCGTCATCAGTTTCGAAACGGAAGCCGGGTTTTTCAACATTTTTGCGTTGATATTTTCAATTATTTTATCATCTTTCCTAATCTCGATACTCAGATGCTCTGGATTTATCTTGTGCTGTTTAAAGATTTTAAGCGCTGCCGAGTCCCCTTCTGATGCACGTGCTGGACTAAAGTAGACGTTCGTTGAAAAAAACAAGACTGTGGCAATTACTAACTTAATTAGACATTTCATTTTTCTGACTATAGCCGCAGAATACTCGTATGAAAAGAAAAGATTGGATTCTGATAATCGGAACGTTGCTGTTAATCGTTGTGTTCGATCAGCTTACAAAAAACTGGGCCAGTACTACGCCGGAAAAATGGTATGGACTATTGCATATTGTTTTAATTCATAATCACGGAGCCATGTTAGGGCTATTTTCCGATTTACCTGCTGTTTTACGAATTGTTACCCTATCAACTAGTGGGGTCTTTCTTTTAAGTATTTACGCTATTGTCCAGTACCTAATTCCTGTACGGTTAATGGTTTTACGCTTAGGCCTTTCAATTTTAGTGGGTGGTATATTAGGAAATGTACTGGACAGAATTCTTTATGGCTATGTTATTGATTTTATCGCAGTTAAAATTGGCAATTGGCATTCTCCGATCTGGAACATGGCTGATGTAATTCAGTGGATCGGCTATGCGCTAATTGTTTATTCCGTAATTAAATACGGAGAACTGCTGTGGCCTGGCAACAACACTAGAAAAGTATTTTGGATAAACCGTCGATTTCAAATCAAATACTCTGCGCTATTTATGGTTGTCGGATTATTTCTTACACTTATTAGTTTAGTTTTTTCCTATACCTATCTTAAAATTACAATTGCTGAGATTAGCGGAAAAAATCCAATTCTTATCGAGCGGTTTTCGACACCATTTTTGTATGCGTTTTTAGTTTTAGCAATTACATTTTCCATTGTTCTATTTGTCATTGGAAAGTTTATTTCGCACCGAATTGCTGGACCGCTGTTTGCATTTGAGCGTTTCCTAAATGAAGTTTTGGACGGAAAAGGCCTTTCTAAAAATGGAGCTGCACTTAAACTGCGCGCCGGCGATGACTTTAAACATTTAGAACAGCTGGCCGAACGAATAAAAGAAAAATTAATAAAGATGAATTCGGAACGCACCATCGAAACAATCGAATATAAAGAAGACTAAGTTACAAATTCCCACTTTATAATTTTGTCGATGTAAAACCGCTTACGTTGCATGTCCAAACCACACTCAGCATTAATGTAGTCACCGTCGGGATTTCGAACAATTCCCATGGGCCTAACTGGGCGCATTTTCGATTTAGTCTGTCCGCCTTCGTAAATAATTTGCAACGTTTTTTGATCGCGAATTGCTTCAGCTAATACTATTAGTTTATCATTTTCGGTAGACCAAATCTTATAGTTGTCCCATCCTATTTTTTTTTGCTGAATCTGTAAAAGTCGCTCTAAGGATACTGGAGCATCTAGCTTTTCAACGCACTTTATAAAGACCTGTAGACAGGCATAGGCATCATCAAAAGCTCGGTGGGCATCTCCGCCGGTTAAGTTAAGTTCTTTTACCAGCGTCTGCAGTTTGTGATTTGTAGTGGTTAGTAACGCCCTAGAAAGTAAGCTACTACAAAAATGAATGTTTTTGGGGAAATTTAAGTTTTGCCGTTCAATATCTAACGCCACAAAACCTAAATCGAACGGGGCGTGATGGGCTAGCAACAAGCTGCCATCAATAAATTCACAAAATTTTAAAATTTGTTCCGACATTCTTGGCGCATCCGCTACCATCTCGTTGGTAATTCCGTGAATTCGAATGTTTTCAGGAACCAGTGGCTTTGCTGGCTTAAGTAAAGTCTGAAATTTTCCAATAATTTGGCCATTAAACCATTTCACGGCACCAAGCTCGACAATTTCAGACTCGACCGGATAAGCGCCGCTGGTTTCAGTATCAAATGCGACAAGTGGATAATCAGACCAAGGTGCTTTTAAATTAAAACTCATCTTGCAAATTTACTTTATTGCTTGGAAAAGGTCTAGCTTTCGATTGCAACTGCACTTCTTTAATCTAAAATGCAAGTGTGTACCCATTTTTAATATACTTTTTATTTTCAATACTAATTGGTTCGTCATTGGCATGGGCTGCGGAAAAAGTGGATGTTAGCAATAAGCCAACGTATCGGTTTTCAGGGGATGCCCAGCTTTTGACTCACTTTATTGATCGCGGGCTTTCCATCACTGATAACAATCCGGCTTTGACCGCTTCGTTTATGTTCAACTTAGGTCAACAATTTCGGTTGGGCTTCTGGGGCTCGAATATTTCTAACGTCACTTCTAAAGATGATAATTTGTGGTTGCAATTTATTGCCGATGTGAAAATTGAATTTAGTTCTGATTCAACCTTTTTGGCCTACATTCACGATGATCATTATTACAAACACAGTATACGAAATGGCCAGGCCTTCGGCTTTAAACTCGAATACAAAAGTTATATGTCACAGATCGAATGGCTTCGAAATTATCAGGGCACGGGCGTTGGAGCCGTCTATTTGCAAGTAGGAAAAAACTTTCCCCTTTATAGAAAAATTTTACCGCGGGTTTCGGTCGGCTACACTTTGCAAAATTCGGATGGCTACTTGAATTACCTTGATATTAAAGGTGCGGCTATTTTCACAGTGACCTCATCATTTGAAATAGAGGGTGGAGTGACGGCAGTTACCAACAGCACACAGTTCGACGGTCGCGGTAATCCTGCAATTTATTTGGGTGTAAAGTTAACTTACTGAATTTGTTCTGAAGTCGGCGCCGCTGTCGATTCTGCAGTAGGATCGGTTTCGTCCTGAACTTTTTGAATCTCGGTGTCCACAGGATTAATTAAATTTGGATCTAATCCATTAGAAACTTTTTTAGCCGAAGCGTCCTTCTTTTTCTGATTAGCAATTTGCTCTGCAAAACTGCTATAAACATCTTTATTTGCATCAGGGGCCCCAAACAAAGTGTCTAGTTTACGACGTGATTTTTTCGGATCATCGCTAGGTTTTTGCGTGATTGTCACGCGAATAAAACCAATTAATTTATCTGGTTCAATTTCACCTTTTTTGTCTTTAACTGATAAATTTCCTTTAATAGAATTCGTTGTGTTTTCAAAACTTGCGCGCACTTTATTTTGCACTAGCTCTAACCGCTCCTGTGCAACTTTTTTTGCTGTTGATTCTTTTTGATCTGGCACGGCCTGAATAAATAATGCTGATGTCAGCTTAATTTCGGCATCTTGTAAACCAGATGTTACCTGTTTTAAGCGCTCAAGCACATCCACAAATTTTTTGTTCGGAGTCGATGTTCCACGTTCAAAAAGGTACGTATCAGGGATATCAAAGTTAAAGCCATCCTGCGATATTGAAACATTTTTAGCTGTGTCAGTCATTTTATCCGCCATAAATGCAGCGACCACTTTAGCTGATCCCATATCTAAGACATTCGGCGTTTTATCTGCGGGCTCTAGAAAGCTTTGAAAAGCTTTTAAGGGTTCATTCACGAAATCTAAAAATAATTTTTCTAAGGTTAATTCAGCGCCAAAATTTTGAAAATTGTATTCAATCACAGATGGCGTCGAAAAATAGTCTGAAATCGTTTTTTTAGTTTCTTCATTCTGTCCAATAAGCCACATAACTAAAAAGAAGGCCATCATCGCTGTCATAAAATCGGCAAGCGCAACTTTCCATGATCCCCCATGATGAGGAGCTGCTTGCACATATACTTTTTTAATAACGATAACTTGTTTTCTTTGTGCCACGTCTTTTTCCTACTTTTTAAGCTGCAGACTTTTTAATTTCTTTTGTTGCCTTATCTAATTCATCAAATGTTGGACGTTCTTCTGGCGAAATTGTTCGACGAGCGTATTCGATACAAACTATCGGCGGCGCTCCACGTTGCAAAGCAACCATTGCTGATTTTATGCATTGAAGAAATCGACCTTCAGCTTCAATATCGGCAGACATTTTTGCTGCAGTGGGGCCAATGAATCCATACGCACCGAAAACACCTAGCATAGTTCCTACAAGGGCTCCGGCGACAAGGGCTCCGATACGTTCAACGCCCTCTGTAAGGTGGCCCATTGTTTTTACAATACCTAAAACGGCGGCCACAATTCCTAATCCGGGAAAGCCATCAGCGACAG
>JAYTMU010000078.1:0-4773 GCA_043728195.1 Bdellovibrionales bacterium
CAAAACGTCTTAGAAGCTTTATGATTTATTAACTACAAACCTAGAAAAAACCACTATGCCGCTTGGATCAAACACACCGCACCTGTATTTAGTAGCGGCTAATAAAAGAAATCGCATAAATGTGGGAAACTTATAAATCTCAGAATGAGACATGTGCCTGTTAGCCGAATTAACTGGTGTGTAACATTTAGAGGCGCAGTAGCAATAAGTTCTAACTTAAAAGCATTTTAAGGCCTGTTGGTAGGTCTTGGCTTTGAAGCTTAGCTAGTAGTGAAAATACCCACGCTTATCATCTTATTTCTAGCCCTGATTCCATTAGCTTTCGCACAGGCGTTACAATGTCGCGACCTTGTTGGTAGGCCTAAGGCCACGATGGGCGTGAACTGGACGCCATATTCAAAGGGTTTGAAAACGCCAACAGTTCTAATCGATAAAATTATAATTCATCTTTTAAAAGATGAAGGGTTTAGACTTTTTTTACTCAAGCAAATCAAAGCGGGTGAGCGGCAAGTTACAGATTTCAAGCAAATTGCAGATGCTGAACCCCTATATGACATTGCTAGTGGTCCGGTGTACCCAAAAAATTTAAATTCACGTGATTACGATGGCGCCGATTTTTCACATCGACAGCTTTTAGACTATGTTTTAAAAAATTACCGGCTGGGCGATGCGATCACGCCGGATTACGCGAAATTTTCTACCGCGGCCGTTAACACCGGCCAAGAAATGCGCATTGAAAATCATCCATTACAACAAGCACTGATCCGTCAAGGGTTGCTAACCTCAGACGCTGCGCCGGGCGGAAAAAATTTGGTGGCCGATGCACTACAAAAGTTACACAAAAGCTGGGAAGTGCTGCTTCGCCGCACTGAAAAAGAAATTGATGACACAAAATTATTTCTGCCAAATGCATATGTCGTAGCCGGTGGCCGGTTTCGAGAAAGCTATTTTTGGGATTCTTACTGGATCATGAAGGGATTAATTGAAAGCGGCTATGGCAAAACAGCTCGCGGGATGTTGGAAAATTATGTGTACTTATTTGAAAAGTACGGAATTATTCCGAATGGAAATCGTTTCTATTACTTAACTAGAACTCAGTTCCCAGTATTTCTAGAAATGGTGACCTTGTTAGAACAAAATAATTTGCTAACCTTTAAAAAAAATGGTTCCACATCTAGTTTAGAATCACGAATATTAAAAATATCAGACGGGTATTACACAAATATATGGCGTGGCACGGATCGTTACGTCGAATCTGCTGGTTTGTTTCGCTATTCTGACGGTGCCGGTGGAAGTTCGGATCCCCACAAAGTCGTCACAAGACCTGAAGCGGGCGTAACTGAAATAAGACATGAAGAGGTTCAGGCAAAACGCGTAGCCGCTGAATCGGGATGGGATTTTTCCTACACGCGATTTGGTGATGAACCGCAGAACTTTTTGCCTGTTGATTTAAATTTTATGTTGATGGGATATACTGAGAAATTAGCTGGATTATTTAAAAAATCTGGAGATGAAGCAAAATCCAATCAATTTCAAAAAGAAGCCGTTCGCATCAAGGCAAAACTAAATGAACACTTATTAGATCAGCGCACCGGACTGTACCTTGATTATAAATTTGCTGGAAAGAATATCGGTTTATCTAATGTAATTACAGCGGCCTCGTTTTTCCCATTTTACTTTGGTGTATACGATGCTGAATCTGCCTCAAAGACGATACTAAAAAATCTATTAAATACTTTGAAGCCAAAAAACCACCTAGCTGTACACACCACCGACAAAGAAGGTGCCGGGCAGTGGGACGGCTCTTGGAGTTGGGCACCATTAAATGAGATCGCATTTCAAAGTCTGTTAAAATATGGACTTGTTGCTGAGGCCAAAAAGTTAGCATTTGATTACAGCCTTATGGTGCTTGTTACCTTTTACAAAAACGGCAATAAGTACTTCGAAAAGTTCAGGGCAGAAGATGGCTCCATCAAATTACCAGAGGGCTCTGAAATCTATGGCAACGAAGAGGGCTTTGGTTGGACCAACGGAACGGTTGCTGTGTTTTTACATCATCTTTCAGATTGGGGATTGTTACATGCACTAGAAGCTGAAATTGCAAAACGGGTAGGTACGTCGTGATGCACACGAAATTGCCAACAAAAATTTATCTGCTGCTTCTGCTGCTATTAGCAGTTTTTGCTTCATATGATCAGGCGCTGGCTTTCGGAGACGCTTTTAATAAGCCAATTGATTCTGTAAAAGTTGATCGTATTCTGAACCTAACTAGCCAAGAAGACTTGCTTAAAATAATTCAGAATGATTTGAAACTTTACAGAATTGATATTGGCGATCAGCCAAAGGTATTGCTGTCACAAATTAACTCGTCCATCGCTAATTTGGAAAAAGCACCCACTATCATTGTAACAGCCATCGGACAGTCTGTGCTAAATAAACTATTAGGACTGTTTTTACCTTTTGAAGAGCATTCTAGCATTCTAAAAAAAGATGTGATTTTATTTCGTGATGATGCGGACGCGTGGACCGTAACACATGAATATTTTCATTTTCTGTTTAGTAAATCTCGTAGGCAAAACCGAAACCAGGACGATCCAAATTTTAAAGCAATTTTGCAAGACAGCGCCGAAACGTACAACGAGATGCGAATGGCCTACTTACATAACAACAATTCATTTTTACGAAGCTCTCAGCGAAGTGAATATATTACAGCTGTACAAAATATTTTAAAACATAAGATAAATAACATACTTAATTTTAGCGTAGAGGAAGTGTTAATCGAGCAGCGGTTGCAACAGCACTATCCATTACAAAAAGCAAAGTTGCTGACTGAAGAAGATTACAATTACTCGTTTAAGTATTTGCAGGAAAATTTAAGGTTAGCAATCAGAGAAACGCAATACGTACTAAATCTTATCATTGAGGTTAGAAAAGTGTTAGCTGCCGACATGCCACCATTATTAAAAGCTGATTTAGACTTATACTTTGAAAAATACGAAAAAATACTTAAAGCATTACCGAAACCCGTTCCTGTCGAGGAAGAAAAAGCTAAGACAGTAGAAACTGTCTTAGCTTAAAGGATATTACTTTTTATGAACTGACATTCTTGATGCATTGATTCGCAGGACTCGGCTGTTGCGGTCAAGTTCTAGGTGACCTTTGTGTGCCGTAAGATCTGCAATTTCGGTGTTGTATAAACGAATTTTTCCACGCGTATTTTTAACATCTTGTACGCGCACTCCGCAAAAAATAAGTTTTCCGCGGTGACCGTTAACTAAACTGACGAATGAGTGCTGGTTAGTACCTACAATAATCAATTTCCCGCGTGTATTTTCGAACTTTAAGTCTGCAGATGTAACGAATTTGAATGCGTAGCCATGCGAACCTTTTTTGTGGTGCTTAGCTATGTATTTGCTATCACAATATTTGCTCGCGTCGTCGTCATTACAAGAGTTTTTTGAATTGTCATCATCACTGCTGTCATCATCTCCATCATGTTTCTTGTTTTCATGCTTTTTCGATTTTTCGTATTTGCCGTAACCATGGTGCTTAGCATTTTTTGAAAAACCATTGTGTTTACCATTATCGTGGGGCGACTTATGCTTGTGATCGTCATCATCACTGCTGTCATCATCATCGTTTTTCGATACGCACATACCGTCGTCTTCATCTGGCAGACCAACAGGCGGAGTTATCACAACAGGTGGAATAGGATCAGCGACTACAACAGGTGGAATAGGATCGACGACTACAACAGGCGAAGTACCAACGACTGCAGGATCTTGTGGAATTCCAGCTCCCGTATTCGGATCAACTACAGCTGGGACCTGATCGATTGGAATTTCAAATACTCCCGTGCCAGAGACCGCTTGCGCGATGATGGTGTTACCGCTGCTTAAATTGTTGGAATCTATGTTCGCAGTGGATTCTAACTTGGCTTCGTTTGGTGCGCCATTACAAGCCTGTAATAAAGCTATGGCTACCAGAATTAAGAACTTCCTATTCAATTGTATCAACTTCATATGGTGCTCCTTGCAACACCATTAATGAGCAAAGCCGGTGCTTACCAAATCATCTCAACCTGGTCTAAAGTGCGGCAAAAGTGTCTAAGCAAAGTTTTTGCCAACTGTTTATACGAAAAAATCGTGAATATTATCCTGCTAAAAGGCTACCTGAAATGACTACAGGCTGTAGGTCTTAAAAGTTCGCAAGCTGAAACACTAATTCGAAGCAAATGTGCGCTTCACAAGCTGCGTAAAGTTAAGAAAGCTAAAGAAAATGTAGAAGAAGTTGACGGATCTTTTATAACTTGTTTGATTACCGTCTGAAATAAACACCAAGGAGATCAAATGAAAGCGATCACTTTAGTAACTGCACTTTAAATGGTTGCATCAATGGCTGTAGGCGCTGACGCTGAAAACAAAGCAACGCAAACAACAGACACAACAAACAATCCAATTACAGGATCTAAAACTGTAACTAAGAAGATGAAGAAAAAAGTAAAAGCCGGCAAAAACGAAGAAAACGTTGAAGTTGTTGAAAAAACTAAAACTGCTAAAGACGGCACAGTATCTACAACCACTGAAGTTGATGCAGACAAAGAAAAAACGAAGTAATTTAAGTCGTTTTTATAGTTAGTATGAAAGAGGCGGATCTTCCGTCTCTTTTTTTTTGCCTTTAGTCTAGCAGTGGGGAAGCTGCCTTTACTTCAATTTTTCCGTCATAGATAATGAAACCATGAGAAGAACCAGACCCAATGTCAGCTAAATCTGT
>JAYTMU010000079.1:0-30909 GCA_043728195.1 Bdellovibrionales bacterium
AACAAAACTTCAAATGATTAAAAAGATAAAATTAGAGATAATCTCAACGATCTTTTGGAAAACCGAATCCATGGCGGGAACAGGAGATTGTTAATTCTCTGCCGTTTGTAAAACCACTAAGTGAACGGCATTGACCTGTAAATAGACAAGTTACAGAGGAAAAAAATCAAAAAATCAACACTTCCACTGCCACGACGGCAGTGGAAGCAGAAAGAACTTCGAAGACAAGAAAAACACCAAGAAATAAACCAAACAGAATCCAACCCAAAACACCAAACCAACATCAACCCAAAAACCCTCTAGTTAGAAAATCTTAACTGCGCCGAACCCACCGCACCAGTCATAGTCAAAACTGCTTCTTTATTCTCAGTCAGCGCAGTCGAAACGGGAAATGAAACAATGAACGGTGTTGACCACCGGTTATGCTGTGGATAGATCGCTTGAATCTCAGTAAGTAACTGCTTTACCTTGGTGGCGGTGCCTTCAAAGCGCTGACCATTCACATCCAAATAAATTTTCCACAAGTTTTTTTTATTTGCTAAGTCAGCAAGTTTACGTTCAGGTGTGTAAAAACTAACAAAAAATTCAGTTCGATCAGTATGCCGAGCAACGACTTTGTAACGCTCTTCTTTGTACTTTGACTCTTGCCACTGTGCTAATCGTGCTGAATGAGAAAGTGTACCGTTCGACATTTCTGAATCAAGCCAAGTTGCAGATACGGTCATTTTATTATGTAGGCCTTCATATATTTCTATTCGCTGGGTTTTGCGATCTGTCAATTTTTCATAATCACCTGGCGATAGTTCTTGGACTCCTGCTGGCATTGGCAGCTGGGTCGCACATCCCAACTGAAACATGGTCAGAAGGATTAATGCGAAAACTAAAAAATGATTTGATTTCATATAATCCGTTTCTTTTTTACTGTTATTCATTCCGTTATTTGTAAACTTATTTATACTGCTCCGCAAAATGAATTACGTCGGCAATAACATCCGTGCGAACCGTATCGTTGTAAAGCTCATGCTTGCCACCCTCGACGATTTTTAAACCTTTTTTTTCCGAACTAAAGCCATCAAACATTTTTAAAGCGGCTTGGCTTGAAACTACCGGATCATGATCTGATATATGCATATAAGTAGGTAAAGTAATATCGGCCGCTTGATCTAACACATTTAAGAATTCGCGTTTCATGCCGAGGTAGACTCCGGGCGACATGCGGTGATGACGATAGGTATCTGATTCGTATTCACGGATAACAGCAGGATCACGAGTTAATTGCTCATTGTTAATTTCGTTACCTAAAGTTAATTTGGGTAGAAAACTATTTATAAAGCTGGCGCTTTGGTCCTTCCATTTAGGAACTTCGAAGGCAACTCCAAACAATGGGGAACTTAATACCTGTGCTTTAATATTCGAATACGTCTGCGGATATTTTTTCTCAAGTAGGGCGCTTGTTTGCACTAATGCACCCATTGAATGTCCTAAAAGTATTACGGGTTTGGATTTTACATCGTCAAAGCTAAGGCACTTATTTAAAAAGATATCGTAATCTAAAACATACTCGCTGAAATCGACAGCGTAACCACGTGGGCCGGCCGATTTTCCATGGCCACGCAAATCCCAACCAATAAAATTCCAGTTCGTCTGTTCAAATTCGGAAATCAAGCGATGATAACAATCCGAATGTTCACCATGACCGTGTGTAATTAAAATTGTGCCAACAGAATTTTTAGTTGACCATTTTTGCATGAAAAGTTTGGCATCTTTATGACCTGTAAAAAATAGTTCCGAGCGTTGATACATATGATTTTAGATTGCGGCCAGTTGGAATTGAAGTCAAATTTAATGTCTTAACTATCGGTTAGTTAAGACCTCGTAATACGATGGTATCTTCAGCCTGTGAAGATGACTCAGATATTTCATTTGGAGGATAGTCCAGCGAGTAATGAATTCCTCTTGATTCTTGGCGCTTCAGCGCACATTCCACAGTTAAACTTGCGACAATCGCAATGTTTCTAAGCTCTAGAATATCACTATGCACTTTCATGTTCGAATAATATTCTTTCACTTCCGAAAGAATATTTTGTAAACGGTGTTCAGCTCTTTCTAGTCGTTTGTTTGATCTAACTATACCGACATAATTCCACATCAATCGCCGAATTTCTTCCCACATGTGCGATATAACTATCATTTCATCAGAATTCAAATTTTCAGGCTTAGTCCATTTTCGCGGAAACTTTTTCAATACCGTTACGGCCGTAATTTTATCCCATTCTTTTTTTATAACGTCTGCACAATTGTGAGCCATTGCAAGGCATTCCAATAATGAGTTTGAAGCCAAGCGATTAGCACCATGCAGACCTGTGCACGCTGTTTCCCCGATTGCGAATAGGCCGATAATATCTGTGCGACCACTGACGTCGGATAAAACTCCGCCGCAAAGGTAATGGGCTGCAGGTACAACTGGAATAGGCTCTTTTGCGATATCAATACCGAATTCCTGGCAATTTAAATAGATGTTTGGAAAATGCGATTTTAAAAATTCAACCGGCTTATGGCGCATATCCAAATAAACACACGGTTCGCCCGATTTTTTTATCTCAGCATCAATTCCTCGGGCTACGATATCGCGTGGCGCTAACGATCCAAGTGGGTGATACTTTTTCATAAAGGGTTCACCTTTTGAGGTAATTAATTCGCCGCCTTCGCCGCGCATGGCTTCGGTGATAAGAAAATTTCTAGATTCACGGTGATACAAGCAAGTAGGGTGAAATTGCATGAACTCTAAATTAGCGATGCGTGCGCCTGCTCGATAGGCCATCGCAATTCCGTCACCGGTGGCGCCGCTCCAGTTTGATGTGTACAAATAAACTTTTCCAGCTCCGCCAGTTGCTAGTATGCAAATTTTGCTAACTACAACTTTGACTTCCTCGGACTGTTTATCAAGTACGTAAAGCCCAACCACGCTAGTCGGACCTTTAATTGTGGTATCGACCTGTTTGTTGACGATTAAATCAATTGCAAAGTGATTTTCAAGAATGCGGATATTGGGTTGAGCCAGCACTTTTAACCAAAGTTTGTGATGAATTTCGGCGCCTGTCTGGTCTTCATGATGGAGGATGCGTCGAAATGTGTGGCCACCTTCGCGGGTAAGATCGGCATCGAACTGCACTCCCCAATTTACTAAATCATTAATTCTTTCAGGGGCTTGCTCAATAATGTTGCGCACCGCTTCATGAGCGCAAAGTCCGGCACCTGCAGTCTCGGTATCTTGAATGTGACTGGCGAAGCTGTCTTCAGCACTCATTACCGCTGCAATTCCCCCCTGAGCCATCGCACTATTGGTGGAAGGCCCGGATTCTTTTGTCAAAATAAGCACATTTTTTGATTTATCAAGCTCAGCAATTTTCAATGCAGCGGCCAGTGCAGCTAAACCGGAACCAACGATTGCAATATCTGTTTCAATCATGCAGGGAAAATAGAGTGAAAACTGCGGTTTGTCCAAAATAAAAAAGACAAGATCAGTTGATTCCTGTCTGAAAACACACATACAATAATAGCAGTGAATAACGCAGGGATGCTGAACACATGAGGACAAGGCTTGTCGTCAAATTAGTTGTTGTTTTAGTTTTATTACTAACTGTCGTGCTGTATCAAATGAATGATTTTAGCAAACGCGAAAAACTTTCGCAGGCTGAAAAACAAGTTCGTAACCAAATTGTATCGGCGAAAACTTCCGTTTCCAGTCAAATCACGACCATTCGAAAAGTTCTTTCTAGTTATGAAGTTGATATTAAAGAGAATCAAATCAATTGGGTGCAGTTAGATCCATTTTTTGCGATTGCCAGGCTGCAGAAAAAAAACGATGGCAGCTTCGCCGTATCCCAATTTGTAGGTCGTTCGGGAACTTTAGCAGATCGTTGGAATAGCCCGTATTTAGAAAAAGCCTTGGCAGTGCGGAATGATAAATCAGATAAGTCGATACAAGCTAAAATATTTAAAGATCGCTCGGGCAACAAGTACTTAACACTCATTTTCAATGCCGATACGGCAAAGCCACTGGCCGTTGTAGGCTCGGCAGATTATTTTCAGAAATATTTCGACATCGATCGCGGCGGACGGTTGACTGCGGCCTTAATGACTTCCGATCAAATGCTAGTAGCGCACAGTGAATCAAATTACATCGCGACGTTAACCGAAGAAGCCAAGTTATCAAATAAAAAATATATAATCCAAAAAGAAGAAATTGCTGGCACTAATTTAATTGCACTTTCGTACGTGCTAAAAAGTGCCGTGGCACCAGCGTGGATGATCTCGTGGTCTGTCGTAGGCCTTATATTTGGTTTTGGCATGGTTCTAATCGGATTTCTACTTTATGGTATAGAGCCGCTCGAGAAAAAAATTGAGCGCTTTAAAAAACAAGAACGTGAAGCGATCTTTCACGATGTGGTGCAATCTGAATTGCGTAGTCAAACACCACTGCAGCCTAGCTCATCAAGTGGCCACAGCTCTGAAATTGAAATAACTGCTGCCGCATTAACTTTGGTGGATAAAACTAAAGTGGAAGCAGTCGAGCGTGCGCAACAAGCTTTTGCCGAGCCCGTTGGGGAATTAGCCGAGGCAACCTTGGCGGGCCCATTACAGCAAGCAGCGTTTAATCTAAATGCTGTATTTAAGCAGGCGCAAATTATGGTGCAGAAGGATTTTTCTACTGGAATAGTGCATTCGTTTTATTATGGACAATTTATTAAAGCCTTTGAAAATATTTTACGAAATTCTATTGAAGCATTAGAAACCAAAGTTGGCCCAAAGAAAATTACGATTCGTGCCTATGATGTTGATGACACCGTTTCAGTTATTGAAATTCAAGATAACGGGGTTGGTTTAAACCATTTACAAACGCAGAAAGATAAAGTGTGGCAGCCATTTTTTACCACTAAGTCCAAAACTCAGCACATGGGTTTAGGTCTTACGGAATCTCTTTCTATTTTAAGACGGTGCGGTGCAGACCTAGTAATAGAATCGTTACCACAAGAAGGGGCACTAGTAAAAATGGTCATGCGTAAGGAAAAAAATGAAACCATCGAAACCCAAGAATATAATCAAAACAAAATTTCAGTGCCCACAGCAGCTATCATACAGCCGCTAACAGCGACGCAGCCAGCGGATAGCACCGTAGATGATGACTTGCATTTAGATCTTGATAAAGTATTGGCTTTGGACGACGAAGAATCGGAAAATTTATTTTCAACTCAAAAAATTAATTTAAAATCATCTGTAGTTTCAAATAAAACTTCAGCTGTAAAAATGCCCGAGTTTCGATTAGAGAAGAAAACCTATCACGTGGATCAGTTAAAGACTCCGATCCGCCGTCCAGAGAAAACATGAACCTGCGCGAGCACGCCCCAGATTTCACAGTCTTTGTATTATCACAAGATGCTGAACTTGGTTCGCGTGTTAAATTAGATTTATCATTGGCAAAGTACGACGCTTATTTCATGGCTGACGCTGATGAAATGTTGCAGAGGGTTCAGCAAGCTCCGCCACATGTTATTGTTATAGATCACGATGCGGTTATTGGTGATTTAGCAGCATTTTTTGAAAGCTTACTAAAAATTTCACCAGAGATTAAACTTCTGGTTTTAACGGATTCTAGGCACTTCCCTGAATTGCAGGCATTTAAGGATTATAATTTAGTGGCTGTGCTTGAGCGCACTCAAGATAATGTAGCAACACAGGTTCTATTTTCTGTGGACTTGGCATGTGATAATTTGTATCGCACGTATCAGAACGAGCATGTTTACCAGCTGTACCAAGATTCTGAGATAAAGATGAAGCAAATGACCGAGGCCGTGCAACACGAGCGCCGTGGTCCAACCGTACGGCCCTTCCAAATGCGCATTGCCGAATACAAAATGTCGGAATCTAAAGAAGAGCTTTTGCAGAAATTTTTCCAGCAGACCCCGCACCAGGGATGGGTATTTTTAAAGTATATTAAGTCGATTCAAACTTTTATAGCGGTTGCCCATCAGAATATGGAAGAAAACTGGGTCGAAGGTTTATCTTTTAAAGTGCCTAGTGAAGTTGAAAAATTCAATACACAGATATTACTTGGACAATTTCCCGAGCCCTTACTGGAATATATAAAAGAAAAGTGGAATGTAGACGCTATTAAAATTTTGCCTCTAACACTAAAAGACTATGTCGAGGGCTTGCTCATCACCACGCAAGACATTGCTGCCGAGGTTGCTGAAGATTTTTCTTTAATGAGTCTTGTCTATCAGCTTATGGCTTTAGAAAGCCAGCCATTGCATCTAGATGTCGAGGACTCGCTAACAGGTTTTTACAATCAGCTTTTTTATAAACGAATTTTAGAAAAAGAAATTGATCGATCGAAGCGAACATTGGCTCCTATTTCTGTAATTAAGGTAGCCGTCGATTCGTTAGCAGAGATCGAAGCCAGTCAGGGTCGCAACTTCGCCGATGAGGTTATAAAAAAAATTGCGCAAGTCATCAGTCGAACTTCGCGATTGCCCGATTATTCTTGTCGCACAAGTGAAAACGAATTTTCGTTGGTGCTTACAAACTGTAATCGTAAGGGAGCTGCACTTCGTGCCGAACGCTTGCGACAAATTTTAAAAGCCGAAAGCTTTTCGAAATCAGGACTAGTTATCACTGTCAGCCAGGGTATTAGTGAGTATCCAAGCCTTACGCGCACGGGACCCGAGCTTGATTCATCGGCGCACAAGGCACTAAATTTTATTTCTTCTAAAGGCGGTGATAAAATTTGTATTTTTAAAGCTCCACAAAATCACCAGCCTGATTTTCAGGTAAATACGTGACAACGCTTATGCAAAGACCAAACAACAGACGCGTGAAACTTTAGTATGGAAATGTATCGTCGGACTTTTGCTGAAATTTCAGTTGAAAACCTGGTTCACAATTGGCTTGAAATTAAAAAAGTTGCAGCTGACGATCGATTTATTTGTCCCATGGTCAAAGCCAATGCGTACGGACATGGTGATGTGCAAATTGCTAAAGCTTTGCAGAATGCCGGCGCAGACACCGTAGGAGTTTGTTTAATTGAAGAGGGTTTTATTCTGCGGGCCTCTGGGGTTCAGGCGCAAATTCTGGTGTTTCGCGGATTCGATAAACAGGGTGCACAAAAAATTCTAGAATATCAGATGACTCCGGTCATTAGTACTTGGGAACAGATTCAGGCATTAGAAGGTGTTGCCGATGATCCGGTAAAAGTTCATGTTAAGTTTGATACGGGAATGAATCGCTTAGGCTTTACAATAGATCAGGCTGAAAAATTATTTAATTATTTTAAAAAATCAAAAAAATTGAAGTTAAAAGCAATTTTGACTCATTTGGCCCAAGGCGAAGATGCGTGCTTAGTTGATGGCTTTAGCGCCAAACAATTTCAGTCCTTTTCTGAAGCCGTAAAATATTTTAAGCCTTTAGATATTTATTCCCATGTTCTAAACTCGGCGGGAATAGCCAGTTTAGCCTTAGTAAATACAAAATCAGAAAATCATCCCGTTTTACAAAGTCATCTATTACATAGTGAAAAGTGGGGATTTAGACCAGGTTTGGCACTTTACGGTTATCCATCAGCGCCAAACCTAACAACTATGAATCTGCGACCTGTTATGACTTTAAAATCCGTCGTGAATAATATTCGCGAAGTAAAAAAGAACGAGTGCGTATCTTATGGTTGCAGTTGGACAGCTGCACGCGATTCAAGAATTGCAGTTGTTCCCATAGGTTATGCTGATGGATACCATCGTTTGATCTCAAACAAAGGCCACGCGCTTTTCGCGGGCGAACTAGCGCCCATAGTGGGCCGCATATGCATGGATTTTTTAATGCTTGATGTGACTGATATCATTGGTACCGATGATTCTGCAAAATGGATTGAGGAAGAAGTCATATTTTTTGGCTACAATCAGCGCGGTACGCTGCTTTCTGCTGAGAAGGCATCTGCTGTAGCGCAAACCATCACATGGGAAACCTTGACCTCGGTTGGAGAACGCGTGCCCCGACACTTTAAAGGATTTACTAATTTATGAGCGAACGATTAACACTAATTCAAAAAACAGCAAATGGAATTGACAGTGTTTTTGAATATATTAAACAAGCGACAATCGGAAACGTAAAAGAAATTGGTGCTATCACACTATTTGCAAAAGACAGTGTGGTGTTACTATTTGCGAAACCTTACCGCTATGGCGAAATTGTAAAGCATTTGGAATTTATCGGTAATCAGTCCGTCGGAATTATCACGTTAACCAGTGTTTTCACCGGCCTTGCATTATCATTCCAAGTTTACTTGGGATTTAAGCTAGTCAATGCCGTAAACTTGGTGGGCCCAACAGTCGCACTTGGGATTTCTCGCGAGTTAGGTCCGGTATTAACGGGACTAATTGTTGCCGCAAGGGCGGGTGGGGCCATGGCCGCGCGCCTTGGCACAATGCGTGTGAACGAACAATTGGACGCGCTAGATGTCATGGGAATAAATACGAAACAATACCTCATTGCTCCGCGAATTATTGCAGCAGTCATCAGCATGCCATTGTTGACTGCTCTTTTTGACTTTATGGCCATGCTCGGATCATGGTTTTTGTGCACCCGCTTGGTCGGTTTAGATCATGCCGTTTTTATGGAAAAAATTCGCACCACAATATCATTTCGTCACATTGCTGAAGGCTTAATTAAATCAGGAATTTTCGGATTTATTTTTGCGGTTATTTGTACCTACCGAGGGTTCAATACCACTGGCGGCGCTAAAGGTGTTGGCGAAGCTACCAATAAAGGCGTGGTCATCAGCATGGTTACAATAATTATTCTGGATTATTTTTTAATGAATATTATTCGGTTATTTTACTTAGTCACCGGGATGACCTCTATATGAAAACGGACAGCCAGTATGCGGTGGAGCTTATCGATGTTAAGAAAAGTTTTGATAATGGAAAAGAATTTGTACTAAAAGGAATTGATTTGAAAATTCCACGCGGGACTTTAACCGCAATTATCGGTTTTTCCGGTACCGGAAAAAGTGTAATGCTAAAACACATGCTAGGACTTTTTCAGCCAACTTCCGGCACTGTGCGGGTTTTAGGAACGGATCTAAAAACGCTTGATCCGAATGCGTTGACACTGTTTCGTTGTAATTATGGGGTTTTGTTTCAAAGTGCTGCTTTGTTTGACGACATGACCGTACTAGAAAATGTGTGTTTTCCCCTTGAGGAGCATCGGCGCGAGCTTACAAAAGACCAGGTTCTAAAAATTGCAGAAGAAAAACTGCGGGTTGTAAATCTTGAAGCGAAACACTTTCATAAACTGCCCAGTCAAATATCGGGGGGAATGCAAAAAAGAACCGGTTTGGCTCGTGCATTAGCCCTAGATCCAGAAATATTAATTTACGACGAGCCCACGACGGGGTTAGATCCCATTTTAACCGAGATGGTCGATGAGCTTATTGTTTCAACTCATGAAGCCAGACCCGGAACCACCTCTGTGATGGTATCACATGATCTACATGCTGCTTTCCGTATTGCAGACTTTGTCGTGATGCTTGATGCTGGTCGAGTCTTGCTATCAGGCACTGCTGATGATTTTTATAAAACTGATATCGAACTTGTGAGAAAATTTGTGGATAAGGGAATCAAGCATCAATAACTGACTGACATCATGTAAGGATTCTAAGTGGGATTAGCAGAATTAAAAGTTGGAGCCTTAGTCGTCGCCATTGGCGGCATCATCGCCTTTATGTCGATGCAAGTTAGTGATGATCCCAGCTACATGGGTCGTTCTAGAAAAGCATGGTTCTTACTTCCTAATGCCAGTGGATTAATTAAAGGATCTGCAATTAAATCGGCCGGAATTCCAGTTGGTGCAATTCAAGATATTCAATTGCAAGACGGGCAAGCACGAATTGATATTTCAATTAAATCAAGCTTACCGTTAACACGTTCAGCCCAAGTTGAAATGCGCTCAAACGGAATTTTAGGTGATAAACACATCGAGGTTACTCCGGGGGTGGCGGATGACCCCGAACTTGAAGACGGCGGCCAAATTCTAAGTGTAAAAAATGGCGGTTCAATGGACGACGTCATGATGCAAGTTTCAGATTTAGCAACATCTTTGAAAGACGTTTCAAAAAACCTAAAAGAAGCTGTGTCTGAGGATGGCACCGACAAACATATACTTGGACGTATCATTAAAAACATTGAACGCTTAAGTGGTGATATGGCGCAAATGACGTCTGATAATAAGCAGCAGATCGGTGAAATAATTGATCAAGTTCACGATATCACATCGACTGTAGATGAATTAGTTAATGATGAAAGTGAAAAAGGCTTTAAGCGAACATGGAAAACAGCGATGGTTCGCATCGATAATTCTTTAAAAAATATTGAAGATATCACGACCAAAATAAATAATGGTGAAGGTACAATCGGTAAATTAATTTCCGACGAACAAACGGCTGAAGATGTCAGTTCTGCAATTGAAGGCATCAGTGGCTTAGTTGATACAGCAAACAAGGTCTCTACCGGAATTGATTTTAATTCGTATTATTTAAATGAAGTGGGCGCCGCAAAAACGGCGGTAGGAATTACCATTCAGCCGGGGCTTGATCGCTACTACTACTTAGGAATTATCACAGACCCAGCAGGCTCAGTTGAAATTACCGACACCGCTTCAACTGGAACAGCCGGAAATAGTTTTATCTCAGAAACTAGAACTTACCGCAGTCGTACTAAAATCACTGCACTTTATGGCAAGCACTTTTTCAACTGGACATTGCGTGGCGGTTTGATTGAAGACAAAGGCGGCGTGGGCGTCGATTACCGCATGTTTCGCGATAAGTTATCAGCTTCAGTTGATGCGTACGATTTCGAAAAAGTACAAATCAGAACCTATCTAAACTATAAAATATTCTCAGGATTTTACGTAACTGCTGGATACAATGACGCCTTAAACAAGCGTGATGCCCAGTCATTCTATGCCGGAGCCGGTCTATACTTAACAAATGACGATCTAAAACTACTTCTAACGAAGTCACCATTCTAATGACCCAGATGAAGCGGGCACTGGTAAGTGTTTCAGATAAAACTGGATTAGTAGATTTTCTTAAACCATTGGTAGCAATGGGGCTAGAAATCATATCGACTGGCGGAACTTTAAAATATCTAAAAGAAAATAATCTGCCCGCTATGGATATCAGTGCTGTTACTGGTTTTCCGGAAGTGCTTGATGGGCGGGTTAAAACACTTCATCCGTTTGTGCACATGGGGCTGTTAGCGGATAAGTTTAACACGACTCATGTAGAGCAGCTAAAACAATATAATGTTACTGCAATAGACTTAGTGGTTGGAAATTTATATCCTTTCGAAGTGGTAGCCCAAAATCCCACCAGTACAAATCAGGAATTGATCGAAAACATCGATATTGGTGGTCCCAGTTTTTTACGATCATCAGCGAAGAATTATAAATCAGTTGTCGTAATAAGTGATCCTGTTGATTATGCGTGGACGCAAGAAAAAATTCTAGCAAACACACTAAGTGTTTCTGATAGAAAAAAATTGGCGATAAAAGTATTTTCGTTAACCTCTTATTACGATGCACTGATCGTACAAAAGTTAGCGGATGAGTCAGACGACTTACCATACCTTAATTTGCCGCTTAAAAGAAAATCACAGCTGCGCTACGGCGAAAACGCCCAGCAAAAAGCCCACTGGTATGAAAATCCGCTCAGTTCTGTTAGTTTAAGTTCAGCCCAATGCCACCAAGGTAAGGAACTTTCGTATAATAATATTTTGGATCTGGATGCAGCGGTTGGACTGGTGCGCCAGTTTACCAAACCAACGTGCGTCGCAGTAAAACACAATAATCCCTGCGCTGTTGCTCAGGCGGATACGATCGATTTAGCATTGCAAAAGACCATTCAATCTGATTCAAAAAGTATTTTTGGTGGAATATTAGCGTTTAACAAAGCCTTCGATTTAAAGTGCTGCCATTTAGTAAAAGAAATTTTTCTGGAATGTATCATTGCGCCTACCTTTACGCCCGACGCACTTGAATTCTTTAAAGCAAAAAAGAATCTACGACTTTTAAGCTGGGATAAAATTTCTCAAGGAGTACAAAGTGGTAACCAGTATAAATCCGTTGCGGGCGGAATGCTTCATCAAACCGACGACTCATTTACTAAAACTACGTGGACTGCTAGCGGGGTCGTCATTCCGGACGCAATAGAAGCTGATATGCGCTTTGGTGAACTTGTTTGTGGTTATTTGAAAAGTAATTCGATCGCAATTGTGTACGCCGGACAAACAGTAGGTTTAGGAATGGGTCAAGTCAACCGAGTGGACGCCGTACAACAGGCCTTTGTGCGCTTCGATGAATTTAAATTACATAATAAAGTTAAGCTAGATGAAGTTGTCTTAATTAGTGACGCCTTCTTCCCCTTTGCTGATTCAATCGCCATGATAGCGAATGAAAATATAAAATGGATTCTGCAACCCGGAGGCTCTGCCCGTGATGCAGAAGTAATTGCGGCCGCTAATGACAATAATATTCATATGATTATGTCTCATCAAAGACATTTTAGGCATTAGTCAGATGCAAACCCAATCAACTGAAAAAAAATGGCTGGTTAAATCTGAGAACAAAATTCTTGGTCCCTACAGTTTTGAACAAGTTGAGGATTTGCTTCTACGACGGCAAATTTCTGTCATCGACGAAATCCGAGACACTGAAACACGTTGGCTGTACCTGCGTGAAAATGCCTTGTTTAAAAAAGTTGTTAGCGATTTACGTCTGCAGCTAGATACAAAAGCCGACGCCACTAAGACAATACAAAATAGCCAGAGCCAAACGGGTACAAAACCTACTGAAGATTTTTTTCAGCAAACCCGGTCAAGTGCGCAACAGTTCACGGATGTTTCGTTAACTCAAGAAGCGTCGGTGGTAAAAGAAACTGTCGATGACATTATTAATCGCGCGCAAAAAGAAGATGCCAGCACAAAATCTGCCTACAACCGAAATAAAAAATTTGCTTACCAAAACGATGCTGCTAGCAAAAAAGAGATATCTTACTTTAGTAAAAACATAAAAGTAGGCCTTTTAATTTTACTTATTTTATCGTTAAGCGGAATATCAAGTTATTATTTTTATAATAAGTATAATCAGCAACGGATCGAAACTGAGCTACTTACTCAGGTTAAACGGTTAAAATTTTTAGGTCTAGGACAGCAAGCTGCGCAATTGTATTCAAAACTTTCGCCAGCATTACAAAAAAAATATTTTATTGAGGTTGTCGACCTATACCCTTTTTTAGAGCCCTTAGGTTTCCAAATTAAAAACATCGATGAGCTTGAAAGTGCCACCAGTCTTTCGATTGAAAACAAAGTAAATATATATTTGGCTAGATTCTGGGCCTATATGCAGCAACAGAACCTAGAGCTTGCGCAAATTCAAATTGTTAAGGCAAAAACATTACAGCCGGCGGATCCGCTTGTTAATGAAAACGAAGCTTTACTTTATTTACGGCATGGTAAGTATCAAGCAGCGCTAGAATCTTTCAACAAGTTATACCAACAAAACAACATAGGCCGCTACTTGTTCGGTGCTTTACAATCGCTGCAGGGCTTACCCGCCGTTGACCGTGCTAAGTTGGGAATGGGTATAGAGAAACTGGTAGATCGTCACATTGCCATTCGCTATGACTTCCGTAAAGAACTGCTTTTAGCGCAGATGTCGAATGCTGTAGATAAAAATAATGAAATATTATTTCGATTATCATGGCAGCAATTTTTAGCAACTCCTGCTCAACTGTCGTTGCTGTTCAAAAAGCCTGCGCTGTTGGCACCTTATGCGTACCAGTGGAAAGACTTAAAATCCTTTAGTGATAATGTGCATAAGAACTTAGGTCCTGCAGACGATATTATATTTAAATTGCACGAGCTATTGGAATCTTCAAAGGTTAGTGAGGCTTTAGATTTTTTTGAAAAAAACAAAACCAACATTGCAGATATTCCACAGCGACAGCAAATGGCTCTTTTGGTTTATTATGGGCTTAATCGAAAAAGTGAAGTCATCAGCTTACACAAGACAAATCAGTTAGATAAAAAATCAGAGCTAAATCATTTATTAGTAGCTCTTACAAAAATTCAAATCGACCCTTTTACGGATGTAAAAGACCACGTCGAATATTTAACCCAACGTAACCTAAAATTTTATGCAGACTGGGTCACATTAGCTACATTAGTTCGAAAAAAAGCACCAAATGAAATAAGGGTCCATTTAAAAAATAACACAACTGAAAATTCAGATTTTTTGCTTGTTGAAGAAGCGAGGGGTCTACTTGATTAAATTGATCGGCCTTTTAATAGTTTTGCTAGGTTGCACAGCGTCCAAAGTAAGTGCACCGCCCACATTGGCAACCGTTACAGATATCGCTAGCGATTTCTATATTCCCCACGAGATCCTTAAAAGTATCGAAAAAGATTTGCTAGAAGAATCAAAAGTTTTAGCACCGGTTTTTAGCTACACGTCGCTTAACGTTTTATTTACTGAAAAAAATCAAAAAACGCTGACGTCTCCTAGTTTGCTTTACCGCCTTCCAAAGGGTGGCGGCCAAGTAGATTTGCAAAATGTAGTTTCTGGCAAAGGAAGCTTTTTCCTTAGTTTCCCTGGTGACCAATTCAAAGATTTACCCGAATTAAGCCATTTGTATTTTATTAGCCAAGCACCAAAAATCAAAATTGATTCTGAAGAGTTTGGTTTAGGCTGCGGCAAGTGGGTAGACCTAAAAAAGCAATTTTCCGATTTACAGAAAGAAAATTTTTTAAATCTCAATACGACTGACAATAGGCATATTTTTGTGACGTCTGGCCATTATATTTTCGTGTTTCGAAAATTAAATCAAGTGGTGCTGTCTCAGCTGACTATCACAGATTCAAAGAATTCTTTTTTATTGTGTCCACAGGTGAAAGGCGCTGCTATATGACTATATTTCCTGCCATCCGAGCGCTAGCAGACAAAGATGCCATTCAAGATCGACCTTTCCTTGTGAAAGACAAAGTAAAAGGTATGGGTAAAAACGGTCGACCATTTTTAAGTTTACTTATCGGTGACAAGACCGGCCACGTTGATGCCAGGATATGGGACCGCGTCGAGGAGATTTCAGAACTGTTCGGTGCCGGCGAAATCATTTTAGTAAAGGGTCAGGTACAGGTCTACGCGGGCAGAAAACAAATTATTATACACAAAGTTGATAAACCTGCTGAAGGCAGTTTTAATGTCGAAGACTTTACAATCGAAGGAAAAAAAGTCGATGCTTTTGCCTGCTATTCGGAAGTCATTGCAATAGTAAATCAGTTGAAAAGCCCAGCCATAAAACAGATCCTTTTAGATTCGCTACAAGACGATGATATAAAACAGCTTCTTTTAAAATCAGCCGCAGCTAAAACCATTCACCACGCTTGGACGGGTGGATTGATCGAGCATATCGTATCTATCTGTAAGTTAATGAAAATGATGGCTAGTCATTATACCTTTTTAAATTACGACCTTCTTATTTTCGGCGCTATTTTTCATGACTTAGGAAAAATTTGGGAGCTATCAATTGATAAAGATTTTATCCAGTATACAAACAAGGGCCGTTTACTTGGTCACATGCAGTTGGCATGTGAACTGGTTGATAAAAAAGCCGCACGCATCCTAGGATTTCCTGAAGACTTAAAAGATATTTTAAAGCACATCATACTTTCTCATCACGGCAGGTTAGATTATGGCTCGCCGAAGCGTCCAAAATTTGCTGAGGCTTTAGTTGTCGCCATGATTGACGACCTAGATTCGAAAATCAATACCGTACAGACATTCTTAGAAAACGAACGTGAAACCGGCGAATCATGGTCCCGCTACAACGAAAACTTTGAACGCTATTTTTTATTAGAAAATTTGAAGGATCGCTGGTTATAGTGCAAAGGAAAATATAATGTTTGAATTTTTAAGAGCTTATAAAAACTACGATCCCGCAGCTAAATCGTACTTAGAAATATTCTTACTTTACCCAGGGCCCCGCGCTGTTCTTTTTCACCGGTGCGCGCACTTTCTGTACACAGTAAAATTATATTTTCTTGCCCGCTTAGTTGCCGATATTTCTAGAACCATAACAGGAATTGAAATTCACCCAGGTGCCGTAATCGGTAAGCGTTTAGTGATAGATCACGGGGTAGGTTGCGTCATAGGTGAAACTGCAGAAATAGGCGACGATTGCATTATCTTCCACGGAGTTACACTAGGTGGGTTAAAATTCGATCCCGTGAAGCGGCACCCAACAGTGGGTAATGGCGTGCTCATCGGAACCGGCGCAAAAGTATTAGGACCAATCAAGATAGGTGACGGAGCCAAGATCGGTGCAAATGCCGTGGTAGTAAAAGAAGTTCCACCAGGAGCAACGGTTGTAGCGCCACAATCTGTGTATAAAACTACGTGAGATGTTGTTTGGTGTGTTGTGAATCCAGATTGAGGCACATACTGCCTCGATTGGCTTGCCTGAAATTCTCTATTTAGGGGCTCGTAGGTTACTTCTGATTGCGTACAATCAGAAGTTTTTTTAGGATGGACAAATCTTTAACTACTACTTCGCAGAATCAAAAAAGCTAAACACTTCTCGTGGAGCGATCTCAAATATTTGTCCATCGAAAGCTGTCGACAGAGCAGTTGAGCTTGTACCACTTAACTTACGAAGATTTCCTTCTTTAGTTAAACCAATTACTGACGATCCCACTTTGTGAATGCGTGAATACTCTTGATCAACTTTTTGTGAAGATGGTCTTAAGAATGATGTCAGCTGCTCGGTGCAACCAAATTCATATAATGCACCTGTTGTTGTTAGCACATACTGAGTTCTTGCAACGCGGTCGTAACCGTTAACGTGTAAGATCGTCACAGCTTGTGGGCCATTAAATGCAAGTTCGCTAGTTGTTGCCGAGCGTGGATCACATGCGAACTTGATGTTGTTCTTGTAAACTTTTGCATTCCATTGAGCGCCACTGTGAAAATCAACAAGTTCACTTCGCTGCGCAGGCGTCTGTGCATTGTATTCCGTAAACGCGTCACCCGCGGATTGATTAATGTCGCCGGCATTTTTTGTAAACATGTACTTAGCGCCTA
This sequence comes from Bdellovibrionales bacterium, assembly GCA_043728195.1. Classification (GTDB taxonomy): domain Bacteria; phylum Bdellovibrionota; class Bdellovibrionia; order Bdellovibrionales; family Bdellovibrionaceae; genus Pseudobdellovibrio. The sequence continues at coordinate 17,188 of JAYTMU010000079.1, forward strand.
AGGTCTTGTCTTCTGGAAACAATATCATGTGCTGTGCGCGCATAACGATGCGACCCAGTGCAGAGGCCTGTCCTAAAGATTCAATTTTATTACGCGCATTGCGTGTGCGAGTTGCTAATGAAACTCCGTGTAGGTCTTTGTTTTTAGTCATCACAAGCAATTGTGATTCACGATTAACTTTTGCAGGTACTTCAAAAGTCTCATCAGCATAAATAACTGCGGAAGCACGCGCATAAGCACGTAACGCTGGGTGAAGCTCGACACCGTATTTTGCAAGCTGTGCGTACGTCTCAACCGTTACAGCATAAGAGCCACCTGCAGAAATTCGAGTGTCGCATGCGCCTTGTAAGCCTTTGCGAGCACCTTTCGTGCACGTCATGTGCGGGTAGCCGTCAATGTGACGAGCTTCGTGCATAAAAATACTTGCGCGGTCTAATGCCGAAAAGTTATCATTTAATGCTGCTGTGCAAACGAACATTGTGCTGCCACCAAATCCATAAACGTACGCAGCAACACCCTTAGGACAACCAGAGTCCACTTCCATATTATCGATACGGCCAGTGAAATATGTGTACCAGCTTTCAGCAAATTTTCCCGAAAACAATTCATCCTGGCTTGGTTTCATGCCCGAAGACGATTGGTTTTTTCGCATAAACATTAACGTTGCTAACAAGTTCGCAGTTTCTGAACCATCATGGCAAAATTCTTTACCAGATAGATCACTGAACTGTTTAAAGTGCGACGCAATTTCAGTCATGTCGCCTTTAGATATGCAGCTTGCTGCTACTGGCGCTTGCACGTCTGCCGGAGTCGTCTGAGCCAATGCCACAGCTGAAAAGCTGATGGCGAATCCTAGAACTAATACAGATAATTTCATTTATTTCCCCTCGTAAGTTAAATCCACGTGAAGCCTATGAAGTAAATTCGTGGCAGTCCACATAAAAATGCACACGTTTTGCAGTATAAGTAATTGTGATGAACGTGATAAAAAGTTATTTCAGTTCAGCCAGGCGTTTAAGTGCGTACTGCCGCAAGGATGGATCTGGTATTTTTTGAAGCGCTGTTGCTAATTCCTGATGCGATATTGCGTCATTTTCATATCTGATGAATAATTCATCAATGGCGACAACTCGAATGGCTTTTTCCTGCATCAAAGTAGTTTCGCCAATCGAGTGCGCTGGCTGAGGGCTTGCCAGGCTGAAAGGAGTTTGCGCAATTTCTTGCAGCGCCTGCTGTGAACTACCACCAGCAAGTGTTAGCAAATAAGCAGCTACAATTTTTTCATTTGCCGAAGCCAACTTGTTTGTTGCTGTTGCCCGCAAATAATTAATGTTTTCCGGCGTAAATTGCAAAGCCTGTTGCCGCAGTAATGTATCTTTATCCGAGTTTGCACGATCACTGCGATCCAGTGAGGAAGCTTCAGTCTTAAGCCACGCTGCGAACTGTTCTGGAGATTTATTTGTAACAGAATTTTCTGGCACTTGATTTTGGCCTGACCCTGCGGTGGCTGTGTTAGTTGGGCTTGCCACCGGTTTTACTGAGCCACTAGAAGGAGTTGAACTTAGTGCCGATTTACTTTCATTTTCAACCGTGTCCAACGTTGAGGACAACTTGTCCCGTTCCCAAAAAAATACCAAAAGAATTCCGGCTAGTAGGATAATGTAAATAAATTTTTGCTTCTTAAGTTGCATGCCGGCACTTAAACAAATTTTTTAAGCGAAGTCCAGCCGTTTAAGGTTTCTTCTTTTCAAGTTTATAATCCGCAGGGTTGTCGGGCCATTGCTGCTTCGGGTAGCGTGCACGCAACTCTTTTCTAATTTCAAAATAACTGACTTGCCAGAATAGCCTTAGATTTTGCGTGATCTGAGTTGGTCGTAAGCTTGGAGCTAGCAGTTGCAGTGTCAGTGGTATTTTCTGCGCTAATAGCGTGGGAGTGTCCTTCATACCGTAAAAATCTTGAATTTTGGCTGATATCAAAGGCGCCTTTTCACAGACGTAATCAATTTCAACGGTCCGGCCGCTTGGCAAAACCATTGTGTCTGGCAGCTGTGACAAACTGCTTTGGTTAAGTTCGGAAATATGCAACTGTAACAAATTTTTTAAAGGATATTCAAGAAATGCCTTATACGAATTAACAGCTGTTGAAAGATCCTGGCTCAACAGCAAGATAAATTCAGCATCAGGCAGGAATTCTAGCGCCAACTTTGCGGTTAGAAAAATTTTTTTTCGCTGAAAATTTTGATAGTGTGGATGCGACAGTAAAATGGTGGCCGCTTGCTGTTGCAAAATGGCTGGCCAAGCGGCGGCTTCTTCAACCGCTGTTAAACCCGCCCGCGAACTTTCAGATATTAAAAATCGCCCTACTTTTTTCGACTGCACTTTGAACAGCTGCCTTTTTTCTAAGTCGACACTATATTCTGTTTGTAGCTGTACGTTTACTGAAGAATATTGCAAAAATTCAAGCTTAGAAAAACCAACAGCAAAGTAAACATCTGTCCTATCTGACGAATTATAGCCCGCCAGCAGGATCTGGTAGTCGCAGTGTCTGGCCTGCAGGCCAGGTAAAAACGTTATTCCCCGGCCCAGACTTGATATGCCTTCTAACTCAGATTTGCTTTGCGATACCTTTTCCGGGAAATGTGCAAAGAATACCGCGATTAAGGTCTTACGAAAATCCCCAGCTGACTCAGTGACTGGCAAGCGTAGGGCTTGCAGTTGCGCTTTAATTTTCGCGGATTGTGGTATGAAATTGACGTCGGCTTTTAGCCGCTCTAAATCCGATTCCAAAGGCACACCGGCATCAGCGAACACCTTAGTAAAGTCGACGGTTTCTAAACACGCCAATAAATGCGAAGCTTCGCTTTGAAACCCTGCCACAGCTAGGTGGTAGAAAAGTATCGCTTTATCTAGCGCTAACGGTAAGCGGTGAATATGCTTTCCAAAGTCAGTAATTTCTTCGCTATCATTTAAAAGCTTCCAAAGTTTTAATTTAGCAACAGAATCCGAAATAGCGGCGGGTAGCGGTTTATCAAGCCACATGAAGTTCGCAAGTGAATCGACGCCACATGCTTTCAGCGTTAATATTTCTTCGGTAAGGTCAGCCTTTAAAATCTCTGGCTTTATTTGATCGGGCATCGAGCGTTCGTCACTTTCGTGCCACAGACGGAAACAGTTTCCGGGACTTGTCCGGGCCGCTCGCCCGGCCCTTTGTATCGCTGAAAATTTTGAAATCCGTTGAAGTGATAACTGCGAAAAACCAATTTTAGTTTCTAAACTAGCACTTTTTTTTAAGCCGCTGTCTATAACTGCATCGACACTGGGTAACGTTAACGAAGACTCTGCAATATCTGTTGCAAGCACAATACGTCTTTCACTGTGTGGCTTTAAAATATCTCGCTGCTCAGAAATTTTAATCGAGCCATGCAGTATATGGATGGGGATTTGTGGGAACTTTTTTTGAATGCTGTTCTGTGCTTTACGCATTTCACTAAAGCCCGGAAGAAAAACCAGGACATCTTTTTTCCCCTTATTCCATGCATGTTCAACCGTTTGTACTACCGAATTGTAAAAATCGTGGTCGCAAACAAGCCGCTGCGGTTTAGTCGAATACTTTAGTTGTAACGCATACGGAGCAGCCGCAATTTCTACAACCACACAGTTTGGCAAATAAGTTTCTAAGTTTTTTGACTGCAGAGTCGCTGACATCACGATTATTTTTATTTTTTCTTCAAGAATTTGTTTTTCAACGGCAAGGCCCAGCGCCATATCCCCAAGTGCAGATCGTTCGTGGAATTCATCAAAGATCAATACATCAATGCCATTCCAAAATTTTTCATCTTGGGCTTTTTTTATAAAAACACCTTCGGTCATAAAAATAAGCTGGGTTTCCGCATTAAATTTGGGTTCGAAGCGAACATGGTAACCAACTTCAGCTGCTAATTGCCACTGATTTTCAGTTGCAATACGGTCTGCTGCGCTGACGGCAGCAATTCGCTTGGGCACTAGCACCACAATTTTTTTAAAGCCACTTTTCATTAGTGCTGGCGGCAGCCGAGTGGTTTTTCCCGAACCTGGCGAAGCTTTTAAAATAAGATTGGATGCTGCTTTGAATTTTTCTACAATTTCAGGTAGGTAGGCATCGATCGGTAGGTTTATCACCGCACTATGCCGTGTAAACCAAAATCATAAATTCCGCTTTTTCTAATTTAATTTTAGCCTTTATATTTTTAGCAGTGCCCTCAAGCACCTGTTCATCACCTTGCGAAAGGTTTAAAACCACAAGCATTTTACGATCAGGCAGATGCAGTTGGCACTCTTCTAGCATTTTATTTAACCGGTAGGGCGTATCCATTAAGATAAGCGGCTCTTTGATCTTTTTGACCGCTTGCCAATCCTTTTCCCTAGCTACCGTTTCGGCTGCAATAAATCCAATAAAGTGGAATCGTCGAAGTCGTTCCGAGCTTAATGACAACAGCCCCATCAAGGCTGATGCACCTAACGAACTTTTAATCTCGACATTTTTTTTGCGACAAAGCGCAATTAAATTATTTCCGGGGTCGCAAAAAGCGGGGGTGCCACAGTCTGAAACCAAACAAACATTTTGTGATTCGCAGATAGCTAGTAGGTTGTTTAAATCTTCAGTCGTTGAATGCTCATCAAGCACTTCATATTTTTTAGCTTTGATATCTAGATGTTTTAAAAGTTTCGAAGTTTCCTTGGTCGATTCGCAAATAATCACGTCGGCTGCTTTTAAGGCCTCAAGCGAACGCAAAGTAATTTCATCTTGGCGACCAATCGGAGTTGCAACCAAAGTTAACATTTTTACAACCTTTTGAAATGAGGAATGCGTTTAATGGGTGCCGTCACCGTTTGCGTGCGTGCGTGCGTTGTATCCAAAAAAATAATTTCGACATCCGGGCAGTGCTGTAGTACCGCGTTTATATTAACGGGTTCATTTTCAAAAAAATACACTTTATCATACTGCGAGCGATCTAGATTAATAAACCAGTCGCGCTTAAAAAGCTCATCATTCATCGAACGATGTGGTTTCAGTATAAGCTGGCCATCGCGGCACGGAAAGCCCCATTTTAAAAGGACATCCTTTGAGCCCTGACCCAAACGTAAAACGTCGCGACCAGTAAGGTAAAAAATTTGCGCTCCGGCACGCTCTAGCTCTAATACAAACTCAATCGCACCTGGGTATGGCACATCATAGTGCAAATATTTATTCGAAAAAAAGCGCTCGAACCAAAAATCTTTTAGACGTGTGTGAAGCTCAGAGTGCTCATCAGGTTGATAGCCCTTACGCACTAACGATTCCTTAATTCCCCAATCGGTGTGCAAAACTTCTACGGACTTTAAATTCTCTTCGTCGTGCTCGTGGGCGAATTCTTCTAAAATTTTCTGCGTTCGGGTGCTGACATTGAATAGTGTTGAATCCAGATCAAAGACAGCCATAATGCGCAAATTTCGCGCAGCCATTTCGCTAGTGATTTTAAGGATTTCGTTAAGGTTTGATGAATTTTCAATCATTATTCAGCCATTAGTTAGAATCTTTCCAATAAGTATCCGTCCGTTGGCAAAAAAAGAGAAGTCTTTTCTTGGAAACACAGTTTTCTTTTGTTAACTTCTGGCCACATTTTCCAGTGTGAAAATCATTTCTATTCAAAGGGGTACCATATGAAGAATTTAAGTTTAATTACCGCTGCAGTAGCGGCCGTGTTACTTGTCGGCTGTACTAAAAAAACAGCGGAGCTGGGCACCGCTGAAAATCCAGTAAAACTTCACTTCGTGCCTTCAGTTGATGCCAAAGTGATCGAAGATAATTCGAAAAAATTTAAAGAGCATCTTGAGAAGACGACTCCCTATAAATATGAAATTACTATTCCACAGTCCTTTGTAGCTGTGGTCGAAGCCTTCGGGACAAAACGCGCCGATGTCGCAGCTATTAATACCTTTGGGTATGTTTTAGCTCACGACAAGTATCAGGCCGAGGCCCGTTTAACAGTTCTTCGCCATGGATCTTCAACTTACCAATCGCAGTTCATTGCAAAAGCAGATGGAAATATAAAAAAACTAGAAGACCTTGCTGGTAAAAAAATTGCGTTTGTTGATGCGGCATCTACATCTGGATACTTACTGCCACTAAAAACTTTAAAAGATAAAAAAATTGAACCGAAAGAAACAATGTTTGCGCAGAAGCACGACAACGTTGTGTCAATGGTTTACCAAGGTCAAGTTGATGCCGGTGCAACATTTTATTCGCCACCATCAAAAGATGACAAGGGCGTTGAACAAATCGAAGATGCGCGCCGACTTGTTAAAACTCAATACCCTGATGTCGAAAAGAAAGTGGCTATTATTTCTTTATCAGAGCCCATTCCTAACGATCCTATTGTGTTCCGCAAAGAAATGCCTGAAGAAATGAAAACAAAAATTATTCAGGCTATGATGGGATTTGTCGCAACACCCGAGGGTAAAGATGCGTTCAAGGCCATTTACGGCGTGACGGATTTAAAGTTAGCAACAGATGCTGATTACGAATCAGTTCGAACGATGCTTAAGACGCTTGGTAAAGACGCTTCTGATTTTATGAAAAAGTAATTTTACTTTTAACACGAGGTTATAATGAGTGAACCTGTCTTAAAGATTAGAAATTTAATAAAGACTTATGATAACGGAGTGCAAGCGCTTAAGGGCGTTAGCTTCGACGTTAAAAAGGGTGAATTTCTAGTTGTGATTGGGTTAAGTGGTTCTGGTAAATCAACACTGCTACGTTGTATTAACCGCTTGCATGATCCGACAAGCGGCGAAATCTTATTTGCCGGAAAAGATTCAGCTAAATTACAGTCGGCGGGCGAAATCAGGTCGTTACGTAAAAAAATGGGAATGATTTTTCAACATTTTAATTTAATACCTCGTCACACGGTTTTAGGTAACGTGCTAGTTGGCAAGTTGGCTAATACATCGACATGGAAAAGTTTTTTAGGATTATTTTCGGCAGAAGATAAAGCCGAAGCGATGAAGTATTTAAAACTGGTAGGAATTTCCGAGAAAGCGCACATCAGAGCCGATCAACTATCAGGCGGGCAGCAGCAGCGTGTAGCAATCGCACGCGCCTTAACCCAAAACCCCGAAATTCTTTTAGCCGATGAGCCTGTCGCATCGCTTGATCCGGCAACATGCCACGTCGTTATGGATTATTTGCGGAAAGTAAATCAAGAGCTAGGAATTACCATTATCTGCAATTTGCATTTTCTATCTTTGGTACGCATTTATGCAACCCGCGTGATTGCGCTAAAGGGCGGTGAACTGGTTTATGAGGGTGATCCGAAAAATATTGATCAAGCCTGGTTTGAAAAAATTTATGGTGATGGTGCCAAAGAAGTTCACATCAACTAACGAAAGAATAAGTATGAAATCTAACGTCATTCGCAGGTCCATTTTAGATGCCATCACTGTTGCCGTTATCGGCCTGGTTATTATTTCGGTCATTGTCGACCCGACGACAGAGCAGTTGATGGATTTAAAATTTAATTCATTTCTGTTTTTAGGCTTGTTAGCCCTTGGAGCTTTTTTAAGTCATGTTCTAAACTCGATGTTCGGCATAAAAACAATGGGGCAAAATCTTTTTGAACCCGATTACGAAAAAGCAAAAGCCGAAGCTAAACCCATTTACCGTACTTTTTGGGGTTGGCACTTCTTTATTACACTTATTATTTTGTTTGTGGTCGGTTTAAATAAAACTCAGTTTTCAATTGTGGAATTACTTGATGAAGATGGTTTTGCCGGTGCTAAACGACTTTTTGCAGGAATTTTTAACCCAAACTGGGGGGTATTGCCTGCGGCTGTTTTGAATATTATTGAAACTATTTTCATGGCTTTTTTAGCTACTATGCTGGCAATTCCTTTTGCGTTTGTTCTTAGTTTTATGGCAGCTAAAAATATCATGAAAGGTTCCATTGCATTCGCAATCTACATGTTTATACGTACGTTCTTAAATGTTACCCGTTCGGTCGAAGCCCTTGTATGGGCGATTATTTTTTCGGTTTGGGTCGGTATTGGGCCGTTTGCCGGAATGCTAGCGTTAATGATTCACTCGATCGCGTCTTTAACCAAGCAGTATTCTGAAATGGTTGAAACTGTTTACGAAGGCCCGATTGAAGGGGTGCAGTCGTGCGGAGCTAACAAGTTGCAAACCATTTGGTTCGCAATTGTTCCGCAAGTGATATTGCCGTATATTTCGTTTACCGTGTATCGCTGGGATATCAACGTACGTATGGCCACCATTATTGGCTTAGTCGGTGGCGGCGGAATTGGCACTATGCTGATTAAGTACCAAGGTCAGGCTATGTGGCCCGAGGTTGGAACTATCATTGTTGTGATCGCTGCTGTCGTCTGGATTATGGACCAGGCATCGGCTTACATCCGTGAAGCTTTAAAATAATGTCTGAAAATAATTTTAGCTACCCGCTATTTATTCGCGAGCAGCATTTGGATTCGTACGGCCATGTGAATAATGCAACCTATGTAGCCTTGTTTGAAGAGGCCCGCTGGGAAATGAGCACGCAGCGTGATTATGGTTACAATAAAGTTCACGCTACTGGCAAAGGTCCAGTCATACTTGAAATAAGTCTTAAATTTATAAAAGAGGTAAAGCTTCGTGAAACGGTGACTATGAAAGTTGTTGAAGTTACCCAAGATAAAAAGATCACACGGCTAAAGCAAATTATGTACAAAGAAAACGGCGAGATCGCGTGCGAGCTTTCCCTTGTCGCGGGCTTCTTTGATTTAAAAGAGCGAAAACTGATCATGCCATCGCCTGAGTGGCTGGCCGTATTGGGAATAGAAGCCTAGCCCTTCTGTCTAGCCCTTCTGTCAAAAAGTTCGTCATAAATTAAAACATTCAAGACCGTGGTCGGTTGATCCCAAAAATATCTGTAAACTTATTTTTATAGCAGAGGTATTTTATGGAACACTTTTATGTGGCGCACCAAGGAATTCAAAAAGGCCCATGGTCTGACATAAAAAAGGCCTCCAGCTTCCTAATTAAGTCTTGATAAAATAAATCCAGGTCTTTGGGTGATTTCCCTATTTTTGCAGAATCAATTAACAGTTTTATTAATTTGTTTCTTTTCTCTGGAGTGTTTGCAGATTTTAAAAGCGCTCCAGCGAACCAGGTTCCTTCGGCATAGGGATCGGTTCCGCCAGAAGTTTTAAAGAACTGTTCTACTTTTGATAACCAATCTTGGTAGATTCGATACTTGGGAATAATACCAATTTGTCTAAATGCTTTTTTTGCTCTTGAAACCGTAGAGTCTTTAGCTTTCCGAGCGTCCTTCAGCGTCTGAAACTCATCGAGATTGCGCGTAGCCCAACCGCCGGGTTCTCCAGTGAAAGGAGTATTTAACGCCATGCTTGCTATCATATCTGCGATGCCCTCATAGGCTGACTTAGGCCAAAATTCTATATGGTCACTCTCGGGAGATGTCGTTCCAGCTTTCCGACTCGCATTTTCAAAAACCAGATGGACATATTCATGAGCAACAGTCTGTTCGAAAGAAAGTTGACTGTCTTTTAGTTCTAGCAGGCCGCATTGTAAATAAAGTTCCCTGAGGATTTCTTGCAACCACAAATATGTAACCTACGTTACCACTGTCGAAAGCTGAAAGTTGAAAAAAACCTTTCAATGAATAATTAGCTAACTGATGATAAAGTTCCTTGACCATGGCCAAAATATACCCGATAAATATAGGTTATGATCAAGCGGTCTTGTAAGCTTTCAAAATCAAATAGTTATTTTCTATTCGGAGCCCGCGGCACGGGGAAATCCAGCTTATTAAGAGAAAATTTTAAAAATGAAAAAACGCTGTGGATTGATTTACTGAATGACGAATTAGTAGATCAATATCAATTACAGCCTCAATCTCTATTACAGCAGATAAGTATACTATCGAAAGAAAATCGACCTCGGTGGATTGTTATCGATGAAGTACAAAAAGTTCCAAAGCTTTTAAACGTTGTTCACCAAATCATAGAATCCGACCTAAACATTAAATTTGCGCTAACCGGCTCCAGTGCCCGCAGGCTTAAACAAAAGGGAATAAATTTGCTCGCAGGCAGGGCGTGGGTGGAAGATCTGTTTCCACTGACTCATAGGGAACTTGGCGATGCGTTTGATCTGAATATGGTTCTTAAATGGGGGTCGTTACCAAAAATGACCGAATTAAAACAGGCGCAAGAAAAAGGAAATTATTTGCGATCTTACGCTTTGACATATATTAAAACTGAAATTCAGGAAGAACAATGGGTTCGTAAAATAGAACCCTTCCGGCGTTTCTTGCCGATTGCTGCTCAGATGAACGGGCAGCCTATCAATGCTTCCAGCATTGCAAGGGATGTGGGTGTGGACGTAACGACAGTTCAGTCCTATTTTGAAATTCTAGAGGACACTTTAATCGGATTTTCAGTTCCTGGCTATAGCAAGTCTATTCGAAAACAGCAAAGGCAAGCTGCGAAATTTTATTTCTTTGATCTGGGAGTCAGAACTTCACTTGAAGGAAAGCTTAACCTTGAACTTCATCCGCGGACCAGCGAATACGGAAATGCTTTCGAACATTTTATTATCTGTGAAATATTTCGTTTAAATAAATATAAAAAAGCCGACTATCATTTTTCATATTTACGAACTAAAGATAATGTGGAAATTGATTTAATCATTGAACGGCCGGGACAAAAAATTGCACTTGTAGAAATTAAATCTAAAACTAAAGTTGACGACCGTGATTGTCAGCATTTAGAAAGTATTCAAAAAGATTTACCAAATTCTGAATGTTTTTTGCTATCTCAAGATTCAGTTGCAAAAAAAATAGGTAAGGTAAAGGCTTTTTCCTGGCAGCAAGGAATTACCGAGTTAGGGTTATAAAAACCTTATTCGAGGATAGAAAGTTTAAAGGCCATTTTTAGTCATTCGACAAAGTATGAATTCAACCACGAGCTGTAACGCTTAGCAACCGTGTGCCCTTTTGCATTTAACTGCCTAGACCTTCTGTCAAAAAGTTCGTCATAAATTAAAACATTCAAGACCGTGGTCGGTTGATCCGAAAAATATCTGTAAACTCATTTTTATAGCAGAGGTATTTTATGGAACACTTTTATGTAGCGCACCAAGGAATCCAAAAAGGCCCATGGTCTTTAGGCGAAATTTCACAAAAGCTTTCAACAAAAGAGCTTGAGTGGAACGACTATATCTACGATCAGAAAACTGAGGACTGGATTTTGCTACTTGAATTTTCGTCGCTTACGGAAACGTTCAACAAAAGTTTTAAAAATCCAATTGTTGAAAACAAAAAAAGCAAAGTCGCACCTGATTCTGTAAAAGACCGTTCATGGTATATTTTGAAACAAAATAATAACTACGGGCCATTTTCAAAAAATGAAATGGTTCAGATGCTTCAAAGTAAAACCTTATTTGAATACGATTTCGTCTGGAAAAATGACCAAGAATCTTGGAAGCGTTTATCAGACATTCCAGAGTTTAGCCCGTTTCAAATTAAAGAACTTTATGCTGCATGGCGGCCCGAGCATGATGGTGAATTATTTTTTCGTCGGCGTCACGCTCGGGCAAGTTACGCCAGTGCTATCGTAATACATGATCGCAAGAAAGTGTTCAAAGCGCAAAGTCTTGAAATAAGTGCTGGCGGCGCAGGTGTTTCTGTTTCCAATGTTAGCTTTACAATGGATCAAGAGCTTTACCTACATTTCCGGCCTAGCGATCAAGTGCCGGGATTTAATGCCGTTTGCAAAGTTGTCAGTATTTCAGGTGAAAAGTACGGCGTACAATTTTTAAATATTTCTGCTGCTGCCAAAGATTCAATTGCAAAATACGCGGCCAAGGCGGCGTAGTTGGAATTTCGCAAAGTTGTACAATTCATAGTGTGTGTGGGAATTACGTCGTGTAACAACACACCAACAAACTTTGCTTTGCCTTCGTCCGAACAAAAATTCGACCAAGTTATTTCGTACAACAACAAAGTCGATATTCTTTTTGTGATTGATAATTCAAGATCCATGTTGCAATACCAGAACAATTTAGCGCGTAAAATTCCGGAACTTATTGCAATATTAAATTCGCTGAAAATGGATTATCACGTTGCAGTTACAAGCTCGACCATGGCTTCAGATTCGAATCGATATCCGATGACCCGCCAAATTTTGGGAAACCCAAAGCATTTGACAGAGCAGAATATAAATTTACTTTCGAACCGTCTGCTAGTTGGTGAAAGTGGATCTGATCTAGAACGTGGTCTAGATGCCATGGCATTTGTAACTGGTGGTTATGCGCAACAATTTGCACCCGGATTTTTACGAAGTGACGCCTTGCTGTCGATAATTTTTCTTGGCGAAGAAGATGATCAAAGTAGCGAATTCGGCAGCGGTAATTCGAATGATTTTATTAATTATTTAAACCGCCTGAAGCCACCGTTCAAAGAGGGCGGCCGTGCGTGGATTGCTAATTACATCGGAACTGTCACGAATCAAAGTTGCGATAATTTAGGTGGCTTCGTTTCCATAGGCGCAGGCTACATTCGTCTTGTTACGGCTTCTAATGGAGTCAAAGAAAGTATTTGCAACTCAGATTTATCGCGTGCGGTAGCCAATATTAAAACTCGTATCATCGGGCAGTTAACTCAATTCTATTTAAAGTCCGCACCAAACAAAACAACGCTAAAAGTCGTCGTAGGGGGCCGTATAGTCAACGAGGACGCCATTAACGGTTGGACTCTTGAGTCCGAAACGAACGTTGATAGAATTCAGTATTTTATTCGTTTCCACGGAAGTTCCGTCCCAAAAGCTGACGATGGTATTAAAATTGACTACTTACCTTTAGGTGCATCGTAAATTTTCCGATAAATAGGGGATGAAGAAGCTTTTTTTTATCTCAATTTCAGTGATTCTAATTTCTTGCAATGTGCAAAAAGAAATGGAACTTCGTTCCATTGGAATAACTGATGGAGCGGGCACCATAGCCCCGACGGTAACGACCGTATCTCCGGTTTCTTACGGTGTTAAGGGCGGTATTCCTCTTACCATTACTGGAACTGATTTTGTTGATGGTGCGACAGTTATTATAGGCGGCACGAATTGTCCCAGCGTTGTGTTTGTAAGCACCACGCAGTTGACTTGCACTTTACCGTATCATTTTGCATCAGTGGTAGATGTGGTTGTTTCTAATCCAAATGGAATTAGTGGTACAAAATTTGGTGGATTTTCTTATAATTCCTATTTGTATGCATCGAACCAAACTAATCCATCATTACTGACGCGGATGCGAATCGATTCTGCCACGGGAGCTATCACGTCGCTAGGTACGACACCGGTACCGCTAGGTGCTTACGGGGTCGAAATTGATCCAACCAACACCTGGGTTTACACAGCAGGGGCTACTGCCAACCAAATCGCTGGTTTTACAATTAATCACCTTGATGGAAGTTTAACGCCAATACCAGGAACGCCTTTAGCTGCCGGAGCTGGGGTTGATGGCTTAGCGGTTTCAAAAGATAGTAAGTGTCTTATTGCTAGTAATTTTAATGCAGCGGTCGGGGTGGCAGTTACAAGTTACACCATTAATCAAACTTCCGGTGGAATAACAAAAGTCGCAGATTATGCCGGCGGTACGAATGCGGGTTTTATTGCGATCGATCCTACAAACAAATTTGTCTA
>JAYTMU010000080.1:0-10115 GCA_043728195.1 Bdellovibrionales bacterium
AACAAAACTTCAAATGATTAAAAAGATAAAATTAGAGATAATCTCAACGATCTTTTGGAAAACCGAATCCATGGCGGGAACAGGAGATTGTTAATTCTCCGCCGTTTGTAAAACCACTAAGTGAACGGCATTGGCCTATAAGCATACAACTTTCAGAGGAAAGAAAAGCCTATCAAATCACGCGTAGAATTCAAAAAAATTAAATCCGAAAAGACTTCAATTAAACACTGACCGAGAAATCGCGCAGGGCTTGGTTTAACGATGTTTTTTTATTTGTAGATTCTTGGCGCACGCCGATAATAAGCGCACACGGAACGCCGAAATTTCCAGCGGAAAATGTTTTATTATCCATACCTGGGATGACGACTGAGTTTTTTGGTACGCGGCCTTTTACAATCACGGGACTAGTGCCTGTTACATCGATAATTTTAGTTGAAGCTGTTAGCGTGACGCCAGCACCTAGGACGACTCCGGTTTCTAAGTGCACACCTTCAACGACGATGCAGCGACTTCCAATAAAGCATTCGTCTTCGATAATAACTGGCTGTGCTTGTGCGGGTTCTAATACTCCACCAATACCAACGCCGCCAGATAAGTGGACATTCGCACCAATCTGCGCGCAGGATCCAACTGTGGCCCAGGTGTCTACCATGGTGCCACTTCCGACGTAGGCTCCGATATTGATGTAGGAAGGCATTAGTATTGCGCCTTTATCAACGAAGCTTCCGTACCTGGCTACAGCTTGTGGAACCACGCGAACGCCTTCGGTGCCAGTCCACTTTTTAATTGGGATTTTATCAAAGTAATCAAAGGCACCAGAATGAATGACTTCATTTTTTTTAATTTTAAAATAAAGCATGATGGCTTTTTTTACCCAGTCTAGCGTTATCCATTGCTCATTTACTTTTTCGCAGACGCGCAAACTGCCAGAGTCTATTTTTTGAATGACGGCTTCGATCATTTCCATTTCAGTTGGTGATGGTGGGTTACCGTGATCGTAAATTTTTTGGATTTGATCTTTCATTAAATTCCTTTGTGCAGTCGTTGAAACTAAGAAACCGTTAAACTTTTCTGATTTGTGCCGATACTTTTAAGCCTTCTAGAATAGCTGGCACATGAATTTTTATGACTTTATCAAAAGTGATATCGCGTTCGACTTCGTAAGTTAAAGTGGGAATTTGCCGTTCAAGGCCAGCGTATGTTCCTAAAGACCCCGGTGTGGGGTAACCAATGTCAGGTTCAATTTTATAACCGGTCATTTTAGCTATAATTTCGGCTTCGGGTATGGATCCATTGGTATTTAACATGGGCTTCCATGAATGTAGCGAAATAATAAGCTGCACCGAGTTTTCATTTAGCCACTTAACCAATGCTTTATTTTCGTTTTCGCTTAAGGGTTCGGGACCTGGATTATAGCGCGCAGTGGCTGCGACCCCAGACCAATCTTTTGTTGGTAAATTTCGGTTAAGATCGACACCGCGCGAATTCATGCGCACTTTATTTAAGATTCCTTCAGGGTTGAACTCAGGAACCAGCGTGATATTTAGACCTAAATCAAATTTCTGTCTAAAAACCTCAAGTAACCCCTTGGCTGCAACAACGCCTTCAGGCTCGTCGCCATGCACGCCGCCTAAAATCAAAGCACGCGCTTTATTCGCTGATGTCGTATTTGTGAAATGAAAACCATGAATCGGTAGGCCTAAATGAGTTTCGCCAAATTTGAACATTTCCATATCGGGGATTTTCGTGCAAAATGGTGCTTATGTCACGTAAGCTTTTTAACTATGTCGATTCTGAATTAAATTTTGCGGGCGCGGCGAAGAATTTAATTTCGTATATTGTCGGTTACGAGCAACCTTTTTGGCTTTATAAAAAATCTGTTATCACCGAGCGCATCGGTTGGATTCAAAGTTGGAAGGGACTTGGTCGTTTGCATTACGCGATGAAGGCAAATTTTCATTCAGAAATCTTAAAACTTATCCAAGCTTCAAACTGCGGCATTGATGCGGTTTCTCTGGGTGAAATGCAGCATGCAGTCGACTGTGGTTTTAAACCAAAAGATATTATTTTATCTGGCGTTGCTAAAACTAAAAAAGAATTACTATGGGCCATTGAAAACGAAATTTATCAAATCAACATTGAAAGTCCGTCAGAGCTTGCCAAAATCATCGAGCTGAATAAAAGCTTAAATAAGAAGGTAAGTCTTGCTTTACGCTTGAACCCAGAAATTGATGCTGGAACCCATCCCGGAATTGCAACGGCTTTGAAGGATTCGAAATTTGGTTTAGATTTTGAAACCGCCAATCAAATTTTAGTTCGCATTGCAGGCGACAAAAATCTTGAACTTAAAGCCATCAGCTTTCACATTGGTTCACAAATCACTAATGTCAGCGTGTTTGAAAAAGCCATTCAAGTGGTAAAACCCTTTTACCTGCAAGCCAAACAAATTTGTCCGCAGTTGGACCGTCTGGATCTGGGTGGCGGCATCGGAATTGATTACAAAGATGCCGATTCAGAAATGGATCAACAGCGCTGGCTAGCTTTACAAGAAATATATGACAGCGAGCTAAAAGATTTTGGTGCGTTTCTTATTTTAGAAATCGGGCGGTTTTTAGTTGCCCGAAGTGGTATATTGATTTCACGGGTGGAAGTTATCAAAACGGCGGCAACGACCAAATACCTTATTTTAGATGCGGGCATGTCGCTGTTGCTACGGCCAGCATTGTACCAAGCCGTGCATGAAATCTTACCGCTTAGAAAAAAACCGGGACCATCAAGCAAATACACAGTTGTTGGTCCCATCTGTGAATCTTCTGATGTGCTAGTGACTGGAAAAACTTTCCCAGCTATCGCTGAAGGTGACTTTGTCGCTATTTGCGACGCTGGTGCTTATGGCTCGTCGATGTCATCACGCTATAACCTGCGCGAGCCAGCTGCAGAGATTTTTATCTAACTGCAGCTGCCATTTATAGAATAAGTCATTTTCTTACATGCTGGGTCCGCTGGCGAGCACTGTAACCTAAGGTGGAAATGATCTCCGTGACCATCAATGTGCTGTAATTTTTGAAACATAGTTTTTACCACTTCAGTATCTTTACTAGAAAATTCACCCTTGGCTTTAGCATATCGGCAAAGCTCGCTAATAATGATCCGGTCCACGAAAACGCGGTCAACTTTAATATCGGGTTGCTTGAATGCAAATTTTATTACGTCATATGTCTTTTCCACCGAAAAGGCGCGTTTGTTATAGGCGCGGCTTTTTCTATCAACGACATTCGGTGTTTTAACATTATCTTCAGTCGGATAGCCCATATCAGCATCAGTTCCGGCTTGATGACTTTTAGAGGGCTTTGCCTCGCCTCCACGTTGTCTAGCGACAGCAGTTACAATTAATTTTTTTGCCATTTGCTGATTTATTCGGGCACCTAATCGCGCGATCATTTCAGCCATTTCATAAGTGCCGAAGTAGCGCTTACTATTTAAATTTACTATTTCAAAAAAAGCATTTTCATCTAAGGCTTGTTGCTTAACTGTTAAAGAAGTTGCATTACGAAGGTTTCCGTTATCTGCATATCCAATAGCTTGATTTACCGGACGCAGATCACCAGATTGGGTTTGCTTGATGTCGACATCAAGTGTGCTGCCTGGCTTTTTCTTTAACGGTGTTACCGGCTTAATCGTAATTATCTTGTCATCATCATCTTTGATTTTACTTTGGTCCGAATCTTTTTCATCATCCTTATCTTCTTTAATCACTTTCTGAATATCATCTTCCGTGTCAAAAATTTCTTTAAGATCCGTGTTTTCAGTCTGACCGACGTATCTGCCTGGGGCAGAATCCTCTTCTTCCCCTTCTTCTTGCGTTGGGTGGTCCAGTAGAACAACATCATCGTCATCTTTTGTGGGTTCTGGTTTCACATCGGGCTTAACGTTAGGCGTATCGTCATCCGATTTTGGTCGCGAAACTTCCATCTGTTCACTATAGATCTGCATTTTGTAAGCTACGAAGAAATCTACGATGACAACCGAGCAATTTGTTTGGTCTTGCTCATTGTATGCCAGACACGTTACTTTGGCGCGAACGATTGGTTTTACTGCTGAGATTTCCTTTTCTGGACTTGCTGCACGCAGAGTAAAAGTCATATCTAAAGGCGAGTGTTCACCCACTAAAGTGAACGGGGTTTCGCCAATTATTTTTTTGTTTTTATCTAAAACTTCTGTCTGTCCAGTAATGATCAACTGGCGTTTCACGCCATTGTATTTCATGGCCACTTTATCCATGCGTAATGAATCTAAAATAATTGCGGCTTGCTTGGTTTTAATTACAGAAGTTGGCTTTTCGAAATGGCGTTCGACTTCAATTTTTGTATGTTCTTCTTTACCATTTTCGTCGACTTTAACTTGAAATACTTTTTTAGTTTTTTTCGGGGTCGGCACATAGGTCGGAGTTAAATCATAATCAATTAATTCATCTACTGCGACCACTTTGGTAGGGCCAATTTGCAGTGGATCAGGTCTTCCAGCCCGGTTAGGGGCTTGGGGAGCGCAATTGGTAAGAGTCATCGCCAGCGCTAATGACAGAGCGGTTTTACCAGCTAAACGGGTAGGTAAACTAATGCTTGTTATAAGTTGTTTCAACATACGTGACCTCACGTAATAAATATAGCAGAGCCTAGGCCACGAAAATTAACGGTGGCGTTGCTGCCGAATCGAATAGAAAAGGTTTTTAGAAATAGGGGGTGTTAAACTTTTGGTCAGATGACCGAAACTGTTTCAAACTGAGGAGTTTTATTTGTGACCTCAGACAGTAATCGCAGACAAAGGTTTTCGAATTGCACGCCGGAATCAGTTAAACAAATATGCAGATTACCGGTGTGAAACACTTCTGGTTGTGCCTTTGAGCTTTCATGCGTAACATCATTTTTATTTATGTCATCGCTGATCTGTTGTGCCAGCACTTCGCCGGAATCAATCAAGGTTACACCTGGGCCAAACACCTTACTGATTGCTAATTTTAAAAGTGGGTAGTGGGTGCAGCCTAAAACTACGGTGTCAACTTCGGCTGCACGCAAATATTGTAAGTACCTAAACGCAATTAAATTTGTGATTGGGTCATCGTGCCAGCCCTCTTCGGCAAGGGGCACAAAAAGCGGACAGGCCTGGGTTAATACTTCGGCGTTTGGATTATGTAATTTTATTTTTTCCGTGTAGCTGTTGGTAGCAATTGTTGCACGCGTAGCAAGAACTGCAATTTTTAAATTTTCGGTTGTAAGCGCTGCTTTTCTTGCGCCGGGATCAATAACATTATAGACGGGAATATTTTTATAAGTGGTTTCAAATATTTGAGTCGACGCGGTATTGCACGCAACGACTACGGCCTTTACATTTTTTGTAATTAGAAAATCCATGTTCTGCACCGAATACTTACGCACCACATCCGCAGATTTTGTACCGTAGGGAAGGCGCGCCGTATCACCTAAATAAATAAAATTTTCATTAGGCAATTTACGCATCAGTTCTTTTAAAACGGTAATTCCGCCAATGCCCGAGTCGAAAACTCCGATGGGCTGCTTGGCAGATGAATTAATTTTGTACTCCGTGTGCGCGTGATTCGCGAATACCATTAGGCGACATTTCCATAAATAATCCGCGGTCGCGCATTTCCTCGATGGTGCTGGCGTTGATGTAGCTCATGCCGCTACGAATACCGCCGGTTAATTCTGAGATCACGTCTTCGACGTGGCCCTTGACAGTTACAAAAGTGGATTCGCCTTCCGGTGCCATGCCGGCCGGCATATCACCGCGCCAAGAAATTTGCGCTTTTTTAGAAGCCATTCCGCGGTACTGTTTTTTACCGTTTACAATATCGCCCGGTGTTTCGATAGTTCCAGATAACATGCTGCCAAGCATGATTGTGCTAGCGCCCGCGCAGAATGCCTTTACCATGTCGCCACTGGTTCTAATGCCGCCGTCAGCGATGATTGGCACGCCGTATTTTTCTGCGACTTCGGCACACATGGCAATAGCTGTTAACTGCGGAACACCACAGCCTGTGATAATGCGCGTGGTGCACATGGATCCGGGACCAATACCAACTTTAATAGCGTCAGCACCAGCTTCAATTAAATCAGCTGCAGCGTCGGGGGTTGCTAAATTTCCGGCGATAACTTCAAGATCAGAAAATTTATCTTTAAGCCACTTTAATGTTTCCATCATTTGTACAGAGTGGCCATGGGCAATATCGATCGTCATTAAATTTACGCCGGCCTTGATAAGTGCTTCAGCGCGCTCTTTAAATTCGGCATTTACGCCAATGCTTGCAGAAATAATTTGTGCGCCTGCAGCTTTTACTTTTTCAATTTCAAGCACTTGCTGATCAATGTTCATAAATCGGTGAAGAACACCAAGCCCGCCCATTTTGTGCATGGCGATTGCCATTTTAGATTCGGTAACCGTATCCATATTAGCCGAAATAATTGGAGTTTCTAAAAATTTGGTTTTAGTTAGGCGCGTGCGAAGTGATGGGTCCCGGCGTGACCGTACTTCAGATTTTGCAGGCATAATTAACACATCATCGAAGGTTAAACCATGATCACGTTCTTTAATTTTTTTCCAGTTAAACAGCAGCGACATCGGGGGCCTCGACTTCATTTAGGTAGTGAATAAACGGTTTTAAAATAAGATAATGAAACATAAAAACCAAAAGTGTTTCTAGCAGCACAGATAATGTAGCTGTTAAGGGACTTAAACGAAAAACTCTTTTTTCATCAAGTAGTGTAGATAACACAAAAGGCACGCCCATATAAAAAACCGTTAGCCAAAGGTTTAGTCTCCAAAAAAACATACTGGTCAGTTTCGCAGAATGCTTAAGGGCATCGACTTTTCCATCTGCATAATCTCTGGAAAAAATCACCACAAACGGAGTTAAAAAATAATACGTGTAAGCAACCAGCCCCGGAAGAATGAATGCGAAAGTCCATAAAAATGTTTTCCCCCAGGCACGTAACGTTTCAAGTAGCCCAAGTTCAAACTTGGATTTTATAAATTCACGCCGCCCATTTGCTAATCCAGCCAGCGTATGACAGCACAAAAAAGAAATAATCATCGGAAACAGCAATGATGAAAACAGGGACAGGCCGCCCCAAACAAAAATCATGTTCGATAATCCGTCACGGGACTGGATCACGCGCTCAATTTGCTTATTTAATGATTGATCTACTAAGGCCGCCAGCATAAGCGCTGAAAAAACCAGCAAAAAGCCAGGCCCAAAGACATTTTTAAAATCAATTTTTACAGCGGCTGACACAGCTGAAAATCATTGAATGAGATCATTCCAGAGTCAATAAATTCACAACCCAAAAAGTTGATAGCGCACATGTGAAAAAGAAGTGACAAGTTTTTCCCGAAAAGTTAACTTACGCTTCTGTCAAAAACACATCAGTGCCCTGGTGGCGAAATTGGTAGACGCACAGGACTTAAAATCCTGAGCTTCGCGGAAGCGGGCGTGCCGGTTCAAGTCCGGCCCAGGGCACCAAACAGCTGAAATTACTAATGTTTTTCAATTGTTTGATTTCCAAAATTACTAAGGTCTTAGGACTTTGGTAACCATCCAAAGGCTGTTTCTGGTGACCACAGTAACCAATCTTAGAACGTATAGAGATGCACTAGAACTATATGAGATGGAACTGCTTACAGGTGGCCCTTTAAGTATTAATTTTATCTATGAAGAACTAGTAAATTTATACGCTCAAGAAACCGATAAGGAATCAGATGAGCAGCCGTATAAACTACATCCTAAAGAAGCCAGATCAAACTAGAAAAACATTCTCAGTTTTAAAACGTACCATCGCAGACAAGAAAACTACCTATGTAAAGATCGAGAACGAGGCCATAGAAGCCATTAACCAGGCGTTTGTAAATGGTAAGGCTAAAGATGCATGTATCATCCTAGCCAAAGAAGTTTTAGTAAATCTTTATAAGGAACTTAATAGATCAAAAATCAAAGTAGTCCATAATTCTGCTAACCGTGACCTTCTAGAGAAGTTCTGGAAAGAAGAATATGAGCACCGTGACCTTATTGATTTTGTATCATCAAAAAATGATTTCAAGAGGGCTATAGAAGCAGTTGGATCTTTATCACTATACTCGGTTTCACGAGAAGAATTACAAAAAGAAATTGCAAAGCACATTAAAGGAAACAAGCAGCGCAGAGTTGTTGCTAGATTAAATACGCTCCTTAAGTATATTCAAAGAAATGTAAAGCTTAGAAAAGATAAGAAGAACCAGTCAGATATTACTTATCTATCTGAAGTAGATTTCATAAAAATGAGTAAATTTATAAAAGATGAAAAACTTAAGCTTATGGCTGAAGTGGCATTCTATTCTGGCTGCCGTACTGGTGAACTGTTTGCGATCACACCTAATATGGTGAAAGCAAATGTAGTGTTAGTTCATAATCAAATTGACCGTGAAGGAAACAAGCGAGCTCCTAAACCTAGAACAGTTAGAAGAGCATTTGTTATTGAAGCGGGTAGAGCAAAAGTAAAAGAGTGGGCAAACTTAGTTGATAAAGAAGATTTTAGAAATGTTAAATTCGCAACAGTGATAAAAGCAGCTTGTAAGAAGGCTTTCCCAGATGACAAAACTAAGTGGGTTGTATTCCATGATCTTCGCCACTCGTACGCTATCTACCTTCTATCAAAGGGCATATCGCTATCACTAGTGGCTCAGTCTTTAGGAAATAGTGTCGTAGTTTGCCAAGAGCACTATGCAGGATTTGCATTAGCAGATGAATCAATTGATTCAATGGAGCAAACCTTACAGAAGGCTTAGAGATCTCTCATAGATATTAAATTCAACCATTGACCATCACTGCAATAAAATTTCTTATTTATGTCCTCAACAATTGCCCTGACACCTTGAAGGTCAGGGTTGCACTGGGGCAGTTCTTCATAGTGCGCCACCCGTAAGACTAGTGGTTCGGCACTTCGATTGGCACACGCACCTAAAAACATCATAGCAATAATTAATACTAATTTCATAACAACTCCTAATTGATTTTATACTTTTATCTATTAAATCAGGCGAAGCGGCTTAAACAGACCGGGGCCCTTACAGCTATTTTATTAGGTGAGACCTATTGAGTTAGGAAAGTCTCAATTTAAGATGATGCTCAAAACAGATCAGAATCCAAAACTATGGAAACTTAATTAATAAAAATAACTTTATTAACCAAAATGGGGGTTTCTATGTCGTCTAAGTCTAACCTTATCAATCTTTCTCAATTTATTACATCCGGCAAATCTGTCACTATATGCCCACCTAAAAATAAACCAAAACATCGCAAATCAACTCACAAAATATTCGTTCGCGAACAATTAATTCATTTATTAAAGAACCCAATTAATCACGCTGCTTAATGATGTTCAAAGAAGATCAAGTCAACGCATTATAATATATTTATAAATGGGAGTCCTACGTGCAAAATACTGTTAAAAAATCATACTTAAAAAATCATTATATTAATAATTACGTCAGTGTTCATTTATTTGAAACTGCCACTCACTTTGGTGTCGAAGTCGTTCAACTTCAAGACAAACACTTAAACAAAAGAAACCAATATAAAAAAGAAAACTATCAATCCAATGAAGACTGCCATCAAAAAGCTGAGCTTCGCTTCATAAAACACATCAATTTTATAAAGCGTGTGATTGATGATTCAAAATTTCAAGCAAACTAACCCATGCAATTACGCATGGTTTTAACATAGGAGTGATTATGGCAAAAATGAAGCGGTCGTTGGTAATATCTGAGAGTTTAGTTAAGGCACTTGCGTTTGACACTCGGTCAACTGAACAACGAATCTATCATGCGCTAATGGACAAAGTTGATGAACTTGATCCAATTAGTCTAAATAAGCCCTATCAAATTAGACGTCAGTTTCGATTGAACGGCTCATCTTTAAGTATCCTTATAAAATTCGATCTACATGAAATCACAATCATTCCTGTCAGAAACAAAGTGTATATGGCTGACGATCATACAACCTTCGCCAAAGAAATAAATGAAGCTTATGGCGATGTGGACACCGTAGTCGAACACTTACAAAGAAAGTT
>JAYTMU010000081.1:0-24435 GCA_043728195.1 Bdellovibrionales bacterium
AATCAGAAGTACCGTCCGAATGAAAAAAATCTAAATATATCAAGTCTTTAGAGGTCGGAGTAAGCTGATCTAGGACCTTATAAGGGATCAGTTTATATCGGCCACCTTCATTGTTTGCGCCACTTGCCCCGCAAATACCCGAAAAAAGTGATGAAAGTGGGACCGCCGTCCGGACCGAGCTAAGATATGGATGTGGTCATGTTGGTAACTGATCTGTTCGATCTTGATAAAAAACATCGCCGAGTATCGTTGTAAAAGTCTTTGTACGGTTTTGAAATTCTTTGGGTGGCGGAAACTTCGATTCACAAGATTTTCTTTGTGAATTTTAAAAACGATGTGATGCGCGTTTTTTACTGATAATGGCCTAGCGGATCTACCATAGCGTTTTTTTCGATGCTCACCTCCGTGGATTAACTTACTTTTTGACTGCATTTTTAAAAAACTTTGTTGGCGAGTGTTTGATCTCATAGGTAAGAGACATTGCAAAATGTGGCGCGTGACCGATACCCCAAATTTATTAATGTGGGTAATAGGTCGTGCGGATTTCGGAAAATTACTTAAGAAATTTTTTTACCTGATCGCGAAAGACTTCATTTTCGGCCGACGGCACTTGGCGTCGATCTTGGGTGAAGCGAATTTCTTTGACGAAGCCTGGGCGAAATTTTTTATTGATAGCTTCTTTCATGGTTTCGGCCATAAAGCCCATCTGCTGCATCCAGACCGAGTTTTCGACCCACAGCCATAACAAACCATTTCTGTAGGATATAGGCTCAGAGTGTGCCGATACAGTGGGTCCTACGATGTCTTTCCAATTCAACCATAATTTCCAACGTAAATATTGATCCGATACTGGACCTGCTTGCGATTCCAGAAGCTTTTGTAAAACTTCGGCCCCGGTTTGAAATTTAGATTTGAAATCGTTCTGCGACATGCTGATTATGTAACACAAAACATTGCTTTTTTCGACTGAAAAGTCTAAACCCTGCAAATGTCTTATAATGAACAAAAAAAAATCGATCTGCAGAAAATTTCTGTTGTCGGAGCTGGTTTAGCTGGCAGCGAGTGTGCTTTACAACTTGCGCAAATGGGATTTAAAGTTGCTTTGTATGAAATGCGTGCGGTTAAGCAAACTCCGGCGCATAAGACGACTAATTTTGCTGAATTGGTTTGTTCTAATTCATTTGGCAGTCTTGGTGAACATTCCGCAACCGGACAACTGAAATGGGAAGCCGAGCAGTTAAAATGCCACATACTGGAAATAGCCAAGCAGCACGCTGTTCCAGCCGGTCAAGCATTGGGAATTGACCGCGAAGTTTTCGCTGAAAGTGTTACCAAACGTGTTAAAGTCCATCCTAACATCGAAATAAAACATGAAATTGTGCAGTCCCTAGATGATGTTCCACGGCCCACGGTAATAGCAACGGGTCCACTTACCGATGAAAACTTATCGCTTAGTTTACAAAAACATTTTGGAGATGATTTTTTATATTTCTTTGATGCCATTGCACCTATCATTGATACCGATTCCATTAATAAAGAAATCGCGTGGAAAGCCGATCGTTACGACAAAGGTACACCTGATTATTTCAACTGCCCGTTTGATAAAGAGCAATATTTTAAATTTATCGAAGAAATTCAGAACGCGCGCAAAATAGAACCAAAGCATTTTGAAACCACTGATTTTTTTGAAGGCTGCATGCCCATTGAAACCATGGTTGAGCGCGGAATTCAAACCCCACGCTTTGGGCCAATGAAACCCGTAGGACTTACCAACCCTAAAACTGGGCGCTATCCATTTGCGGTCGTACAATTACGTCAAGACAACAAAGAAGCCACTGCCTACAACATGGTAGGCTTTCAAACCCGCATGGCTTACGGCGAACAAACCCGAGTTTTTCGCATGATTCCCGGCTTGGAAAATGCTGAGTTTTTAAAACTAGGTAGCATTCACAGAAATTTGTATATCAATTCACCAAAGCGATTAAATAAAGATCTAAGCAGCAAGAATGACCCGTGGTTATTTTTCGCAGGCCAAATTACGGGCGTTGAGGGTTACTTTGAGTCAACCTGCATTGGGTTACTTGTCGCACATTTTATTAATCAAAAAGTTAAAGACCAAATTTTCACGCCGCCCCCGCGTGATTCAGCGATGGGATCGTTATTAGAAGCTATTACAGATCCATTTCGTGCAGCACATTTTCAGCCGACAAATATTAATTTCTCGCTAATTCCACCCTGGCCGGAAGAGATTAAAGATAAGAAAGAGAAAAAACAGAAACAGCTGGGGCGCGCTCGTGAAGCATTAACTGCATGGCAAACGCGGCTTTCGCTGTAAATACATAAAGCCGGTTTTTAAACCGGCTTTATGTATCAAATGTGAAAAGTGCTATTTATAAAACTTTAAAAAGATCATCGAAGCTATTTGCCAGAGTGTTTAGCTCGCGCTCTAAGCCTGAAAGTCCACTTTGACTATTTTCTTGGTACTTCAGCTGTTCAAAATCGCCACGAAAGTTTAAAAGTCTTTGTGTCGTATTTGTGATTTTTGCTCCAATGTTATCGATGTGACCTAGAATTTGTGTTTGCTTTTCAGAATTAATTTTTCCTTTTTTATCCCAACGCGCTAACATATATTTCAGCAAAACTTTATTTTCAGCCTGAATGTATTCAGGTGTCATCGCTAAATACTTACCAACAAGATTAGTGGATTTCTTTGAATCAGTAAGAATACTATCGACGTAGTTCAAATAATCGCGGTTGAAGTCTTTCGCACCACGAATAAGAACGGCATTGTTGGTATCCATATAATATGAACGCACGTCTGCATTTGCAGATCCTACAATCATATCATCACCTAGAATAGAAATCTTAGTGTGTAACGAAATTCCTGTTCCTACGCTTGAAGCGTTGTATTCAAAGAAATCAAGCTTTGGAAAGAATCGGGCCGCTTTTCTGTACGGATTTCCTTGGTCAAGAGCGTCCGCCGCCGCAGTTAAACCTTGATGGTGCTTTATTAACTCGTTCATTTGGTACCGAGCAAAAATGTTAATTACATTTAGATCAGTTGTCTCGATTGAATTAGTAAGAAAAGTAATTCGAACTCGCGAGCAATCCTGGTAGTCACCATTCATCATTTTTGCTAAACGGTGCATCATACCCGATGGCATAAATAAATACGCCGTGTGCATTACCACGCGAACTTCTCTTTTTTCCTCGCGGCTGACGCTGCATGCACTTTCTAATCCACGATACCAAGCGGCGTGTATATTCTTATTAAACTTAGCTTCGGAACCAACGCGCGCACCCGCACGACGCTTTAAATCTCCGTTTTTTGCATAGGCTACATTTTCTAAATAGTAAATTTCTGCATTGGCTAAATCAGAGCTTGAAAGCTGGTCAACTCCGTCGGTATAAGAGCCGCTTCTAAAATGATCACGTGGAGCATTTTTATTTGCAGCTAAATAATCTGTATTGTAACGACCGCGTGACTGATCCATTTCACTTTTTGAAGTAGCAATTCGAGTAGCTTGGTTTTTAAAACCTTCGATTGTTGGAGCAGCACCTTCAATACACTGACCTAACGCAGTCATAGGAACTTTGCCAGCCTGTGCTTGTTGCAAGCAATAGCCAGTGGCTTTCATCAATTGTTCCGGATTACTAATTAAGTCATTCGGAATGACTCGTTGAACTGTCGTTAAATCTGCTGGCGACATTCTTATAAGCTTATCAAATGATGCTTCAATTTCCTTAGTTCCACCGGCCGCCGTGCGACCGTAGAAATCGGTGTCCATAAAAATGTACTTACCCTTAGACCCTAATCTTGATTTCATGTGATACGAATCTTCGATATTTCGTCCACCTAACTGGAATTCAGTTCCATCAACAGCTAACAATTTGTGATGCACATAATCTGTTAAATGGTCCCACTCGTCGGCGTGGGAAATTCCTGTAGCTTTTGCATCAGCGTTTAAAAATGGTAATCGTCCAGTCATTTCATTTAATACCGGATTTAATGTCGCACCTTCAGACGCCAAAGCCGAAGACACTTTAATTTTTGCTAACAACTGATTTGCCGGATCGCCAGAAACAGCTTCCCGAGCCACTTTGAAAAAATCAAAGATGATCGCAGTTTCTTGGTCGTCAGTTTCATTTTTCATAGCTTTAAGCTTAGCCGGATCAATGCCAGCCCCGTAACCCATTGTAATTTTTAAAGCCGTTCCATTTTTGCCATACAATCCAGCTAAGAACATTTTTGAAAATGGAGTTGTTTCGCTGCCTTCTAAAGCCTTCATTGGTGCTGCTTTAAAATCTCGACATTGAGATGCAGTTGGGTTCGGTACATCTGGGGGGCATGGTAGCGTCATGTACTTAGCATCTTCTAAAACACGTTTTGAAGGAAAGTTATAGAAGTGAACTTTAAGCTTCGAACCACCTTCACTTGCCATCATTTTAAAGTGATCTAATTTTCCGTAATTAGTAATAAAGTCGACCAGTAATGTAACGTCGACGCCGGCTTTAGCCTTATCTATTAATGCTTGGCTAATTAACGACGAACTGTCGTCGTCTGAATAAATAAAATAAACCATGCGAATTTCTTTTTTAGCTCGCTTGATCATATTTAATTTGGATTCAAACGAAACATCATTATCCAAAATTAAACGGCCGTCTTGTAAATTAAGTTTTTCTTTATTCGAGGCAAGAGCTCGAATTTGCTCTGACGTCAAACGACGCGCCTTACTTTGATCACTGAAATTAGTGTCGTAAGATGCGTTATTCGCTTTGATAATATCTGACAATCCCGCCACGTTACGCTCAACAGTTTTCTGCTGCGATACGCATGCTGTGATTACGAAAATTACCGCGCCGATTGCGAAACCAAATGCTTTTGTCATTCAAAACCTCTTTGTTTTATTTTCTTATCTTCAGTCGTACCCAGCATAGATTAAATCTGTTTAGTTTGAATGAGCCTATGGCTTAATTTAGTCTTAGGTCCAGAGTGTCAGCGCGTATTGCCATCGGAAAATTTTGCACACAGCAGCGCGTAGCAGTGTACAGGTCGGTTAATTTCAATCTCATATTCAATGCATAGGGTCTGGCGTTATTTACCCTTTTCCCAAGTAAAATTGTCAAAACCAGTGACGTTATTTGGTCCGCATACTAAGAAGACACACCCTTATGCCAATGAATTTTCAACGCTTTTTTATAACTACAGCCCTTATTGTGTTTACGCTGTTGACCGTAAACGGTTGTCGTTATTTTTTTGTTACACCACTTGAGGCATCACAAATTAAATTTAGTGGACCGCTAACAGTTGCCTTACATGAAAATTTATTGGCCTATAGTTTAGAGAAAGACTTAATCACGCACTTTGCCAAATCACTCCAAATCAAAATTAAATTTGTTCCTTTCAAATCCGCTGAACACGCTTCTGAATTACTTCAGGATGAAAAAGTTGACTTGGTATTTTCGCGGATGCCACAGGCAGTAGCGCCGTTCCAAGGTCATTTCAGCATGGTGTATGATGATTTAAAGCTTTCGGTTTTATGTTCGGGTCCACTAACTGAAGCTTCATCCATTTATATCCCCGAAATTTATGCGCATGCCGCGCAGTCTGAAAGTTTTCTTAAAAAATTTACCGGCGTGTGGCGCTCAGCAACTGCTATGTCTGAAAATGAACTTCGCGCGTTAAGCCTTAGCCAACTGGGTAGGTGTTACCTTTCGGATGCGCGCCAAGCAGCAAAAAATGCGTTGCTGTATCCAGCTTTAAAGATTGTTTGGACTGCTAGCACTAAGGAAGCGGTATCGTGGGTAACTCGTCATGATTTAGCCGAATTAAATCAACTTATGCATGTGTGGTTTCAAAATTTGGTTCGTAAGAAGCAAATTCGCAAATTTTGGGATCGTTACGATTCAGTTGATTTTAAAATGTCGGTGTTAGCACAGCGTCGTTTTCAAAAAGACATCATTAAAAAACTACCCGAATGGCGAAAACTATTTGAAAAAAATGGAAAGGAAAATCAAATTCCCTGGACCCTCATTGCGGCTGTTGCCTATCAGGAATCAAAATGGAGCCAGGACGCCGTTTCACACACGGGCGTTAAGGGTTTGATGCAGCTGACACGAAATACTGCGAAGCACTTAGGTGTTAGTGACCGCGAAGATCCAAAGCAAAGTGTACGTGGTGGCGCATTTTATTTAAAATATCTTTACGACAAGACACCTAATGAATTGCAACCTTATGAACGCTGGGCACAAGCGCTTAGCGCGTACAACATGGGATGGGCCCACCTGCGCGATGCACGTCGGTTGGCAAAAAAGTTAGGTAAGGATGCGAATAGGTGGTCGGAATTTAAAACAGTGATTCCGCTGCTAGCACAGGAAAAGTATTTACCAGAATTAACTTTTGGACCTGCCCGGGGCGACGAGACCGTCGATTTCGTCGAGCAAGTTATCGGTTACAACGATCTTTTGAACAGCACATTTACTCGACGGTCACCGACTTCGCAAGATTTCTAGGCTGATCGACATCTAAACCTAAACTATCCGCTAAATGGTACGCCATTAACTGTAGTGGTACTGTTGCTATAAGCGGATTTATCATCCAATCAGCTACTGGCAATGATAAATAATATTCGCTCATAGATTTAAGTGCTTCATTTTCACCCGTGCCAATAGAAATAATTTTACCACCACGTGCTTTAGCTTCTTGTAAATTACTGACAGTTTTTTCGATAAGATCGTCGGTCGGCGCCACAACAACAATGGCCATTCGTGAATCAATTAAAGCTAGCGGCCCATGTTTCATTTCGCCGGCCGCGTAACCTTCAGCATGCAGATAAGCTAGCTCTTTTAACTTAAGCGCGCCTTCCATTGCTATTGGGTAACTAACTCCGCGACCCAAATACAAAAACCCTTTAAACTCTTTTAGTTTTTGCGCAGCTTCCGAAAAATATTTATCAAATGCTAAAACTGCTTCCAGCTGGCTAGGTACGGCCAGCAAATTTTTAACAGCCGCGTTTTCTGCGGTTTTTGTTAAAACGCCGCGCGCTTTGGATATTTCCAGAGCCAGTAAATTAAGTAGCGCTAACGTGCTAGTGAATGCTTTTGTGCTGGCGACTCCGACCTCAACGCCAGAATTCATGTACAAGTGACCTTCTGCTTCGCGGTCGATGGATGAATGGGGAACATTGGTGATACTTAGCGTTCTTGCGTTCTGCTCTTTAGCTAATCGTAAAGCAGCCAGCGTATCTGCTGTTTCGCCACTTTGTGAAATGGTCACAACTAAGGTATTCTTTTGAATGATGGGCTGTCGGTAACGAAATTCACTAGCGATATCGACGTCAACGGGAACGCGACTGGTTTTTTCGATAAGATATTTTCCAACCTGGGCTGCGTAAAAACTTGTTCCGCAGGCAACGAACAAAATATGCTCGACAGTTGTAAAAACCTCTTTTGATGATGTCTTAAAACCTAAATTTTTTATTTCTATTTGATGAGTTTCAGGATCTAAATGCGGCTGTAGTGCCGCGGCCACCGCACGCGGCTGCTCGTAAATTTCCTTTAGCATAAAATGCTTGAAACCCATTTTTTCAATTTGTTCTGTATTCCAATTCAAGCTGCTAACTTTTTTCTGAATTGGCTTACCCTCTGCGGAAAAATAGCGAACTTCTTTGTTTTGTATGTGGACAATTTCACGGTCTTCTAAATACACGTAATTTTTTGTATACTGTAAAGCTGCTTGCACGTCGCTAACGATGAAATTTTCTTTATCGCCAAGACCTACAATTAAAGGTGGCCCGTCTTTAAATGCAACAAGCTCGTCAGGTGACTTTTCCCAAATAACTACGATCGAAAATGCCCCTTTTAACAAACCTAAGGTTTTTTGAACTGCCTGAAACAAATTTTTTGTTTTTAGAATCTCTTCGTTTACAAGATGAGCAACTAATTCGGAATCAGTATCTGAATTGATTGTAGCGCCACGGCTAAGTAAATCCCGTTTGATGTCTAGGTAGTTTTCAATAATTCCGTTGTGCACAAGGCTAATATCGCCAACACGGTGGGGATGAGCATTTCTTTCCACTGGCGCACCGTGGGTAGCCCAACGCGTGTGACCGATACCCAAATGCCCATTAAAAGTTTCGCTAACAAGTTTTTCTTCAAGTGCTTTTAATTTTCCTTCGGCACGAACTGTTTTTATTTTTCCGTCGTGCATAACAGCTAAGCCAGCGCTGTCATAGCCACGGTATTCTAACCGCTTTAAGCCTTCAACAATAATTTTTTTAGGATCTTGATAACCTAAATAGCCTACGATTCCACACATTTAAATACTCCAATTTCAGAAAGACGAAAAAAATGTAACGCTAATCTTTCCTGAATTTTTTAGCGTAGCCTTCTTTGTTAACTTGCGCTGTGCGTGACAATGCCAGCGCGCCGGCGGGGACGGACTTCGTAACCGTCGTGCCAGAAGCAATTATGGCGTCACTTTCCACTGTGACTGGCGCAATAAATTGCGTATCACTGCCAACAAAAACACGGTCCTTGATGATCGTTTTATATTTCTTTTTATCAGCGGCGTAGTTACACGTAATGGTTCCGCAGCCAATGTTTACATCTTCGCCAATCTCAGCATCACCTAAGTAGGTCAAATGGCCGGCCTTAGATTTTGCGCCGAAGTTTACTTTTTTCATTTCAACAAAGTTACCCACATGAGCACCTTGGCCAATTGTCGTTTCGGGACGCAGCCGTGCGTATGGTCCAATAGATGCCTGCGCATGAATAATGGTTTTTTCAATGTAACTGCCCGCTTTTATTTGTACGCCATCACCAATCACCGAATCTGAAATAAAACAGTTGGATTCAATTACACTGAAGGCACCAATTGCTGTTTTCCCGCGTAGGAATACACCAGGATAGATCACACAGCCTGCAGCAACCAGCACAGTGTCTTCAACGTAAGTCGATTTTGGATCAATAAAAATAACCCCTGAATTCATAAGTTTTTCTGCATTAGCTAAAAATACTTTTCCTGTTGCAGCAGCTAATTCAACTTGCGTGTTCACACCATGCGCAATATCAGAATTGTCGATCAACAATGCATCAACTGGTATGTTATGCTGTCGAGCTAGGCCAATAATATCTGTTAAATAAAATTCTTTTTTTGAATTGTTGTTCTGTACAAGTGGAATTAATTTTTTCAAAATGTCAGCTTTTGCAATATAAATGCCGGTGTTAATTTCTTTAATTTTTAAGGTTTCTGCTGAGGCATCTTTCACTTCGGCAATAGACTGCAATTTGCCATCGTGTCTGATGATGCGACCAAAATCATTACGTTCGTTAAGCTCAACGGTAAATACAGCAAGTTCTAATTTTTTTTCAGCGAAAAGTTTAAAAAAGCTTTTGATATCTTCGGTTTTTATAAGGGGGTGATCGCCATTCATGATCAAAACATCACCCTGTAAGGAATTTAGCTCGGCTGCCTTCACCGCGTCTGCGGTTCCTAATTGTTTTTCTTGCACAAAGGTTTTGGCATTCAACGAAATTTGGACAGGCTCTAAAACCGAATTAACCAGATGCTGGCCGTGGCCAACTACAATCCGAATATTTTTAACGCCAGCCTGGTTACAACATTCTAACGCCCGGATCAACATCGGTTTTCCCGCAACGGGGTGTAATACTTTTGGTAGCGGACTTTTCATTCGTGTGCCCTGGCCACCTGCTAAAATTAATGCTGTCATTGTCATGCGTCCAATTTAACCACAGCATCATGGTCAGTCAGTAGCTTTTTTTTTATGTCTAGGCAAATAGTTGCTTTAGCGGCACACTAAAATGAATGATTCGGGCTATTGCTTTTGATCTTGATGATACGTTGCTAGACACTTCTGGGATATTAGTCCCCGCAGCGACACGTCACTCGTTCCAAATATTAATCGAAAATGGCTTAGCCTTAACCTATGAACAATGTGAACAGCACCGCTTGCAGATGATACGCTCGGTATCGCACAAAGATGTTTTTGCTATTTTAGCTAAAAAGTTTGGCTCCGAAAAAACCGAATCTGTAGTGCCTGCTGCCATTCGTGCCTTTTATGAGCCCCAATTACCCGTAAGCCTTCCACTCCTATCCGGGGCACGTGAAAATATAGATTATCTTAAAGACAAATATATGCTTTTTGTTGTTACAGCCGGTTCAGAAGCCACCCAGCAAAATAAAGCAAAAGCTTTAGGTATAGATACGGATTTCCAAAAAATCTATGTCATCAATAGCCTAACCAAAGAACGTAAACAAAACGCATTTTTAGATATCATTAAACTTTGCCAGATAAAAAATGACGAGCTTCTTTGCATTGGGAATTCGCTAAGCTCTGAAATTGCAGATGCGCTTAAAATTGGCGCCAAGGCTTGTTTTTTTGAATTCGGTGAGGATCGTGGAACAATTTCGCAAGTGCTAAGTCAACAGCCTGACTACCACATTCGCCACCACCAAGAATTGATTTCAACATGTCGCTTGTAAAAACCAGGTTGGCCTTACTTGCCACATCAGAGAATTCGTTAAAACATTTAGCATCTTTCGAGCCCATCACTTTAGATCTGCTAAACGAAGATTTTGCAGCTTTAGAAATTGAGATTCTTATCCTAGAATTAAATGCGGTTTCACACATTGTTCACTTTAAAGAACTTGCTGTTGCTCGAATGGCTGGAAAAATCAAAAAAGTGGTGCTGCTTGCAAGCGACAACGCTGGAAGTATTTCGACATTTATATATAACTCGCTAAGTCCTGACATGGTTTCTTTGGCTGCAAACTTGAATTCGGAAGATCTTTTTAAACTTTCCAGTGATATTCAGCAAACTGCACAAAACAACGTTTATGTGGATTTATCCAACGAATTAAATAATGAATATGAAAAAATAAAATTAGAACTTGAAGCTAAACTAAATACGAAAGCCAGGAACTTAGTAGAAAGTCGACAGAAAGTTTTTGAAATCAATTCACGTATAGAATTTTTAAGAAAAACTTTGTATACCATTTCTGAAATTAAATCGATTGGCACTGCAGAAGAAAAACTAAATGAGCTGCTTACGACGTACAGCAAAGTAACTTGGTTTCGAATTGTGCCCGCAGAAAAAAGTGAGCTTTTTGAACGCGATATTGAAATGCAGTTTGAGTCTGCTTTGTTCAAATCTGAAGTGCATGTGAAAAACGAACATTGGTTCCTTTATTTTTTCAAAGGAGATAAAAAGCCATTTAAAAAAAATGATGTTTTTCTCTTTAAAAAACTAACTGAGACGTTACAAATTAATTTATCAAGGTTAGATAATTTAGCTACGCTGAAACAGAACGAGAATTTTTTCAACTTAGCCTTTCATTCGTCACGCAACCCGATTATTGTCATCGATCAAGACTACGTGGTTCGCCAGGCTAATAACGCAGCCATGGTCGGCGCTAGTGGGAAAAAACAAAAGCACTGTTATGAACTGCTATTCGACCGAGATTCTGTATGTGTTGGTTGCAGCTTAGGAAAGAATTTTCAAATCCAGGATAGAAATTCTTTTTTTAATGTTCATTCGCAGCCGCTTTCCTTAATGGAAGACGAAAACGCCCACTTTTGGGTTCATGTATACGAAGATTCGACAGAACAAAATCTTTACGAAAAAAAGATCACGCAGTTTGCGCGGCTTGAAGAGCTTGGCCTAATTTCAAGTTCTATTGCACATGAGCTAAACAATCCACTGGGTGGAATACTATCTTTTATTCAAATTATGAAAATGGAATTACCGAAACAGCACATTCTAATGAACGATTTAAACATGATGCATGAAACTGCTTTGCGCATGAAAAAAATAATCGAAGATTTGCTTATTTTTTCGCGCTCTAACCAAGAATTGGTACTTGAAGATACAGATATCTATTACCTAACCGAAAGTGTTCTTGGACAATATGAGTTACAATTTAAAGTGGAAAAATTGAAAGTTTCATTTATGCAGCCGTCGACGTCTGTAATGTATAAAGTATCAAGGCCCTTATTTCAGAATTCGGTTAATTTAATTTTGCAATTTTTTCTGCAAAAAGCAGCATTGAAACGAGCCATCAAACAGAATCTTATTAGTCTAGTCGAGGTAAAAATTTCTCAGGATCAAATGAATCATTACCTTTCATTTTCTTCGAACTTAGGTCCTTTTGAAAATGAATTTAAAACGAAAGACCTGAATCTTTTAGCTATAGAAAAGTCTTTAACTGACCAAGGGTTTCAGCTATTTATAAATGAACCCGCTGCCGACTGGATACAGTTGTCTATTTTACTTCCAAAAGAAATTTTAGTTTAATCTTAAGTCCTGAAAAGGGCTGCTACAGCAGAATTTTTGACACCTCCGTCAAAAATTGAATTACTCTTAAATTGTTAGGACCCACCACGGAAGGAAGGTTCATGAAGTTACCTCGTGTATTGATTTTGGACGACGAGTCAACGCTACGGACGGCATTATTTAGGTTACTTGATCGCAAAGGCTTTCAAGTTATAACGGCTCAGCGTATTGACGAAGCTCGTACATTTTTGAATCCCGAGAAGCCATTTGACTTAGCCATCATTGATATGAATTTGCCAGACGGCAATGGCTTAGAGTTCATGACAGAATTTAAAAAAATATATCCGCAAACTCAGGTGATTGTTCTTACAGGCTTTGCAACTATTGATTCAGCTGTGGAAGCCACGCAGAAAGGTGCTTACCACTTTCTAACAAAGCCTTTCAATGTCGAAGAGCTTATGAGCTTAATCGATAAGGCCTTAACACATAAAAATTTAGTACAAGAAAATCGTCAACTTCGAACGGAACTAGGTACCAAGTATCAATTTGACCAAATTATCGGAGAAAGTGATCCGATCAAACACTGCCTATCTTTAGTTGAACTTGTGGCCCACACTGATTCAACTGTGCTAATAACTGGCGAATCTGGAACTGGTAAAGAACTTATTGCACGAGCTATTCATTACAATTCACCGCGAGCAAAAAATCCATTCATCGCCATAAACTGCGGAGCCATTCCGTCAGAGCTTTTAGAAAGCGAATTGTTCGGACATGTTAAGGGTTCGTTTACTGGCGCTATATCTAATCGTATTGGCCGCTTTGAAATGGCTGACGAAGGAACTTTATTCTTAGATGAAATTGGTGACCTTGAGCCCAGTCTGCAAGTTAAAATTTTACGCGCACTGCAAGAGCGCGTATTTGAATCTGTTGGCGGTACAAAATCAATTCAGATGAACGTTCGAGTGATTGCAGCCACAAATTTAGACTTGGATAAAGCTGTAAAAGACGGACGTTTTCGCGAAGATTTATATTACCGCTTAAATGTAATACCAATTCAGCTTCCGGCTCTACGCGAGCGTAAATCTGACATTCCTTTGCTGCTGAATCATTTCATGAATCAGTTTAATAAAAATAAAACGCGAATCTTGAATGGCTTTTCAGCTGAATCGTTAGTTTGTCTAACCCACTATGCTTGGCCAGGAAATATTCGCGAGTTAGAAAATTTAATCGAGCGCTTAAGCATATTAAAAGGTCAAGGCACTGTAGAAATTTGTGACTTACCAACTAAATATAAATCAAATGTCGCAAGCTACACCGAAACTGGCATTGTTGAAATTCCGGATGCAGGTTTAGATTTCAATTCAGCAGTTGATCAATTTGAAAATGCATTGATTATGCGCGCTTTAGAAAAAACCGGTTGGAATAAAAATCAAGCAGCCATACTTTTGCGCTTAAATCGAACCACCCTAGTTGAAAAAATGAAGAAAAAAGGACTTAAATCAAATGATTCCGAAGCTGAAATGTAGTTAAAAACTACTTTCAGGCCCTTTTAAAAATTCAAGCTCTTCAGCCGAAGAAATGCGACCTAAAATTTTATTCCGATGTGGATATCGACCAAAACGGTCGATAATTTTTTTGTGCTTCAGTTCATAATCAAGTGTGCCTTCCAGACCGGACTCGGAAAATATTTTCACAGCTTCGGCATGGATCACGCTGGATTCACTGTGCATGAATGGCATGTACAAAAACGATCTTCGCGTGATGGGAATTCGCAGATTATCCCCGCAGTGGATAGCTTCTTGGGATAACATTAAAGCCAAACTATCCGAGCTAAACGACAACGGCATATCGCGGTAGATATTACGCGGAAACTGATCTAACACGATGATTTCGGCTAAACGCCCTTCTGGCGTTTTACGCCACGAAAAAAATTCGCAATTCATCGCCTGCGTGTGCATTTTTTGAAACCGATACCGCATCAATGAATCTAGTTTTTCATCTTTTATGAAATGTTGCTTTTCTGTAAGCTCTTCGAACCAAAATTTTATAATATCTTCGTAATGAGTCATTTTTTACTGAGCTTTCTATTGAGTTGGCATACTGAATCGGCCTAAAATATCTATCAGCTGCTGCACTTCAGTGTCTGTGTTCAGCGCATGCGGTGTTAAGCGCACACCTGGGCCCCGAATAGGTACGCGAATGTTGTGCGCATGCAGAAACTTTTGCAGGTCGTGATTGGTGCCACTTTTTGGCGTGACGCTAATAAATTGCGATTTTACAAAGAGGGAATGAATTATGAAATTCATTCCCTTAAGTGCATGCCGGATAATTTCGGCCAAGCGATAGGCCTCTGTACGTAGTACAGTGGGTTTTACTTGATTGATGATTTCAATCGCTTTGCCTAAGGCACAAATTTCTAACGTCTGCTTTGAACCTGCTTCGAATTTAAAAGCATTGTGTTTCGGGATACATTCCAGATCACTTGGATCATCGCATTCACCATAGGTATGTCCGCCAATGGCTATTGGGTTCATCTTTATAGCTAATTCTTTTTTAATTGCCAAAAATCCTACACCTACCGGCGCATTTAACCACTTGTGACTGCCAGACGCTAACCCCGCTAAGTTTAACTGCTTCATGGATAGCGGCTCGATACCCAAGCCCTGTGTGGCGTCTACAAATAGCAAAATATTTTTTTGCTGGCACAAACTGGATAATTTTACTAAATCCACCTGCACTCCGGTTTGGAACTGCACCGAAGAAACGGAAACAACTTTCGTATGTTGGGTTATATTTTTTTCTATCAGGCTTAAACTGATCTCATTTTCTGAACCTGAATCAAGTAGCACAAGCTTAGCTTTCGCACGCTGACAAGCTGCTTGCCACGGATAAAGGTTTGAGGAGTATTCTTGATCAAAGATAAGTACTTCGTCGCTTGGTTGCAAATTTAAGCCAAGTGCAAATTGACTAATAGCCCACGCGCAGCTTTGAAAAAACGCGATTTCATCAGGCTGACAATCGACTAGCTGGCTGATTTGTTCCCGTGTCCAATCGATTCTTTTTTTGTATTCGGCATCAGAATGAAAGCCTTGTTCATAAAAACACTTGGACCAGTAATTAATTTCTTCTTGCACTGGTTTTGAAATTGGTGATAATCCGCCGTTATTGAAATGCAAAATCTCAGAGCGAAAAAATAAATTTTTGTATTCAGCTAAAGTCATCCTAGTAAACCAGGTAGTTCACTGATAAATTTTTGTAACCGGTCAAAATGTAACCGGTGGCCAAGTAAACACACCCGAATTACTTTTCGGCCGCCAACTTCGCACGATGATAAAAACAACGTATTTGCCAGATTTATTTTTTCTAACAGCGCTTGCGTTTTCGTGTTGGACTCTTGCACTGATTTTCCGTCAACGTAAAAAGACAATACGGTTAGCTGAGCTTGCTGAAATATTTTTAAATTTGGAATACCGCTTAGCTGGGTTTGTAGCCACGTCGTTAATTCAAATTTTTCTTCTAAGTTTAGAATAAACGGTTCAATTCCTAAGGTCTTTATCGGTAGCCACACGCGAAGTCCGCGCCAGTCACGCGAAAGCTCGACACTTAAGTCAGCATAATCAACTTGAATGCCAGTGTCTTCAGCCGCGGGCGATGGGGGCATGTACGTTGTTGAACTTAAAAAATCATAATAAATTTTATTCTTATCACGAATCAGTAAACCACCTGTACCGTACGGTAGGCATAATGCTTTATGCGGATCAAACGCAATGGAATCAGCTGCTTCTATTCCAACTAAAATATCACGGCCGCGCTCGGTTAGCATGAATAGCGCACCGTAAGCGCCATCAACGTGAAACCACAGTCCATATTTTTTCGCTATCAGTGACAGCTGCATTAAATTATCTACCGCGCCTGTGTTTGTTGAGC
Organism: Bdellovibrionales bacterium; assembly: GCA_043728195.1. Classification (GTDB taxonomy): domain Bacteria; phylum Bdellovibrionota; class Bdellovibrionia; order Bdellovibrionales; family Bdellovibrionaceae; genus Pseudobdellovibrio. Next base: position 16,222 of record JAYTMU010000081.1, read on the forward strand.
CTGCCGTGCCAACTATGGCAAATGGCTTTAAGCCTTTAGCTAAATCAGCACAAATCATGCGTTCTAATGACGCCGTATCCATTCTTAAGTCGGACTGCACGTCAACTTTTTGTAAGCTTTCCTTCGGGAAACCCAAAAAATCAAGGGCCTTACCAATACAGTGGTGCGCTTGCGCCGAGGCATAAACGCACCCTTCGGTTAAATCATAACTTTTTAAAATATTTTTTCGCGCTAAGGTAATCGCTGCTAAGTTGGCTTGGCTTCCGCCACTTGTGAAATAACCAATCGCCGTTTTTTCTGGGAACTGAAACAAATTAAGAAACCAGTTTACAGCTTCAGCCTCGAGCGTAACGCATCCCGGGGCCATCATAAAATGACCCGTGAAGGGATTTAGTGTTTGCGAAATTAACTGAGCCAAATTGCTATAGACATTTGCCGACCCTGAAACATAGGCCGCATAGCCCGGATGACCCGGCATTTGCGATAAGGGCGCTAGTTCTTCAAAAATTAATTTCAGTTGTTCAGAAAGATGCTGACCGTACTGTGGAAAGTTTTTAACCACCTGATAGGGAACTTTAAAATCATTACGCACAAAATTTTTCTGCGGATCATGGGCTGTGCCCGAGGCTTTCATGTTTTTAAAGCCCTTATAAAATTCTAAGATGCGTGTTTGTGTCGATTGAAACATGCTTTTCAAAGCATGTTCCGAGGGCTCGAGGGGCTGGTCAATTTTTTTGAACCAATTCGGATCGGTTGTCATTTGATCCAGAACACTAGCCCGTTTATGATGGGTGTATTCATTTGAATTATTAAATTTAAACGAATTGTTATCAGCTGTTCCATCTAGGGTGGCAGCCATACGAAAACCCGAGTGCTGATAAAAGTGTGGCCTAAAATGAAATCTAGCAAAGCGGCTGGCTTCGTGACCGCAGCTTATAAATGAACCGCCGGCAATCATAGTGTGCTTACCATCAAAACAAGGCGTGGAAAAATCATCATACAGACTATGCACTTGAAAATCGATCAGCGGATTAAACTGATCTTCTAATAAGTGCCAAACATTACCCATGACGCTTTTATCAACTGGGCCCGGCGATGACCACTGCAGGTTAAAATTAAAAGCATTATCGCCGTTCATCGAAAAATCTGCATAGGATGATTTTTGTAAAACCGGATCATCAGAAAAAGTCATCAAGGCATGATGTTCACCTTCAGTCAGTAAACGGTACTGCAAACTAGAATTGTCTTTTTTCTGCTTCCACGCGCAGTAAGCTTTTGCTTCGTGATGGTTTACTTCGACAGGCCAATCCCACGGCATATCGATAACTTCAAATAGTGTTCGCAGCTTGTATTCATGCAAACCTTCGGGCCCACTGGCCATCCAAAACGTAGGGCGTTTTGTATTACGAAATTTTCTCCAGGCTAATCCTTCGGGAAGCCAGTACTGATCTTGGCTGTAATCACCTGATTTGACGAATTCGTAAAATTCTCCGTTAGTAATTAAGCTATTTGTCGCTTGGAATTGTTTCAAGTCAACAGCACGCGTGCCGTATTCGTTATCCCAACCAAACGTTTTTTGGGTTGATGATTTACCTAAAGTTACTGTTTGCTTTTCTTTTTGTATCCAACTAGCTGGCTGATAATCACTACCAGCTGCTGGTAATAAATTTTTCTTCACGGTGCTACTGGGATGCAGTGGGGCCCAGTGTTTTGGAGTTTGTACAAGTTCCAGCGGAAGTTCGCGCATCAGCACAGAAGATGTTTCAAAGTGAATTTTTTCATGTTCAAAACCCATCCAAAGTGCCCACAGATTTGAGCTGCGTTGGTCGCTGACACGTTTTTCAATGTCAGGATGAGTTAGAATTAGATTTTTTATGATATCGTAAACTTTTTTTCTGTACCAGCGAACGTCGTCGACTGTTGGCCAAATCATTTCATTTTTGCCTAGATCATCCCAACTCATCTCGTCGACGCCGGTTTCTAAAACTTTTTCTAAGTACAAATCAATAGGCACATTGACTAAACCAGCTAAGCGAAGTTTGTTGATAAAAAGAACAGCCGGATGGCCATAATAAAAAATAAGTGGATGGCGCAACTGATGATACGGCGGTCGTATAAATGCCGATTCATTCTTTAAACTTTGAAATAACAACTCGGTTAGCGTCCATGTGTTATCAAAATAATTTAAAACATCTTGCCGCGAGCAAATTTCTAGATTTAAAAGTGGTAAAGCTTGTAAAAAGTTTTTTTTCTTATTAAAGCCTACACATTTTTCTGGTGGCACACCCGTCCACCACCCTACTTGTGAGTCGGACGAATACTTTTGCTGAATTTCATTTACTGCACCTGAACTACGAAGTGGCGCCGTCAAATTTGGGTTTCTAGTTATGATTAAAGACATACCTATAAGTATCGCGCGAGATCGCCTACCAAACAATTGGATGTGCTAAAATTGATTAGATCATAGGTGCTGACAATTGCAGCAGCGCATCAAGCTAATCTAACAGCTAGTTTTCAAATACCTTTCTACTTACATATTGATTTGTCCAGATTTACATATTATCTACATATATAGGTTATATGTAGATTTGATATCTGCATATAAGCCAAATGACTTTAAAGCAAATGGGGAGGCTTATGAGTTCGAACGGTTTTGTTTACAAAAAGCGCAATTATTTTGATAAGTTAAACGTAAGTATTTGGTTCTTACAAATGCTGATTAGCTACGTTATTGCTCTTAGTTAGAAATCATTTTTAACAAAGGCTAGCTAGCCGATGCTAGCCATGACATCTTAGTTCCGTGAAAGCCCTACTTATAGATCACGATGACTCATTCACTTTCAATTTGCAGCATTGGCTTCATGCATTTTGCAAACAAGTCCTGATCATTAATCACTACGAAATTACAGATCAACAATTTGCTGATTTTGATTTTGTGGTTTTGTCCCCGGGGCCGAAATCGCCGCACGATTACCCGCATGTTGTTCATTGGTTACAAAAAAAATTTTTTTCAAAACCCATTTTTGGAGTTTGTTTAGGAATGCAATTGTTGACAATTGCCGCAGATGGAAAAGTCGAACCCTACGTCCCACCGCTTCACGGAAAAAAATCAAAGCTAGAAACAAATATTCCTGAATTTAATAATTTGGTTGTCGCCAGATATCATTCGTTAGAGTGTTTAGACTTAAAAAACTTTGACCTTATTGCCAGATGCGAAACCACTGCCATGTGGATTGAACACAAAAACGAAAAATGGCTAGGGGTACAGTTTCACCCCGAATCTTTTATGACAGAAAATACGTTTTTATTACAGAATTACTTGCAGCAATGGATTCGTAAATGAAGCCAGTTATTTGTTTTTACGAAAGCGAAACGTATTTGTATTCAACAGATTACACGTTGTTGTCCTGCCCCGACACAACTTCTGTGACCCAATTTTTAAACGATATTCAGCTAAAGTACGCAAACTTTAAAAAAGTCGTGCAGATAAACTTTGATGCCTTTGCAAAAAACCCTGCTGCAAAAGCATGTCTTTACAAGGCCGCTAAAGCCCAGGTGTACGTATTAAAAAATTCCGAGGTCCTATCTTTTCGAGATATTCAATTGAAGCACACGGCACTTTTGCGCAGTAACACAGATATATTAACTGCAGCTGCGTTTGAGCTTTTAGTTTCTAAAAAAGAATTTACAGATAATGTAAACCAAATTTACAACTGGATAAAAGCGGGCCGCATCTATCAGGTTAATTTAACAGCTGCGTTTCGCGCGCGTTTAAAAATGGATAGTCTGCAATTTTTCCTGATGATGCACACGCATTTCAAAGGCAATTACAAATGCCATTTACCGCACCCGGATTTTGCAATAATTAGCTTTTCGCCAGAATTATTTTTAGCCAAAAATGGCAAAAATCTAGTGACTGCACCCATAAAAGGAAGCGCCTCTGCTTTAGTAAATTCCCAAGTGGATTTAATTGATAATCAAAAAGAAGAGGCCGAACTTTCTATGATTGTTGATCTGCTTCGAAATGATTTTAACAGTCTTGAAATTACAAATTCAGCAAGTGTCACTGGCCACAGGCAACTGATGAGCCTGAATTATATTCAGCACACGTATTCAGAAATTCAAATCGAGACCGACAAAAGTTTACCGGAAATTTTAGAAAAACTAATGCCCGGCGGATCTATTAGTGGCTGCCCGAAGAAAGAAAGTTTAGAAGTCATTTCTGAACTGGAACGCACGCAGCGCCAGGCGTATACAGGTACAATTGGCTGGTGGCATAACGGGGATTTTAAACTAAACATTGCTATTCGCACTTTTGTATCGACTGAAGACGATTATTTTTATTTTGCAGGCTGTGGAATTGTTTATGATTCGGACCCAGATAAAGAATTTGCGGAATTGATTCATAAGGCTGGAAGTTTAAATGTTCATTACGAATAAATCCGTATCCAATATTTTAGATACTTTACGTTGTGATGCGCAGGGAATTTTTCTAAAACCTATTCATGCGTTACGAACTTACGATGCCTTTCAGCATTTAAACATGGTGACGGATTTAAAAAGGGTTCTTTTGCACTACGACGAAATAGAACAACAGGTTCTAGGCGCATGCGCAGAAGCCAAAATTGTACGCCTTATATTTTCAAAGCATGATTTTTCATTTACCTACAAGGTCCTTGATCTTGATCCTCTGCCTGCGGTCCTTCCGCTGCAGCTGGTGACTGACAGGCACCAGCTTTCAGGTTTAGGATTGCAAAATTACAAATGGGAAGATCGGACGTACTGGGACGAACTGTTAAGTCTTAAAAAAATCTCCGCTTTGGACGTGATTTCTATTAACGAAAAAAATCAAATAGTAGAAACCAGCCGTTTTAATTTATTTTTCTATGATATTAAAAATGATGTGGTCATAACCCCAGCGCTATGTTGTGGGTGTATCAATGGCGTGTACCGCAGATTGGTTTTTCAGCAAGGATTTATTCAACTACCCGGGTTAGGAAAAAAACAAATCGTCGAGAAAGTTATTCAAGCACGTGATATCAATTTGTATCAACTTTTTGCAGCTAATTCGGTTCGGGGCGTAGTGCCTGCAGTCGTCGTTGAATAATCTAAATTCATATCAGACTTAAAGGTTACGAACTTTTCAGAAATTACTTTATGTAAGTAGTTTGCGATTTCAGCCCTGTTGTCTTCTGGCTTCGTATAGACTAGCGGCAAAAACTCGATTTCGCAGGTTACTGAATCTAACTTTAAGGATCGCCAGATTGCTGGAAAAAATGTCTCATCACCATACCAGCAAAGTGAATCACGATGCTTGTACAAAACGGGCCCGCCGTTAACTTCGCGGAAATTAAAGACAAACGGTCTGATCGGACGATTTGCAAAACCTGCAGCCATTAGCAAAGTTTTTTTAAATGGAAGGACTTGTTCGCCGTTAGATGCTACGGATTCGGCGTAAAGGACCACGCGAAAGCCGTCTTTTAAGGTTTCTGTAACGCCTTTTAGTTCATCTTGAATATTCATTCGATTTTTTCGGTTCACGTAAGCACAACCTGCTAAATCACAAATTTGACCTAATACCGGTGTTTGCTTCATTTCAAGCGACGTAATGAAAACACAGCCGCGCATCGACTGCAAAGTAACGATATCGATAAATCCCAAATGGTTTCCGACAACTAATGAATTTTCATCAGCGGCTAGTGGATTTTTGCAAACCACCTTAACGTTAAATGCACCGGCCATGAAGCTTGAATAAAATTGTGCATTAGCAACTAAACGGTGACGACGCTTCACTTTGTTGAAAGTTGAAAAAAATAGCACCATCGCACTGAGGAAGTAGATATACAGAACCGTCAAAAAATAAATCAATCTGTACGCAGCCCGTATCGGAATGTAAATGCTCTTCATCATCTTACTAGTCTAAAATCAAACTGGCCGCTTTGTACAGTCTATCGAAGATAGATTCCCACATTTCTCCGGTCTGATGGGGCAATTGGATAAAACAAAGGGCTTGCGGAGATCGTAAACTGGCCGCGCGAAGTAGCGCATACAAATCTCGGGCGGCTAATATAGGGTCAAGCGGCAGTTTGAAAAACTCTATCTTATTTATAGTGCCTTTAGGCTTTGTAATTTTAACGCCGTCGATTTGATCCGGTAGTTGCGGCAGTCGATCATTCAAAATTTGCGTTAATTCTGACAATTTCATATTTTGATTTCGACATATGATAAATGGCATATCAGGCATGTAGTGATGTTTCATATTTCCCGGCGAAGCTGCTTTCGAAATTTCTACCCACTGATAGATTAACTTTTGCTTTTTTAAGGCGCCTTCAATTTGCGACTGGGTGATAAACCCTTTTCGTAAAATGCTAAGCTGGTAGGATTGATTATCTTTCGCGTGCACCGCTAGCACCGTCGATTCGATACCTATTTCACTGGCTTGACTTTCAACAATAAAAACTGCCAAGCCAAATTCGTGCTTCACGTGACTGGCCTGGGTTGGACTTGTGCGACCAAACTTATTCGCACTAGGTGCAGCGATTGGAACACCCACTTTAGCAATTATTTCTTGCGCAACGGCATGGGACGGAAACCGCAATCCAACATCTGGCAAACCAGAAGTAATACGATCAGAAATTTTTTCTGACTTTGGCAAAACCATAGTTAATGGACCAGGCCAAAATGCTTCGGCTAAAGCAGCAGCCATTGGACTAAAATTTGTCGTGCAACTTTTTGCTTGTTCAACCGAGCTTACATGCACGATCAAAGGATCAAAAAAAGGTCGTTGTTTGGTTGAAAAAATTTTTGCAACAGCAGCATCTGAATCAATACGTGCACCCAAGCCGTAAACGGTTTCTGTTGGGAATGCGACCACATCCCCGTCTTTCAGAAGCTGTACGGCTTTATCAATTTGCGCTTGAAGGGTTTGCATTCACTTAAACTAATTCAACCTTAAGTCGCCTGTCTAATTAAATCCATCGGATTCAAATTTTTCAAAGGCCTTAGACCCCAAAAAATGGTTGCCGCTGCAATAGGAATTAGTCCCAGGGTTAGAAACACCATGTACTTAAAGTCAAACACGGCAGTTAAATCAAAAATAAAATGCATGATCAATGCAACCGCAATAAGACCGAAAACTATGCCAAATAGGACAGAAAGACTTATTAAAATAAAAAACTGCATGAACAATGCTTTTCTAATTTGTTCCAATTGGCAGCCTAAAATTTGCATCAAATTCATCTCGGTCAAACGCTCTTTGATTTGCGTATTTAGTAGAATTATAAATACAAACAAACCAACAGAAACAGCTAACCAGGCCATTAGCTGCAGACCAATAGACATTTGATCCACATACTTTAACGAATTTTGCACAGCCTGGGTCACATTAATTACCGATACATTTTTTAATTCCTGCGCTACCCGCATTTGAATTTGTTTGGTAATCAGCGGAGTTACCTCAGATACCGAGGTTAGAAAAATTTGCGGTGCATCCTCTAACACACCCGTAGGAAAAACAATAAAAAAGTTGGGCTGAAAACTGGTCCAACGCACTTGCCGTAGTGACGTCACGCGTGCCTTGACCTCAAGCCCTTGCACATCAAATGTGACAACGTCATTTAACTTAAAACCGACGCGCTCGGCGTAACGTTCTTCGACCGATAAGCCTGGCAACTGTTCGCCGCCACTTTTTTCAAACACACCTTTAAATTCGCCGTCTGTGATTTTTTCTGATGGCTGAATAAAGGCGCGGTAGGTTAAGTTCACGCCACGGTTTCTGAAGCGGGCTTCAGCTTCAGCCTCGCGCGTTTGAAACGAATCATCCTGGATTAAGCGCTCGTAATTTTCGTCGTTGATCTTTAAGATTCGGGACCGCACCAGCGAACTTAATACCAGCTGCTTACCGGTTAGTTCCTGGGAGATTTTTTGTAACTTTTCAACTTGATCGGGCTGAATATCAAATAAAAATAAATTCGGAATTTGCGACTGCTCTTCGGGACGGATTTCATATAAAATTGAAGCTTTGATATGCGGCAGTAAACTTAAAACCAAGGTGGATAAGCTCATGGTAATAAAGACTAAACTTGTTGATGCACGTCTGCGTGTTAAACCTTTGATACTATACTGCGTAAGCCAGGAAAAACCGGCTACGCCCCATTCTAAAAATTTCATGATATAGAAATTAAAAAAGTAAAATACAAAAATTAACGCTAAAAT
>JAYTMU010000082.1:0-9874 GCA_043728195.1 Bdellovibrionales bacterium
AAAGTGAGCAGGTACCTTTTTGTGGGGTTGACACTCTGGTCTGGGTCCTTAGAATTAATTTATACGCACATGGCCTTTAGTCGAGCTGCATTAGATGGAGATAACTTGAGAATTAAAAAATTAGAATTAATTGGTTTTAAGTCGTTCAAAGATAAAACAGTTATTCATTTTGATGCTGGCATCACCGGAATTGTTGGTCCCAATGGTTGTGGAAAATCAAACATTGTTGATGCGTTGATGTGGGTGATGGGTGATCAGTCTGCCAAAGATCTACGAGCTTCGGCAATGACGGATGTTATTTTTGCGGGTGCTGAAGGTTATGCACCGATGGGCTTGTGTGAAGTTTCGTTAACACTTGAAAATGATGGTGGTCCGTTCCCGGCTAAATATTTGAAGCATTCTGAAATTATGGTGTCGCGTCGGTTACATCGTAACGGCGAAGGCGAATACTTTATCAATAAAGAAGTGGCCAGGTTAAAAGACGTTCAAGAAATTTTCATGGACACGGGCGCAGGATCAAAAGGTTTTTCTATCATTGCTCAGGGAATGATAGGAAAAATTATTACAGCAAAACCAGAAGATCGACGCATGTTAATCGAGGAAGCTGCAGGAATTACGAAGTTTAAAGCACGTAAAAAAGAATCGCAGCGTAAGTTAATTTCTACTGACCAAAACCTAGTGCGCTTACAGGATATTATCGGCGAATTAAAACGTCAGATCGATTCGTTACAGCGCCAAGCGCAGCGGGCCGAGCGTTACCGCACAATAAAAAATCAAATTGAAGAGCTTGAACTGTGGTTATCAACTTTGCAGTATGTGGATTTGAAAAAAACAGCCGACGAAGCCCAGCGTATTTTTGATGATGCGCAAAGCATTGAAATGGGAAGTGAAGCGGGCCTCGCATCTATGCAGTCACAGCTTGAAGTTTTAAAACTTTCTATTTTAGAGCAAGAAAAAGCTGTTGAAACCAAACAGAATGATTTTTTTCAGTTTCAATCAGCCGTACAGAAAAAAGAAATGGAAATTCAAGAGCTTCGTTTTGAATTAGAACAAGCCAAACGAAATGAACAAATGACGGGTAATATTTTAAGCGAACAAAAAGCCCGCCATGAATTACTGTCGCGCGATTTAACAAGCCTTTCAGAACAAGCAGCAGCACTTAAAATTGAATCCGAAGAATTAACTGCTGAATCCACACAAAAATCAGAAGCATTTTCTTCTGCACAAGAGCGTTATTCTTCAATTGATGACGAACTAACTATAAAAAGACGCGAACAAATTGCAGTTGGCCAAAGCGAATCGTCGTTAGATGCGCGTGTTGCAGCATTGACGGCGCAAAGAACTGATCTAGAAGCCAAAATTGCTGACGAAGAAATAAACTTAAGCGAACTGCGCGAGAAACATCACGAATTTGAAACTCGTCGTCGTAAAGTGATGACATCGCTCGACCAAGAGCGCCAACTGCAGTTAGATCTTTCAAATGATGCGGAAGCTTTTGAAGTAAATAAAAAAATACTGACTGAAAGTTTACAGCGTAAGCAGGTCGAAGTTCAGGAATTTAAAGACAATTTAAATGAAACAGCGTCACGCCTTTACGGTTTAGAAAATTTGCACGCCAATTTCGAAGGTTTCGAAGAAGGCGTTAAGCAAGTTATGCTTTGGAGCAAAGCAAAGACGGCGCAAGTCCACGCCGACGGCACAGTCAGTGAATTTTTTAAACCTGTGGCTGAAGCCATCGAAGTTCCTGCAGAGTTTGAAATTGCAATGGAAGCAGCTCTTGGGTCTAAATTACAAATGCTTTTGTCAAACAAAACAGATCAAGCTGTTGAAGCCGTTGATTATTTAAAAGAACAGAACTCGGGTCGATCAAGTTTTTATTCGAACGACGAGCATTTCGGAAAAACTTTGCAAGGAAATCCGCAAACTGAATCAGGAGTTGTCGGCTTACTAAAAGATTTAGTGACCTATCAGCCTCAGTACGCCGCAAAAGTGACTGAAATACTAGACGGCGTTGCGATCGTGGATTCGATCCGAACCGCATTGAAATTAAGACCACAGTTCAAAGGCTGGACATTTGTAACTGCTGATGGTGACACACTATCTGCTGACGGCGTGTTAACAGGTGGATCGAAAGACTCGGCTGAAACGGGCGTCTTAAAACGCCGCCGTGAAATAAAAGAATTATCAGATAAGAAAAATGAATGGGCTGGAAAACTAGGGTTAGCAAATGCTGCGCTAAAAAAAGTGGACGAGCAATTAACAAATGTCATGAGTGATTTCGAAGGCGCGCAAAAACGCCGAACCGAACAAGAAATTAAAGTCGCTGAACTTAAAAAAGATGTCGAGCGTTCTGAAAATGAATTTTCGCAAGCAGCAACCGCGGTCGAGCGCCAAGAGCGCGAAGTGCGACGCCTGCAAGAATCTTTAGACAGCATGAATCAAAAACTAGCTGATTTAACATCGCATTTAGAACAAACACGCACACAAAAAACAGAACTTGAACAAACTGTCGATGCCTTAATGAGCGAATACAATGCCATGAAAGATGGCTTTGAAGAAATGCAGTCGAACGTTATGAATCTGCAAGTGCGTTCAGCTAGTCGAAACCAGGAATACTTCGGAGTGGTTCGTCAGTTAGAAATGGTGCAAAAGCAGGTTGGCGATTTAGATTCACAGTTGTCCCGCATGAATGAAGAAGCTGAAGGCTACTCATCACAGATGTCTGAAGGTCAGTATTCATTAGAGCAAGCAAAAATTGATTTTGAAAAAATGATGACAGATGTTGACGCTAAGCGTTTAGAAATGTCACAGTTTAAAAACCAATTTGAAATGGAAACGACGCACATTCGCGACTTAGAAACAAAAGTCATTACCACCCAGCGCGAACGCAACGAACGTTTATCGAAAATGAACGATGCGCAGCTAAAACTAGAGCAAGCTAAAATGAAAGAGCAGTACTTAGTGGATCAGGTCCGCGAAAAGTACATGCTAATTCTTGAAGACATCGTTTCTAAGTACCAAGACCGCGAAGGCGACCCAGGCCTTGCTGATGTGGAACTGAAGGATCTTCGTGAAAAATTAGCCAAAATTGGCGATGTCAATTTGTCGGCGATCACCGAATATTCTGAAACTCAAGAGCGCTACACATTCTTAACTCAGCAGCATGCTGATCTGACTGAAGCTAAAGAACAGTTACGTAAAGTTATCGACCGCATCAATAAAATTTGCTCGAAGCGTTTTAAAGATACGTTTGATTTAGTGAATGAACGGTTCCAGAAAGTATTTCCAGTTTTATTTGGTGGCGGCGAAGCTATGCTTCAACTGGTTGAAGATGTTGAAAAAAGCGAAATGGGAATTGAGATCATTGCTAAGCCTCCGGGAAAGAAAATGCAGAACGTGACTTTAATGTCAGGTGGCGAAAAAGCCCTAACAGCAGTTGCGCTTGTGTTTTCAATTTTCTTGGTTAAGCCATCTCCGTACTGTTTGTTAGACGAGGTCGATGCACCGCTTGATGATGCTAATGTTTACCGCTTCAACGATTTAGTAAAAGAAATGGCCAAACGCTCGCAAATTATTGTCGTAACTCATAACAAGCACACGATGGAAGTGGCACAAAAGTTATATGGCGTAACAATGCAAGAACGTGGTGTTTCAACGATGGTTTCTGTAAGCCTTGCAGACATACAATAATTTTTTAAAGTATGACGAAAATTAAACCTAAACCAGGAGCGAATGAAAATTCAGCTCCTGTTTTTTTAAAAGCACATATGATTGCTTGTCAAAACAAGCAAGATAGTTACATTGACCCTGAATCAGGACTGCATGTGCTAACATCTTATTACTTAAAAACCAGGGGATTCTGCTGTACAAATAAGTGCCGCCACTGTCCTTATGCATTTCATTCGGGGGCTTGGCCATATAACTTCGACGAAGGGTAACTTTAAAAATGACTGAATCCCACTTTGATCAAATGACCTATTTAATGGGTTTTATTTTAATTCTGATGCTAACGATCATTGGCACCATTGTACTTTCCAAATATAAAAAACGTAAAGCTACAGCACAGCTTGATACACCAGCTAAGCCGATGCAGACGGCTCCCGATTTAACGCGCGTTGAAAAACAAAAGACAGAAATTGAAATTGGTTTGCCGTTTCAAAACGTAAAGACAATTGATATAGCCGTTGCACCAGAGCCTGAATTACCAGAAATTTCTGTAGCACAAGCCCTTGCAAAAACGGAAGCCAGTTTTTTTGGTCGCATTAAGAAAGCCTTTTCAAATACAGATAAGCAAAAAGTTATCGATGAAATTGAAGAAATTCTTTACACCAGTGATCTGGGACCGCAAACGGTTGAAAAACTTTTAGAAGCCGTTAAAGCAGAGCTTTCATCAAAAGAAATGTCTGACATAGGTTCTGTAAAAAAAGCGCTACAGCTGGAAATGACCGAAATTCTAAAACCAGTACAAACAAAATTCGAAAACCACTTGCAACTGCAGCAACAGATTACTCAGGCAAAAACGGGCCCCACTGTACTTATGATAGTTGGCGTGAACGGCGCCGGTAAAACAACTTCAATTGGTAAAATCACCTCTCAGCTAGCGAAAGACGGTCATAAAATATTAGTCGCTGCTGGCGATACATTCCGTGCAGCTGCTGGCAACCAACTAAAAGCGTGGACCGACCGCGCAAAGGATTCAGCCGCTGAAAGCAAAATCGAAAACGGCCATCTTGCCGGCGTTGTTGAAATTTTTTGGCCCGCAAACACCACGGACCCAAGTGCCGTGGCCTATGACGCCGTCCAAAAGGGTAAAGCTGAAAATTTTGACTTTATTATTCTAGACACCGCAGGCCGGTTACACACTCAAGTGAACCTAATGGATGAGCTTAAAAAAGTGAAGCGTGTCATGACCAAAGTTATTCCCGAAGCGCCCCATGAAACCTGGATTGTATTAGATGCAAACTCCGGTCAAAATGCCTTGATGCAAGCCAAAGAATTTCACCAAGCATTAGGAATTACCGGTGTAGTCCTTACGAAAATGGACGGCACCGCCAAGGGCGGAGTAGCACTTGGCCTAGTTGACCAGTTGCAAATTCCAATAAAGCTAATTGGCGTCGGCGAAAAAGTGACAGACCTTCGACTTTTCAAACACACCGAGTATGTAGATTCTATCTTGGGGATTTAAGTAAAACGTCAAAAAGTCTTCACATTTCAAATTATCACTAGACGAAGTCACGCGCATTTATTAAACATCAGCGCTCGCTAATCATTTTCATTCAAGGATATTTCCGATGAGTTTTCTAATGCGCATTTTAGTGGTGTTGTCGCTATTGGCCTTTTTTTCAGGCGGCCTAGTAAATGCCCAGACATCCGTGATCGACTGGAAAATCAAAAAGACAGCTTGGACCGATGTCGATGAAAAAGAATACTCGGATTTTGTTGCCTTAATCGGCCAAGCTGTAGAAAAGCGCGAGTGCAATTCATTCGAATCTTGTTTGCAACATCCAAACAATCCGTTTCGGGGGTCTGACAAGGCCAAGCTTAGTGTTTTTGCTGACTGTGCGAAGCTTTCTTATGTTTTACGCGGCTACTTTGCTTGGAAAAAAGGGCTGCCATTTAGCGTGGCCGACGGAATATCGAAACGAAATGTTCCTGATAATACGGGCGACTTACGGTATTCAAATCATGGCAACGAAGTGACATCGCGCTTAAATTTCTTACCGAAAAAAGTTGGCGGCATGTGGACGTTTCCGAATGCCGTAAAGGTTGTAAGTCAGACCATTGCTAATTCGGTTTATTCCGCAAATTTTCGTCATTACTTTGAAAACATCGATAGTGACGGCCTTTACACAGATTTTTATCCTGTTGAAATTTCACGTGGTGGAATTATTCCCGGAACTAATATTTATGATCCCAACGGCCACGTAGCCATCGTTTACAAAGTTACTGATGACGGAAAAATCTATTTTATCGACGCGCACCCGGACAACAGCTTAACCTCGGGCCTGTTCGGCACAAAATTCGCGCGCAGTCGGCCTGCACACGGTGCTGGGTTCAAAAACTTTCGACCTATCTATATTGAAGGCGCACAGTTCGACGCTGCAGTGGGCTCGTACGTTGGCGGAGTTTTGAAGCCGCTAAAAGACAATGCTCTTCCATTACACAGCTTAGAACAATTTTTCGGAACGAACTTAAGTTTCGCAGATTGGAAAAAAGGTGTTTTTCAAAATGAAGGCACAACGTACAGCTATTACGATTACGTTCGCATTAAGATGTCTAAAGGTAATTTAAAATTAGATCCCATGGTAGAGATTAAAAGTTTAAGTGAAGACTTATGCCAGACGGTGCAAGACCGGGTGCACGCCGTACAAGGTGGAATAACTGCAGGGGTTGCTGCAAAAGCCCATCCAGAGCGACTACCAGCAAATATTTACGGAACCTCTGGCGAATGGGAAGAGTATTCAACCCCTTCGCGGGACGCGCGCCTAAAAACGTCGTTCAAAGAATTACGAGACACGGCTGAGCAAATGGTTCAATTATTTGCAGCACGGGATCCACGTCTTGTGTATCCAGGAGCAAATATAAAAGGCGACATGCTAAATAGCTACAACCAAGTGGTTGCACAGTGCCAAATTCAGTACACAAAATCAAATGGTGCTGTACAACAATTAACTTTAGATCAAGTTCGGCAGCGACTTTTTCAAATTAGTTTCGATCCTTACCACTGTGCTGAACTTCGATGGGGTGCAAGCGAAGCACAAGAACTTGCAACATGTGGTGATAATAATAATAAGCGCGAATGGTATGCCCGCGAGCGTTGGTTAAGAAATCAAATCGAGCGCCGGTATGATGCCCGTATGGATTTTAGTTTAGAAGAGCTTACCGGCCCAAAACCCGGTGCCGGGGTAG
This sequence comes from Bdellovibrionales bacterium, assembly GCA_043728195.1. Lineage (GTDB taxonomy): Bacteria > Bdellovibrionota > Bdellovibrionia > Bdellovibrionales > Bdellovibrionaceae > Pseudobdellovibrio. Next base: position 6,910 of record JAYTMU010000082.1, read on the forward strand.
AAAATCCACCTGATGTGGACGTAGTGAAGTACTTAAATCTATAATTCGTAATGCCGTTCAGTTAACAATCGAAATATTTGCATCCATGCAATCGGGAAGCTACCCCCCGTTGTGCAACTTGATTGATGGTTTACGTTTCTATTTACTTTGCTCCAAAAGGCTAAAGCAAAAATGTATGCACTGGGCTTCAGTTGGATTGATTTTTGTTCAGTCAAATTAACTGAGTTTAGATTTTATTTTATCTGAATGAACAAAAATCCCAGACAATGCAAAGAATAAAGCCAACAATCCTTGAATTAAGAGGTTTACAAACTCACTAACCTGATACGATTTAACCGCCAAAAAGCAAAATAAAATCGTTAATAATCCTGCGACCGGAGTTAATGTAAATAAGACTCTTGTTTTAAGGTTTTTCAAATCTCGACCAATAATAAAGAATAAAATTCCTGTTGCTAAAAATATTAAAAAAATGAATATCCCATTCTTAATAGGAACTCTATCAGCAACAATACCAAAAAACACCCCTGGTGCAACTATACAAAATATCGTGCCTATAATTTTATAAATGATGGAATATGTTTTTAGCATCAAGGTTTATGTTCACATATTATTTTTCAAATGCAATAATTTGGTATGGAAGACTATAGATTTGTGTATTTAGCTATTTGGATGATCTGCGTTGGGTTCGCCGCTTGGATAATTATAAAAGATTTCAGTCGATTCAAAATTGAAGTCTTTAAATATCGCTATTACTTAACTAGACCTTGGAAATTAGTGACTTTCGCCATAGCAGGCTCTTTCGTGACCTTTGCTGGCCCCTACACAAATGATCCCACATGGGACTATGTTTCTGGATCAGCGATGTCTGTATTAACTTATTTAACAGCCCCATGGTCCATTGGAGTACTTTTTCAAGTCTTGAAAAATCAGCGTAAAATTAGTGATGCGGTCTTAGCGATTATACTTTTATTATTATCTGCAAGCTGGTTTTACGATGGCTATCTCTGGTTAAGAGATGGGTACTATCCCGTAACTTGGTTTTGGAATTTAGTTGTTTCTTCTACCTTATATTTTTGTGCCGGATTATTTTGGAATTTTGAAGCGCCAAATGGACTTGTGGGATTCGGTTTTTATCGAATGAATTGGCCAGAAAAGCCTTTATCTGATGAGTTAAAGCCCATTATAAAGCACCTACTCTTATTTATGATCATTGTGATATGCATTCTAGTTTTTTCAACAACGTGGCATTTCTAATCAAAAGTGGGCCAAAACCCCTACCTAAAATTGACCTCAGCAATCAACATGGTTCAGTCTAAAAAACTGAACCATTATTTTTTACGCACGTGATTCGACGTCCGTATCCGCGTACACTTTGAATACAGTATAATTCCCTTCGGTGATTTCTTAGCAGCTTCCCCTGAAGGTGCGTTTCGGGATTTTACGACAACAATAAACCTTGAGCAGTGGTTAACTGAACGGCATTACTAGAATTCGATACTTATAAGTTAGACAGTAAAGAAATATTTTCCCAGTCCCTTACGAACTTCAGCAGTAAAGTTTAAAGTGCAGTATAAATGTATTTTAAGCGTTTGCGTCGGAGGTCAGTTTGTCTATAAAGCCAGTGGTCCAATTTCTTACAACAGTGCTGCTTCTAACTGCCTGCGGAACTGAAAAGTTTCAAAATAAAGGCGAAGTCGCAGCCGTCGATCCTTTAGTACAATCGCACATCATTGACGGGCAGGTTATCACTGACCCAACAACCAAAGCTTCGCGTTCCGTTGTAGCGGTAGAGCTTCTAGATAGCAATCGTCAGATCATCACGTATTGTACCGGAGTTTTAATAGGGAAAAACACAGTCTTAACTGCGGCACATTGCCTATCAGGTCCAACCGTACCTGGAGTCGAAAACTTTAATATCGTTTTTGCGACACAAACTAAATCAAAAGGCATGCCTATCAGACGATTAGGTTACGCTTTCAACGTTCATCCCCAGTACAATACAGAAACTAAAGGTTGGGTTCTAGAGAATGGAAAATATTTAGATATTGAACTGCATCCGCAATTGAAAAAAAACACCGATATTCAGTATTTCCCCCAGAATGATCATGATTTAGCCGTTCTTGTTTTCAAAGGATTGCTGCCAAATGGGTTTGCGCCCGTCGCTATTGATGCAGATTCCACCGCAGATTATTCCGGAAAATTAATTTACGTTTACGGGTTTGGTAGAGCTGTCGACTATCTAGATCCCAAAGGTAAATTCGACACCAGCGCAGGTCAATTACGTAAAGGTGTTATCACTGTTGATACTAACTTCCATAAATACAGTGATCGATATTTCACAAGTAAAACTTCAAAAAATTCGCTCTGCCAAGGTGATTCGGGCGGCCCACAATTTCTGCATGAAGATGGCGTATTGAAAGTCATTGGCATTAACTCAGCTGTTGCAGCTGACGAAGATAGTGTTCGAATTGATGAAAGCATTATCAAAGGAAATTATATAAGTTGTCGTGGTCGGGCTCAGGTCGCAAAAGTAGGAGCCGCCGCTGCTTGGATTAAAAATACGGAAAAACAAATTCTTCAGGAATTAAAATAGTTCAGTTATAATTGAGGCTAGATTTGCACCTTAAAAAGTACTAAGCTTCAAGCTATGTCGATTATGGCTTTTTTATTTTCTTTGATCTTTTTTTTTAATGTCAGCTTCACTGGCAGTTTTGCAGAGTCTAAAAGACGACTCACTCCATTTCAAAAAAATATTCAAAGTTGCTTGAAAACCCAGGTCGCAGCCCCAAAGCTGCAAACACTTGCCGAGCTTTACCTGGCCTTGGATGTAGCCTTTCCTTTGCGCACAACAGAAGTCGTGTTCCGCGAAGTAACATACCGAAAAGAAAAGCAACTGCAGCGCCTAAAATTTGATAACGGAAAAATTCAGCTATTCCGCGTCTTGGAAGACCAGACTGTTCAGCTT
>JAYTMU010000083.1:0-3557 GCA_043728195.1 Bdellovibrionales bacterium
AACAAAACGCGCTGTAGGTGCTTTTCTTTTGCTAATCGGTAGGCAATATCAACAAGTTCTGTTTCAATTTCAGAATTTACTCCACTTAAATATTCCAACCATAACGTTTGTGTTTGATGATCAAAAAAAAGTAACGCTTGTCCCAAAAAAAATCCTTGAATTTCGTTTTTTTGGTTTAATGCAACGAAACTCCAACCCAGTTTAAAATAATGTTCTAAAGCTTCCTTCCGGAATGCAGAACTCCAGACGGCCATTTGGCGCTCGTACTCATCTTGAATAGCTGACATTTTTAAATTGAACTCGAAATTGTAAACATCTTCGACGTCGGCAATCTGCGCAATGCGGTAATGTATATTTTGAGTCTCTGAATTCATGGTTTTATTTCAACGTATCTTGACTGCGATAACAAGCAAAAGTGCAGAAAACAGCTAATTAGCCAGTTAAACTGATGATGACAAATCACAAACAGACCGACTAACATCAGCATATGAATTACAAGCCGTTTCCCGACCAGTATTGGGCTCGAATCAAGCAAACTATTGTGGAATTAAAGACAAGTGGCCTTCCATTATTCGCGGCGTTCGACGCAGATGGAACCCTATGGGATAGCGATCTTGGAGAAAATTTCTTTAATTACCAAATTGATAATAAATGCGTAAGTCTTCCAACAAATCCCTGGAGCCATTACCAAGAAATGAAAAAAATAAACGGCGATCCTAGGTCTGCCTACGCTTGGTTAGCGCAAATCAATCAGTCGCAACCCGTAGAGCAGGTACGTAAATGGAGCCAACAGGCTTTTAATTCCATACAACCAATTCCTGTCTTTACAGAGCAAAAAAAATTAATCGATTTGTTTTTAGAAAACCAGATTCACATTTTTATTGTCACGGCATCAATACGTTGGGCGGTCGAACCGGGGGCGCTTGCATTAGGTTTAACTGAAAAAAATGTAATCGGCGTTGAAACTAAAGTTCTGCAAGATATTGTTAGCAGTGAAGCTGTTTATCCTATCACGTATAAAGAAGGTAAAGTAGAAGCGCTACTGAAACAGACCGGCGGCGTCTATCCATTTTTTGCTAGCGGAAATTCGACCGGCGATACCGAGCTTTTGAAAGCTGCGACCCATTTGCAAATGGCAGTTAGTGCTGCGTCTAGAGACGACAAACTTTTTCAATCAGAAAGTGAACTTTTAAAAATAGCTGAAATGAACAACTGGATGGGACACAGATTTATATGAGTCATTCTGTGGATAAAATAGCGAAATGGCTAGTTGCTCTAATGTTTGTAATTGGGATGGTTCTAATTTTTAAAGGTAAAGTTGAACGCGCCCAGGTTTTAAGTATAGAGTCATCATCTGCAAAATCTTTAATACTGAAAAAATATTTATTAAAATACCAAAAACCTGCACGCATCGAAATTGCTGGCCTTTCTACAAAATTTGTTTCAGAAATTGATGAAATTAAAAAGCTTAAGGTGGCGCAAGATAGCGCGTCTGATTTTTATGTAATTATAAAATTATTTTCAGATGAAACTGACACAGCTGCGCCGCTGGTAGCGCAAATTCAGTTCATAGATTTAAAATCTGGCAATCTTAGAAAAGAAGAAAGCATCAATTTAGAATAACCAGAAACTGCCTAGCTTGCAGTTCCTACAATCGCTTCAATTTCTGAAATTTCTTTCGGCACACCTGATGTCATGACATCACAGCCATTTGCGGTCATCACAATATCGTCTTCAATGCGCACGCCTATTCCGCGCAATTCAGCAGGTGCAGACATGTCATCTATTGGAATGTATAAACCGGGCTCTATCGTAAAACACATGCCAGCTTCCATCGGACGGGGCTCACCTTTGATAAAATACAAACCAGCGTCATGAACATCCATACCTAACCAGTGCCCAACCCCATGCGGGTAATATTTTTTATGCTGATTTGATTTGATCACATCTTCTTTACGCCCAGATACTAATCCAAGTTCAAGCATTAAATCAGTTAATCGATCCGCAGCCATTTCATGCAAATCTTTAAAAAATATTCCGGGTTTTAAGTACGCAATAAGCTCTTTTTGAATTGTTAATACACCGCTATAAACTTTCTTTTGGGCTGCAGTAAATTTACCACTGACCGGGTAAGTTCTTGTGATGTCGCCCGTATAATAATTAAATTCGGCGCCCGCATCTATTAATAACAAGTCGTCTTTTTTGCAAACTTGATCATTGAAATTATAGTGCAACGTTGTGGCGTTACTGCCCGAAGCAATAATGTACGGATAACCAACTCGGGCAGCACCCTTCATATAAAAGTTGTATGATAGTACGCCTTGAATTTGGCGCTCGGTCACCCCGGGTTTTGTAAACTTCATTGCTGCGACATGGGCTTCGGCTGAAATCTGACAGGCTTTTCTTAAGTTCGAAATATCATCGTCATCTTTACGTAAGCGATGTTCCCCTAAAAATGTATCGGCATCTTTTACGGCTAGCAGTCCGTAGCCAGAACGGCCATAGGCACGCTTTAAATCTAGCAGCACTTTTTCAATCATTAAATCAGCATCTTTATTTTTGTGCTGACGGTAGTAAACTTCTTCATAGCCTTTTAAAAGCTCAACACATTGTTTGGCAAAATCTTCAACCGGAAAAACAGCGTCCATTAAGAAAGCTGTCTTTGCACCTTCAGGACCATAGCGAAATCCGTCCCAAGTTTCTCTTTCAACGTTTTTTTGACGAACGAATAAAACAGACTCTGGATTTTTTCCTGGTCGCAGCACTAAAAAACTTTCCGGTTCTTCAAATCCCGTTAAATAATAAAGATTCGAATCTTGGCGGTAGAAATGCTGTACATCATCATTGCGTAGTTGTTCTGGATGGGCAGCAACAATTAAGGCCGCGCCATTCATACTAGCCATTACTTTTTTTCGACGACGTTTAAAAATCTCGGGGTTTTCTGTAGGTTTTCTCATAAAAATTGTATCTCTTTCGATGGGTTACAAACCGAATTTTTCGGCTAACTTCTTAAGCTGATTGTAACTTAGTTCACTGCCTTTGGCTATGATCTCGCGCCTTTTATCTAAGTCACGGATGCCATAATCATCTAATTTCAAATCGATAACTTCGTCCACCCCGTTGGGTTTTTTAGACATAGCGGCTGCTGATTCCACCCATAAGATGTTATCGCTGCTTTCAAAGTCCTTTATAAACGACCGTTTCGTTCCCTGAGCCATTACGTTTACTAGTAGGATTTTAGTAGCGCCAGTTGCCCGCAGATGTTGGGCTAGCGCAGCAACGTCTGTCATCAGCGCAACTGATTGGTTAATCGGTTTTATCAATGATGGCGATGCAATGCAAAAAGGTAGTAACTGGTCCAGCTGACCACGGTTTAGCAAAAATATGCTTTGCTTCGCTATATTCAAAGACGGACAGACAAAGGGAACTTTTAAATCGGCAGTCATTTTTTTTGCAAACGCCGCTTTTAGAAAGACGTCCCATTTTTCGAATTCTTTTAACTTGGACATTTCCCATTCGACTTCATTTGCTGACAAGTTTTGTGCGTATATAGCTGC